>JAZRJL010000093.1:0-7528 GCA_045645805.1 Clostridia bacterium | reverse complement strand
TTCTTACCTGTTTAGGTTTAATCCCTAATTTATACTCTTTTAAAACTTTAATTCTCATTTACACATTGTCCCCTATCCTAAATTTAATAAATTCAAATATACCTCTACTTTACTTTTTCATTATAGCATTCTCTGTTCTTTTTAACTTGTATTTATATATCAAAAAATTGTATAAATATATCAAAAAATTGTATAAATATATCACCCAATCTTATTTCAGACAAATAAATGCCAACATAAAGTATAATCTATCCAGCTTTTTTACCATTAATTTCATACATATTGACAATTTCTCTACTATACGTTATAATAAAAGTGATTTTTTTTTCTTGCATCTACAAATCAAGGATACTATAGAAAGTATTCTGTGTAGCTATCAAATAAAAGAAATTATAAAACGAGTTGTCCTCACAATCGTTAGAATTGTGGAGCTATCTTTATCGTGGGAGCAACTCATTTTTCACACTCTCTATTAGTACTCAGCAGTTATTATTTCACTTAAAGCAAGAAGAACTTTCTCATCAACACCAAGTTGCATAATGTCACACAGAAGTCTGTTTTGATTTTCGTTTTTCTTTATTAAATAAAGTATAACGCCTTTCTGAGTGTTATCAACCTTTTCGATTTTTTCAATAAATCTTGAAAGACGCTCATATGTATTATTTTTAGAAACTTTTACCTCATCGTTAAACTTCACACAAAGTGTATCAGAAACACCTAATATCGAAACAACCATCGTTCCATCTGTATAAGAACAGGTAAAATCTTTTTCGATGCCATTTTCTGTAACAGTAATATTAAAAGCCTCTTCAATTCCTATGAATTCTATCTCAAAGTTACGTTTAGATGGAAGGAAAGTGTGAACCCCCAAAGGTGCATGAATTGTAAAACATGGTTTTTCACTCCATTCAAGTTGCATTTTTGTGATAGCGAATTCACCATCTTTATATGCATTAGTGTTTCCATCATCTTCATAAAGTTCAAAAGAATTACTACTACCTGCAAAAACTTTAATTTTCATGCTTTCAGGATTTTCAACGTCATTTATATGGGTTAATTTTGACATCGGTACAATGCCTCCACTTTTTACCAAAACAGGCATTTCATACATATCTCTAAATAAAGTAAGCGTCTTCCCACCTTCATAACGCATATTATTGAAAAAGTCATACCATACACCATTTGGAATATATGTTTTTACGCTTCCCATAGTAGTTTTTTCATCATGCGGAGATGTGATAGGCGAAACTATCATTTCAGTTCCAAATATAAACTCATTTTTAAACTCGTAAGCTTCTATGCAAGGATACTCGTAATAGAGTGGCTCAACAAGAGGTTCACCAAATTTGGATGCACGATAATTCATACTATAAAGATAAGGAATAAGTTCATGCCGCAATTTTAGAAATTTTTTCATAGATATTTCTGAAATCTTATTATATTTCCATGGTTCTTTACCTAAAAACTCACTATTCGAACTATGCAAACGGTTAATTGGAGAAAATGTACCAAGTTGAAACCATCTGGTTGTAAGTTCGTCATCTCGTTGACCTCTATAATGACCTCCTATATCGTGACTCCACCAACCATAACCAATATTTGAAGCTGTTGCTGTAAAGTATGGTTGAAATTCTAATGATTCCCAACTAATATGAGTATCGCCTGAAAATCCGATAGGATAACGATGACTTCCCGGCCCTGCATAGCGAGAAAACAAAAGTCCACGATTGTTATTTTTACAATTATCTATATAATGAAAATGATTAAGCATCCATAATGGATCGAGACCTTCAACTCTCGTGGTATTGCCTTGTTGCCAATCCATCCACCAAAAACGTACACCATCTTTTTCAAGTGGATGATGCAGATGCTTAAAATAGTTTTCTATAAACTTGGGGTTTTCTATTTCAAATGGAACCGGGCATTCAGTTTCAGGGTTAATACCCATAGCTGTTGCCATATCTTTATACGCATCCTCATGTGCATGAACACCCTCCTGCGGATGAAGATTAAGACTCGGCTCCAACCCTTCATCGTGAAGAATTTTAAGAAACTCTTTGTAATCAGGGAATAAGTCTTTGTTCCATGTATAACCCGTCCAACCAGTTCCGTATTTGGAATCTATCTTAACATAGTGCCAATCCATATCAATCACCGCAACACTGAAAGGAATATCCTCTGTCTTGAATTTTTTCATAAGATTTATATATTCCTCTTGAGTATATGCATGATACCTGCTCCACCAGTTACCGAAAGCAAAACGTGGCAAAAGAGGTGTATTCCCGGTAAGTCTATAAAAGTCACGAAGGCATGCTTTATAATCAAATCTTTTTTTGATATCCCCATAACAAAACAGATACTGATCAATTGTTTTTTCCTCACGAGGATTGATCGTACCATCTTCAAATATAATCAATGAATTGCTATCATCAAGAACAGTAATGTTCCCCAAACTCATTAGACCGTTTTCGAGTTCACAAGCTCCATTTATGCAATCAAGAGTTCGAGCCGTTCCGCGCAGATTTTTATCACGGCAAGTTCCAAAACTCCATACTGTAGAACCATCTCCCGCTTTCACTCCAGAGTTTTTACCTATGTAGCAAATTTTAAGAGTGGTTGGTAAAAATGGCTTGTCTATATCATATGTAAGTTCAATATGTTCGGTCGTGAGCGTTAGGAGTCCATTTGATTTTTTAACCGTAAACTGCGGAACATCAAACTCTCTGTTTATTACGGTTTGTGTTGCACGGTCTTCAAAATGACCTGTTTCACTATATTCAATCCTTAATAATCGAGATGTTAGAATTGTAAAACGATATTTTTCTCCTACAATAATTGCATCCTTTTCTGCAATAGGTGTAGTTTTATATTGATAAAGTTTGTTCAGTTTCATTTTGATTATTCCTTTCATTTAATGAGTATATTATATGAAAATCTATTATCAAATTTATAACACATTATATACTCTATATTCTGTTTAATTATTTATTCACATTTTAACATTCTAATTGGATTTTTTCTAATTATTTTTTCCGCAACATCCCTTTGTAATCTGCATAAAATATTATCAAAAACATAACTATATCTGGGATGCGTTTTTATCTGTGGATCAGAATTAAATCCATTATACATAAGTTCATCATGTGAAAGAATGATTTTATCAACAAACCCTGCATCTACAAGTTTATTAATGGTGTTAAGCTTTCTTGTAATATAGCTATCTGACACATTTGAATATAGTCTGTCTAACCCTATGTAACATCCTTTTTCGGCAATTTCTAAAATATATTCTACATCCTCCGTATCACTTAAATGAGCAACAGTAATGCAAGAAGGCTTTATGCCCTGATTAAATAATATATCTAATGCTTTTGGGGCATTTTTATTTTTTGCATTTGTATGAAGTATTATAGGCAATTCTGTCTCTAATTGCGTCTTAGCAGAAGCTATCAGGAACTTTTCGTTTAATGCACTCAAGCTCTCCATCTCCACTGCTGCTTTTATTACACCAGCGTTAATACTTTTTACATCATCCAAATAGTATTCTACTAAAGTTTCAACCGGCGTATCATATAATATGATTTCCTCAGTATAGTAAAACCCCGTAGAACATACAATATGAACACCACTTTCATATGAAACAGCCTTTAAAAGTTCAATATCTCTGCCTATATTTACAGGAGTACAGTCAACAAACAAATTTACTTCATATGCTTGTTTAAGACGTTTTAATTCATCAACAGCTACTTTTAAAATCTTCTCTTTCCCAATTTTGTTTTTAGACATTTTCTGTAGGTATTCCGAGTAACAACATATGTGTTCATGAGAAAGAACCGTCTTTATTTCATTTTCGTCTACATGTCCTAATACTGTATTTATCATACTACATCTTCCTTCCAACGATTTTCAACATATTTTGTATCGTTCGTACAAAAACAAGTAAGAAACTAAACTCAAACTGTTTATAAAACTTTAGATTCCAGAATTTTCTCATACAGGCACTTAGCCCATACTGCACAACCCTCTTCGTTAGGATGACCACCATACATTGCACATTGCGGAGTTTCTTTTTTGCCCAAAATTTGGGTGTTATCAAAGACCAAATCCACTATATTCTTCAATTCGGTTAAAATATAATGATTTATATTTTTCCACTTCTCAACATTTTCACCCTCATAGTCGAACGGTGGTATAGTCTGTAAAATAACTTTTTTACCTATTTTCTTCAGCGTATTTGTAATATATGTCAAATCAGCTTTTATTTGTTCTTCTGACTGACCTTGCAAAAGATCGTTTACTCCATAACACACAAAAACTATATCATTTTGTGTAGCTTTATATAGCCAAGCTCCTCCGGAAGCAGCATCACTTGCTCTGCCGAAACCAACGCCCAAATTCCAATACGAATATTGAGAACCAAGTTTTTCAGAAAGAATCGCATTCCAGTGTAAATACGAATTATGAGCCGTTCCACACCCCTGAGTAATAGAATCTCCCCAATATGCAACTCTACTCTTTACCTTTCTGTCGCACCCTATCATACCAGCAAATGGCATACGCTTTGAATATTCCCAACCATCTTTTTTCTTAATATAAACAGGTAGTAATGTTTGTTCATGATACGGAATCATTTTACCGGAAAACGATATTTCAAGGCAAAGATAATCACCCGCATCAAACAAAAATTTTACAGGATCAGACGTAAAAAATTCACCCGGCATGACAACTTTTGACATTTTCCCTTCAAAATGGATTTCCTTAAAATCCAAAACCACTATATCCGAATCCATAACTAATTGTTCAAGAGGCTTCTTATCGTTCCATTTTTTACATCTACCAATCTTAGCACTATGTATTATCCATTCATCACAAATTAAATTTTTATGACTTATCCTTCCATCGTCAAAAGTACTATCTATAATATTTGAAAACAAAATCGAATAGTTATACTCTCCACCAACTGATATTTTATAAAATATTCTGCCTGTGCATATTTCATTTTCATTCATTTCAAAAAATAGTTGATTTGCACTTCCTGCATATGTATTTGAACTAAATTTGTCAAAATATTTTATATAACGCCTCATTTCCGTTTCATAGCAAAGTCTAAATTATTTTATCCTTCCTATCCTATACCTACAGTAAGTAATATTTCAAGCTGTCTGCCAGTGAATTTAGTTTTTCTGTCAACCACATAAAAATCTCAAGTTCATCTCATGCTTTCCCCTATATGTGCATTGTTCTTGCTTAATGATGATTCTCTTTCCCTTATTTTATAATTACCGGACTAATAAGTGGGGCGCTGGATGTACGATCCCAAAAGAACAATTTTCTTTCGTCAACGTTACTGCTCCCGAGATATGACAATGTCGTTCCCCCACTAATCCCAGTATCAATATCCACCATAGACAGATTTACAAGTATTTTATCTTTAAATTGTGCACAATAAAGTCTACCGTTATCCGTGTTGATGATTTCCATTTTTGCATTTAACGAATCTCCCTTGATGTCACTCAGTTTGTTGATTTCGTATCCATCTTCCACTAGATAAAGTTTAGGTTGATACATATAACTGTATTCATCCATTTTCCCCTGAATATTCATCATTATTTTATATTCTCCAATTTCCTTCTTCTTATCGGAAAAAACAAAATAATATGTACCCTTATCATCTGTTTTAAGCTGATCCATATAAACAATATCCTCAACTTTTTCCATATTTTCAGCATCGGGATAAGTTACTAAAATAGTTACATTAGCCATAGTGCCTACAAGGCCTTTCACCATCACCCTATCGGACCCTGCTTCAACAACTGCATCACCAATATTTTTTAAATTAGACTGAACAATGCTATATTTATCAAGCACAGTTCCATCCAGTTGCTTTGCGATTACCTCAATACTCTCGTCGTTTACATTGAAAACACAGTAAACAGGTTGATTTGCTGGTGTGTTTTCATAAATATACACATGTTCGCCCGGTCCTTCAAGTGATGATTCTTCATATCTCTTGGTTGCCGAAGCTCCTAAAACTGTGTAAGTTGTTCCAAGAAAAGTCGAGTCTATCTTTTCATAGCCCTGTTTCGAGATATTTCCAGCAACAATTGGATAACTTCTCATATAAATATGGTCATGTCCCTGAAGTACAAGATCTACACAGTTATCATCAATTATATCCCCGAAATACTCCACAGATGCTATATCCTTACGTCTCAAATCCGCACGGTATCCACCCATGTGCATAAGAACAATCTTCCACTTTTTGTCCGTATTCTCCAAATCAGTTTTGAGCCAGTCTCTCTGAACCTGAAGAATCCGTCTGTAATCTGCACCATACTCCCCACTCAAACTCACTTCGGTAGCAGTGTTAATCACAGAAAAGTGTGCATTGCCATAGTCAAACGAATAAAATGTATCTTCGAGATTTTCCGCCATGCTTTTGTACCTATTAGTTATCATATCATCAGGTGATATCTTTGCCATTGCTTCGGCACCGTTATCGGGATGATTAAAATGAAGGCTGAAGTTTTCTGTTGCCCCCCATATTTTGTTGTCAGCAGAATCAACAGCATCATGATTTCCAACAACGCCCATATACGGAATACTTTCAACATAACCCTGAAGAGCTTTAAAATGCCATTTCCATTGTTGTTCGTCATAACCCAGATCTACCAAATCGCCAAGATTAACTATAAAAGCCGTATCTTGACAATCTTTGACAGCCGCTTTAATATCTCTCTTGAAATATTCATATGAAGCTTCTTGACTCCCCTGCGTATCCGAAACACCCACAAACGAAAAAGACTGAACATTCTCCGCCATTGTTTTAAATTCAAAAGGTCCATACCATTCATCGGAATTGCTTTTCCCAATATAATATGTATAGTCCGTATCCGAATTTAAATTAACAACATCCGCCTTGTAATAAAGGTGCGTCCCTTTATCAATCATTTCAGGAGTAACCTCAATAAATTCTGCTGTACCTGCCTTTGCATAACGTAAAACCATATTTTCTCAGCCATCAACCGCAGTCCACGCAAATCCCCTACTTGTAGACGCGTTGCCGTTAATAGAAGTAACAAGGTTGTACACATTATCATCTAGTGCAACCTCGTCAACAGACGCATTTGCTGTCAGTACACAACTTGATACCATCATAACCATAGCTAAACTCAAGCATATTAATTTGATACATAAATTCTTTTTCATTTCTTTTTTCACTCTACTATATTTTTAACATATTTTTACTCTGTTTGCTGTGGCAGGTAGTATTCCAGGCTGTCTGCAAAAGGTTTAATATTTTCTGTATTCCATATGAAAATTTTAAGCTTATCTCCGGTCGTTTCCTGATTCTCTATTAAATATTCCTCACTGAAGGTTCCCTGATATATAGTTTTCTTGTCCATACCACATGTGTCGAATCTTACCCCTTCACCGTTTTCATAAAAACCTGCTATCATTGATACTTCTGTTTCGTTTCCAGTGTTGTAGCCTTTTGCAACAAGTTTTAAATTATTGAAGTCTGTAC
>JAZRJL010000092.1:0-18760 GCA_045645805.1 Clostridia bacterium | reverse complement strand
AAGTGACAGGTCTACTATACCAAAAGGTACATTAAGACGTTTTGAAGCCTCCTGAGCCACAAGCTGACCCATACGGGTAATTTTAAACGCAGTTTTCTTTATTGTTTCGGCAACTGTACCAAAATCCTGACCCTTTACCTTTTCAAGAGCAGATTTTACAACACCGGGACCGCTGACACCTACGTTTATAACAGCATCGCCCTCGCCAACACCGTGGAAAGCACCTGCCATAAACGGGTTATCTTCAACCGCATTTGAAAAGACAACCAGCTTGGCACAGCCAAATGAATCTCTGTCTGCTGTCAGTTGTGCGGTTTTTACTATGGTTTCGCCCATAAGCTTTACCGCATCCATATTTATACCTGCCTTTGTGGTAGCAACTCCAACTGACGAACATACTTTGTCGGTAACCGCCAAAGCCTCGGGAATTGAATCAATAAGAATTCTGTCTCCCTTGGCAAAACCTTTATGTACCAATGCCGAAAAGCCGCCGATAAAGTTTACACCGGTTTCTGTTGCAGCATGGTTAAGGGTCTTTGCAAATTCAACATAATCCTTTGCATCACTTGCCCCTGCAATAAGCGAAATTGGTGTAACCGAAATACGCTTGTTTATAATGGGAATACCATATTGAACGCTTATCTCTTCGCCTGTCTTTACCAGGTCTTTTGCATATCTTGTAATTTTGTCATAAATCTTTTCACAGGCACGTTTGGGGTCGCTGTCAATGCAATCAAGCAAGGAAATACCCATAGTTATTGTTCTGATGTCCAGATGCTGGTCATCAATCATTTTTATCGTTTCTGTAATTTCTCTTGTATTTATCATAATGTGCTGACCTCCGGATTAAATTCTGTGCATTGAATGGAAGATTTCCTCATTCTGCATACGGATATCAACGCCTATTTCCTTTCCGATTTTTTCAAGCTCATTAAGAATGGTAACACTGTTTTCCTTACCCTCTTTCATATCAACAAGCATAACCATTGTAAATATCTCCTGCATAATGGTCTGGTTTATATCAAGAATATTTACCTTGTGGCGGTAAAGACAATCACTTACCTTTGCAATGATACCTGTTTTGTCCATACCCATAACAGTAATAATTGTTCTCATTTTTTCATTCTCCTTAAACTTTGATATTTATGTGTCAATATATTAAACTATTATACAACCCTATTGCTGCAACGTCAAGTAAAAATTATACAAAATTAATGTTGAAAAAATTTGGTTTTCGTGGTATTATATATATGTATAACTAAAAATTGCGAAAGGCTTTTTACTATGTTTCTTCCCATCTCAAAGGATGATTTGAAAAAACAAAATATAAATCAGCTTGACTTTATTTTTGTAACCGGTGATGCATATGTTGACCATTCAAGCTTTGGTGCAGCAATTCTCTCAAGACTTCTCGAGAGTTATGGCTTTTCAGTTGGGATTATTGCCCAACCTGACTGGCACAGTTGTAATGCTTTTAAAGTACTTGGCGAACCACGTCTTGGATTCCTTGTTTCGGCAGGGAATATTGATTCAATGGTCAGCCATTATACCGCCTCCAAAAAAGTCCGGTCTCAGGATATGTATTCCCCTGGCGGAAAGGCAGGATTGAGACCCGACCGAGCTACAATAGTCTATTGCAATCGCATCCGTGAAGCCTACGGCAGAAAAATACCAATTATTATAGGCGGTATTGAGGCAAGCCTAAGACGTTTTGCACATTATGATTACTGGTCGGACAAAGTTCGTCGAAGCATCCTTGTTGACAGCGGTGCTGATATTTTGGTATATGGCATGGGCGAGCATCAGGTTGTTGAAATCGCAAAGCTTTTAGATATGGGTGTTCCTGTAAACGAAATAAAAAGCATTAACGGAACAGCATACCTTGAAGATACCGACACTCAGCTTCCCGAAGGTACAGTCATTATCCCATCCTTTGACGAGGTTTCAGCCGACAAAAAAAGCTATGCCGTTGCAACAAAGCTTCAGTATGACGAGCAGGATGCCTTCCGGGGCAAGCCTCTTGCACAGCTTGACAACAAAAACAAATATCTTGTGCAGCTGCCTCCGTCACCACCCCTCACGACCGAGGAGCTTGACAATGTGTATGAGCTGCCATTTGAAGGAACATACCACCCCATATACAAAGCCTGTGGCGGTGTGCCTGCCATAACGGAAATTGAATTCAGTATAACCTCGTGCCGAGGCTGTTTTGGTGCCTGCAACTTTTGCACTCTTGCTTTTCATCAGGGCAGAACAGTCACAGCACGCAGTCACGATTCCATAATCCGTGAAGCAAAAAAACTGACACAAAAACCAAACTTCAAAGGCTATATCCACGATGTTGGCGGACCAACCGCAAACTTTCGAGCAGCCTCATGTAAGAAACAACTTAAATACGGAGTATGCAAGGAAAGGCAATGCCTTTTCCCCACTCCCTGTAAAAACCTTGAGGTTTCCCACAGCGACTACCTTGAGCTTTTGCAAAAGCTTCGCAAACTGCCAAAAGTGAAAAAAGTATTTATCCGCTCAGGGATACGCTTTGACTATCTGCTTGCCGACAAGGACACCTCGTTTTTCAGAGAGCTGTGCCGGCATCATATAAGTGGTCAGCTCAGGGTCGCACCCGAGCACGTTTCAGACAGTGTTCTTAAGATTATGGGCAAGCCCGAGCATAAGGTTTATGAAAAATTTACCGAAAGATTTGAAAAAATAAACAAGGAAAGCGGCAAGGAACAATTTGTTGTTCCATACCTTATGTCCTCACATCCGGGCAGCCGGCTTAAAGATGCAGTAAAGCTTGCGGAGTATTTAAATAAAAATAAAATCAGTCCTGAGCAGGTTCAGGACTTTTATCCCACACCAGGCAGCATTTCGACCTGTATGTACTACACAGGACTTGACCCAAGAACAATGAATCAGGTCTATGTGCCAAAGGATTACAAAGAAAAGAAAATGCAAAGGGCACTTCTGCAATTCAAAAAAACCGAAAATTATATTTTGGTTCTTGATGCCCTGAAAGCAGCCGACAGGCTAGATCTTGTTGGCTTTGGCCCAAACTGTTTAATAAAACCAACAAAAGGAGAATTTAAAAATGGCAACACTTCTCAGCGGAAAAACAGTGTCCGCAAGAATAAAGGGAAATCTGAAAAAGGAAATCGAAGAATTGAAGGCAAAGGGCGTTCTGCCCGGTCTCGCCGTAATCATAGTAGGTGAAGACCCTGCTTCTAAGGTATATGTAGGCAGAAAGGAAGCAATGTGTCAGGAGCTTGGTATGCATTCTGAAAAATTTGCATTGCCCGAAGAAACTACTCAGGAAGAGCTTGTTGCACTTGTCAATAAGCTTAACAATGACGACAAGGTTCACGGTATACTTGTTCAGCTGCCACTGCCAAAACACCTTGATGAAAAGGCAGTAATAAACACAATCAACCCCGAAAAGGACGTTGATGCCTTTCACCCTGTCAATGTAGGCAAAATTATGATTGGTGACTATGACTTTGTACCATGCACACCTGCGGGCATTATGGAGCTTATCCACGAAAGCGGTGTTGAGGTTGAAGGCAAAACCTGTGTTGTTGTGGGCAGAAGTAATATTGTTGGCAAACCAATGAGTATGCTTCTTCTTCACAAAAACGGAACTGTTACCACATGTCATTCACGCACCAAAAACATAAGCGAAATCACCAAAACTGCAGATATTCTTGTTGCAGCTGTTGGCAAAGCAAATTTCATCACCAAGGATATGGTAAAACCTGGTGCTGTTGTAATTGATGTTGGTATGAACCGCCTTGAAGACGGCAGACTTGTTGGCGATGTTGACTTTGAAAATGTTGAAAAAATTGCAGGGGCAATCACACCCGTTCCCGGCGGTGTAGGTCCTATGACAATTGCAATGCTAATGCAAAACACCTTTACCGCAGCTAAAAATACACTTAACCCGCGGAAGGCTTAGTTGATACAAATTAACGCTTAAGTAATTTTTTCCAAAAAGAGGTTATACTTTTTATGAAAACAAAAACCGTCTATGTTTGTTCCGAATGTGGTGCGAAATTTCCCAAATGGATGGGAAAATGCACAACCTGTAATTCCTGGAACACAATCGAAGAAGAAGTTGTCCATGAATTGCCCAAGTCCGGCAAAATGTCACTTGTAGCAGCGGCAACGTCTGCTTCGACAGAGCCAAAGGCTATAAATGATATAAAAACCAATGACGAAGAACGCACCCTTACGGGTCTTGGTGAACTTGACCGTGTCCTTGGCGGTGGACTTGTCAGTGGCTCCCTTGTTCTGGTAGGTGGCGACCCCGGCATCGGAAAATCAACTCTTTTGCTTCAGATTTGTCAACATTTAGGCAAAACAAAACAAATCCTTTATGTTTCTGGCGAAGAATCACAGCGACAGATAAAACTTCGGGCGGACAGACTTGGCATTGATACTCCTAATTTAAAAATCTACTCTGAAACAAATATGAGCTTTATTTGTGATTGTGTTTTTAAAGAAAAACCTGATATTTTGATTGTAGATTCGGTACAAACAATGTATAACCCCGAAATTCAATCTACTCCCGGAAGCATCACACAAATCCGTGACACAGCAACCGTACTGATGAAGATTGCAAAAGAAAATTCCATTTCGGTCTTTCTTGTTGGTCACGTCACCAAAGAAGGCTCACTTGCAGGCCCTAAAATTCTGGAACATATAGTTGACTCGGTACTTTATTTTGAGGGTGACCGGCATCAGGCATTCAGGGTATTGCGTGCAGTAAAAAACCGTTTTGGTTCAACCAATGAAATTGGTGTTTTTGAAATGCATGGCAGCGGACTTGAGGAAATTCCCAATCCGTCACAGGCAATGCTCTCGGGCAGACCTGAAAACGTTTCCGGCTCGTGCATAATATGCACAATGGAGGGCACACGCCCCGTACTTGCCGAAATTCAGGCGCTTGTATCACCTACCGCATTCGGCAATCCAAGGCGTATGACAAGCGGACCTGACCTTTCACGAACACTTATGCTGATGGCAGTTCTTGAAAAGCGATGCGGTCTTAAAATGTCACTTTTGGATGCATATATAAATATTGTAGGCGGTCTTAAAATATCCGAGCCTGCCGCAGACCTTGGCATTATCCTTGCCGTCGCATCAAGCTGCCGGGGTATTGCTGTTGATGCAGACACCGTAGCAATCGGCGAAGTTGGTCTTACCGGCGAGATACGAAGCTGCAGCTTTTTGGAGGCAAGAATTGCAGAATGTGAAAAGCTTGGCTTTAAAAAATGTATTGTTCCCCGTATAGGTATTGAGAAACTTCGAAAATTTGACAATATTCAGCTTTACCCGTTTTCGGATATATCCGAAGTTCTGCAGAAATTCTGCAAATAATTTTTAAAATAATATAATAAATATATATATGGGGCTGTTTACATCAGGCAGCTACCGCAAAATAAAAAACTTAAATGTTTGAAGGGAAGTCTTTTTAGTGTTTCACATAGGCGACAGAATAGTTTATCCAATGCATGGAGCCGGCATCATTGTCGACATCGAAGAAAAAAAGATTTTAGGCGAGGTTCATAAATATTATGTTATGCAAATCTCTGTCAGCGATATGAAGGTCATGCTCCCCGTAAATAACACCCAAACCATCGGCATCAGAAAAATTTCGTCAGACGATGCCGCCAACGAGGCTATCAATCATTTCCATACCTGCAGTGAGGACTGCAACGATAACTGGAACCAAAGATACAGAGACAATATTGAAAAACTCAAGGGCGGAGATTTGATTGATGTTGCCACCGTTGCAAAAACTCTTTTGCTTCGTGATAGAAAGAAATCACTTTCAAACGCCGAAAGAAAAATGCTTTCAAATGCAAAAAACATCCTTATTTCAGAGCTTGTTCTGGCAAAGGATAAAACATATACAGAAATTGAACAGCTTTTGCTTGAAGGCTGATTTTAACGGAGGTTTTAATATGGCAAAACAGCTCCCTACCGCTACGGCAATTATTGTAGCCGCAGGTTCAAGCAGCAGAATGGGTAAAAATACTAACAAGCAATTTCTTTTTATTGACGATACCCCTGTTCTTGCCCGCACACTGCAAAGCTTTGCATCAGCAAAAGCCATTGGCAAAATAATTATTGTTACTCGGCAGGAAGATATCCTCACCGTTAACGACCTTGTTCGTGAGTTTAATATCAAAAAAGTCTCCTCTATCGTTCCTGGAGGTAAAACCCGAGGTGAGTCTGTTATGTGCGGTCTTGAATGTGCAGACAACGATTCTCTTATTGCGGTTCACGACGGAGCAAGACCCTTTGTAACCGCCGGTCTTATTGACAAAACTGTGGAAATTGCTGCAAAATTCGGTGCTGCCGCCCCCGGAGTTGTTCCCAAAGATACTGTCAAGATAACAAATGCTGACGAGGTTGTTGACGCTACCCCTGAGCGAAGTACCCTGCGTCTTATCCAGACTCCCCAGGTATTCAGATGCGACGAGCTTAAGCTTGCGTATATTCAAGCAAAGGAAGCCGGCTTTGATGGCACAGATGACTGCTCGGTAATGGAAAGAATGGGAGTAAAAATACATATTTCTCCCGGCGAATATACTAATATAAAGGTAACAACACCCGAGGATTTACCTGTTGCCGAGGCAATAAACAGTTACCTGAAGAAAAATAAGTAAGGATGGAAACTTTATGCGTATAGGTTTTGGATATGATGTCCATGCTTTCAGCAAGGACAGAAAACTGATACTCGGCGGTGTGGATATACCGTATGAAACGGGGCTTTTAGGTCATTCGGATGCAGATGTTCTTGTCCATGCAATAATGGACGCACTTCTTGGTGCTGCCGCTCTTGGTGATATAGGCAAACACTTCCCCGATACCGACCCAAAATACAAGGGTGCTGACAGCCTTATACTTTTGTCCTGTGTCGGCAGACTTTTAAGGGACAACGGCTTTAATATTTCAAATATTGATTCGTGCATTGTGGCACAAGCTCCAAAGCTTGCACCTCATATTGATACTATGCAAAAAAACATTGCCAACGCACTAAATATTAATATATCCCAAATCAGCGTAAAAGCAACAACAACCGAACATCTTGGTTTTGAAGGCAGAAAAGAGGGTATTTCCTCCTCTGCAGTTGCACTTATTATGTAAAATTATCCAATTAGGGCAGTTTTTGATGTATAATTTAATCTAATCACTCATAATCCCTAATAATCCACTCTAATCAAAGTTGAAATTTTATTATTTTGTAATATAATTAGTGTTAGCACTCATCAACAGAGAGTGCTAACACATTTTGTAAATACGAGGTACAAACACTGTACCTTCCACATTATTAAGGAGGATTTAAAATGAACATTAAACCATTGGCAGACAGAGTTGTTATTAAAATGGTGGAAGCTGAAGAAACCACAAAAAGCGGAATTATCCTTGCAGGTGCTGCAAAGGAAAAACCCCAGGTTGCTGAAGTTGTAGCAGTTGGTCCCGGTGGCGTGGTTGACGGCAAGGAAGTTGTTATGGAGCTGAAAGTTGGCGACAAGGTTCTTATGAGCAAGTACGCAGGCACAGAGGTTAAGCTTGATGGTGAGGAATATATCATTCTTCGTCAGAATGATGTTCTTGCTAAAATCGAAGGCTAATAAAAATATCAGGAGGTTAAAGTTATGGCAAAACAGATTTTATTTGGAGAAGACGCAAGACACGCTCTTGAAAAAGGCGTAAATCAGCTTGCAGATACCGTAAAGGTTACACTTGGTCCCAAGGGCAGAAACGTTGTTCTTGACAAGAAATTCGGTGCACCCCTTATCACTAACGATGGTGTCACCATTGCAAAGGAAATTGAGCTTGAAGACCCGTTTGAAAATATGGGTGCTCAGCTTGTAAAAGAAGTTGCATCAAAGACAAATGACATTGCAGGTGATGGTACAACAACAGCAACACTTCTTGCACAGGCTTTGGTACGTGAGGGTCTTAAAAATGTTACCGCAGGTGCAAACCCCATGATTGTAAGAAAGGGTATTGCATCGGCAGTTGAAGTTGCAGTTGGCGAGGTTGTTAAAAACAGCAAAAAGGTAAGCGGACGTGATGACATTGCACGTGTTGCCGCTGTTTCTGCAGCTGATGACGGCATTGGCGAGCTTATCGCAGATGCTATGGAAAAGGTTACAAGTGATGGTGTTATCACTGTTGAAGAATCAAAGACCGCTGAAACATATTCAGAGGTTGTTGAGGGTATGCAGTTTGACAGAGGTTATATCACACCTTATATGGTTACAGATACCGACAAGATGGAAGCTGTAATCGACGACGCATATATTCTTATCACAGACAAAAAGATTGGAAACATTCAGGAACTTCTTCCTCTTCTTGAACAAATCGTTCAGCAGGGCAAAAAGCTTCTTATTATAGCTGAGGATATTGAAGGCGAAGCACTTTCAACTCTTATAGTTAACAAGCTTCGTGGAACATTCACCTGCGTTGCAGTTAAAGCTCCCGGCTTTGGCGACAGAAGAAAGGCAATGCTTGAAGATATCGCAATCCTTACAGGCGGTACAGTTATTTCAGAAGAACTTGGTCTTGACCTTAAGGAAACAAGTATTTCCCAGCTTGGTCGTGCACGTCAGGTAAAGGTTCAGAAAGAAAACACAATTATTGTTGACGGTGCAGGTGATGCTGCTGCAATCAAGTCAAGAGTAAATCAGATTAAGAACCAGATTGAAGAAACATCTTCAGATTTCGACAGAGAAAAACTTCAGGAAAGACTTGCAAAGCTCTCAGGTGGTGTTGCAGTTATCAAGGTTGGTGCTGCTACCGAGGTTGAAATGAAGGAAAAGAAGCTTAGAATTGAGGATGCTCTTGCAGCAACCCGTGCCGCTGTTGAGGAAGGCATTGTTGCCGGTGGCGGTACAGCATTTATCAATGCTATGCCTGCAGTTGAAGCTCTTATGAACACTCTTGAAGGCGATGAAAAGATTGGCGTTAAAACCGTTCTTCGTGCTCTTGAAGAACCCGTACGCCAGATTGCGTTCAATGCAGGTGTTGAGGGCTCGGTTGTTGTAAACAAGATTAAGGCAAGTGAAGTTGGTATTGGCTATAACGCACTTACCGAAGAATATATGGATATGCTTAAAAACGGTATTGTTGACCCCACAAAGGTTACCCGTTCAGCACTCCAGAACGCAGCTTCAGTTGCATCAATGGTTCTCACAACAGAGAGCGTTGTTGCAAATAAACCCGACCCTGCAGCAGATGCAGCAGCTGCTGCAGCAATGGCAGGCGGCGGCGGAATGTACTAAACCGCAAACAAGCTTATATGCAAAAACTCCCCGACAAGAACTGTCGGGGAGTTTTGTATTTTACATTCATTAAACAATCATATCAAATATTACCTGACCACAGCCAGTTATCACAATAGCTATAAATCCTATTAAGATACCAATGCTTTGAATGTGCTTAAGCTTTTCGCCAAACAATAACTTGCCGGCAAGGGTTGACAGAATAACCGTTGATCCGTTGCTTACAGGGAAGAACACAGCACTTGGAATTACCGCCGATAACGAAACATTAAGTCTTATGTAAATACAGCTTGTTGCCCCTGCTAAAAGTATATATATTAATGCACTCTTTCTTATCCTTGGCATTGGCTTGCCGGTTGCTTTGTTTATCACAAGACCAAATAACGCAAACATAACCATTGAAACAACAGCCGCGGTAAGCATCATACCGTTGACCTCGGCTGCCGCCGGAGATTTGCCGAATATCTTATAAAAGATTCCCACAAATCCACCTGCAAGAAAGAATAAAAATGCATAAAGAAACCACTTAACCGTAAGCTTTTCGCCGCTCTTTTTGGGATTAACACAAAAAACAAGGGAAACAAGCAGCAACAGCATACCTATAATCTGAAAAACATTAACTGTTTCATTGGCATAAACCACACCAAACCCCGTAGCAATCACAAAAGCACAACAGCTAATTAATGTTGTAAGAGATACAGGCCCTGTTGTAAGTGCCGTGGTTTTAAAGTACAAAAACGCACATAGCAAAATGCCGTAAATGATTCCAAACAACAAAGCTGCAGGACTAATTTTCACCTCGCCTGAAGCAAAAAACCACCCTGTCATAATTATTGTCCAGATAAGACTTATCCCTGAATTAAAAAAGAATAAATCCCCCGTTGTCTCAATACCCTTGTTGTTAAATTTGTGAAGAATACAACTGCTTATTGCAGTAAACAAAATTGCTACCGTCATTAAAATATAAGCAACCGTCATTGACATATAAATTATCCCCTTTCATCTTCCTTTTTGTTAAGCCGGTATTTACCCGGCGAAATTCCGTTTTTTGCTGTAAATGCCTTTGAGAAATGTGAAACATCATAAAAACCCGTTGAAATAGCTATATCACTAAGGGACAATTCCTCGTGTTCCATCAAAGTTTCGGCTTTTTTCAAACGACATTCCATAAGATACTTCGCAGGTCCAATCCCTGTATTTTTAACAAACAGCTTGTGAAGATAAACACGATTTATACCAACTATTTCAGCAAGGTCTGATATTTTTATATCATACGGATAGTTATCCTCCATATACGATATAGCTTTTGAAACATAATGCTCAGGCAGATAGCTGTCACCAAGCCTTTCGGACTTGTCTTTTACAAGTCTGCTCATTATAACAAGAAAATGTCCCGTTACATCATACCCCTTTGTGCCCGTATTCTCTCCCGCACCATACATTGCATAAAGGTCACGAAGCATATCCTCTGTCATTTCATAGGAAAAGGTCAGCTTGTTGCTGTCAAATCCCGCATAATGCACCAAAGCATCGTCATCAAGTCCGTAAAAAATTGCATATATGTACGTCCACGGCTCATTTTCATCCGCTTTGTAAGTATTAGGAACGTTGGGAGGAATCAAAAATCCTTGCCCAGCACCAAGCTCAAAGGTTTCGCCGTTTATTGTATAAAAACCTTTTCCTTTTAAAATGAAATGAATGGCATAATGCCCATAAACTCTGGTCTTTACCTCCTGCCCTTTTTCATACTCCGTCAAACCACATTGACTTACCGCAATGCTTTGGTTGGGCATTTTGGAAATATTATAACGGCTTTTTGTTCCACTCATCAAAACACCTCCCTTACAATAATACAATCATTACAAACAGAAGTATAGCACTTGTTTGATATTTTGACAACAGTTTTTTTAAATTGGTTACAAATTTACAATGATAATGCAACAAGTTTACACGACAGCAATATTTATTAATGCTATAATCAAAAAAAACAATAAAAAAGAGGTGTTGTAATGAACGAGAAATCAAAACTTTGTATGAGGAAAACCGACCTGGACAAGCTTCCTCCCTTTATGCTTCCTGCCGGATTTGGACTTCACACCCATATTGAAGGAACTGAAAGGAATTGGGAAATGCTGATAGAAAAAGCATTTAACATACCTTACACCTTTGAAGAAGCAATGATAGGTGTTGGAGATTACAGCCCCGAGCATATTCTCTATATCTCAAAAGATGGTGTGGATATTGCAACTGCAACTGCAATTGAGTTTCATCTTTTCCCAGGTGAGGGTTTGTTTCATATGATAGCTACCGACCCCGAAGCACGAGGTCTTGGTGCAGGCAGACTCGCATGCGAAGCGGTGCTTCATCAAATTGCCGCACGAGGCTTTAAAACAGCAGTACTACGTACTGATGACGAAAGACTTCCTGCTATCAAGCTTTACCTTTCTTTAGGTTTTGTACCTTTTTTTGTTGATGACACTCAGGAAGAACGTTGGAATAAAATATACGAAAAGTTAGGAGTTGAAAAGTAATTATGAAAGAAAAATTACGTGTTGGGATCTTAGGCTGCGGTGAATTCTCAATTAACTTTACCGAGCTATTTAAATCACATCCATTTGTTGAAAAAGTTATCTGTGCTGATACCGAAATTGAAAAGGCAAAAGAATTTGGCGAAAAATTCGGTATTGAATATTACAATTCTCTTGACGAAATGCTTGAAACCGATATAAATGCCGTAGCAATTTTTACACCTCGTCATACTCACGGACCACTTGTTATTCAGTCATTAAAGGCTGGCAGACACGTTTACAGCGCTGTACCTATGGCATCAGAAATCACACATTGTCAGGAAATTGTAAAGCTTGTTGAAGAAACTCACCTTACATATATGATGGGCGAAACCTGTATTTACTATCCCTGCTCAATGTTTTGTAAGGAAAAGAACGAAGCAAACGAATTTGGTAAGTTTGTTTATGGCGAAGCACAGTATCATCACGATATTGCACACTTTTCTGAACACCATCAAAGCGACATTAAGGCACTTGGTGTTCCGCCCTTTTACTATCCTACCCATTCCTTAGGTATGATTCTGAATGCAACAAATTCATATGTAACAAAGGTTACAGCATTGGGCTATGAAGATACCGAAGATGATCCATACTTCAAAAAAGGCATAAATCTTTGGGATAATGTTTACTCAAACGCATTTTCACTTATGCGTCTTGCAAACGGCGGTGTAATCCGCATAAACAAATGTCGCCGGATTGGCTGGAAGGCTCCCAGCTCATTTATATCTTCGTTCTACGGCACTTTGGGTGGCTATCAGTTCTCAAATGCACAGCACGTCTTTGCAAAGCATACACAAGACGGTGTTGAGCTTACCGACGTAAGTGATTACCTGAACCCCGAAGAAATGACCAAAAACAAGGATACTGCCGATTTCAAGAACAAGGTTGCAAACCACGAATGGCAATGGGACAGCTACTCTCCCGTTCAGGGCAAGGAAAGACTTCCCAAGGAATACGAGGGTCTTGAAAATGGACATATGGCAAGTCACAAGTTCCTTATTGACGACTTCTGTAAGGCGGCATACAACAACACCTTGCCGTCAGTAAATGCCTGGCTTGCAGCAAGATATACTATTCCCGGTATTGTTGCTTATGAATCATTAAAACAAGATGGTGTTCCTATGGATGTTCCGGATTGCGGAAACCCGCCTGAAAAATGGTAAATCAAACATTAAAGCACAAAAACAGTCGCAATTTTGCGACTGTTTTTATGTTTTGGGACTATTTTTACATCAACTTTACTTCTTCATCTCTATTCCATTCTCTGCAAGTCTTGCAATTATGGAATCAACAACCTCCATTGTTTCTTCCTTGGTAAGTGTACGCTCGGGATGTGCAAACAAAATTCTGACGGTGATTGACTTGCCGTTTCCATCAGTATAGGTATCAACAACACTTACCGACTTGATAAGACTGCAGTTTTCAGCCTTGATTGCATCACCGATAGGTGCAAACTTGTCACTTACAAACGAAATATCAATTTCCATTTCAGGGAATTTTGACGGCTCGCAATAAGATATGCTTGCATTCTTGATTTCTGCAAAGTCAAGAACATCAAGCTCTGCATAAACAATAGCTGCCTTTTTGTCTATCTTCTTTGAAACAACTGGGTGAACAATGCCTATCTCACCAATCTCTTTTCCGCCACAGAAAATTCTGTTAAGGTTTTTAAGATGCTGGTATGAGTGCTTAGCCTCTTTTGTTTCAAAGGTAAGTGCTTCGTGCTTGATATCATCTGCAGCAACTGCAAGAATGTCACGAAGCTCCATATAAAGCTGTTCAACCGACTTGGTTTTTGAGAACAGGGTGATTGCAAGCTTCTTTCTTTCATCGCAAAGGTTATCAGCATTCACACCGTTTACCACTCTGCCCACTTCAAACACGCCAAAGTCTGCCGAATATGCTGTGTTATACTTAACCTGACAAAGCTGCGTAGGGATAATAGATTTGCGAATTGTTTCAATATTGGGATTTGTAGCGTTTACAAGCTTGATGTTATCCTCAACCTCAATACCCAAAGCCTTGTATTCATCATAATATGCCCATACATAGGAATGAAGCTCGTGAAGTGAATATCTTTTTACCAAAAGGTCCTTAAGTTTGTCCTCAACGGTTTTTTCTTCAGCTGCACGAACAGGATAAAGCGGTGCAAGAGCGGTGTTTACATCAAAGTTGTCATAGCCGTAAATTCTTGTAATTTCCTCGATGATATCAGCCTTGATTGTTACGTCCTTGGTGGCTCTCCAGCTTGGAACTGTAACCTTGAAATCATCTCCCGAAAGTTCAACCTCAAAGCCGAGAGCTTTAAGGGTTTTTACAATTGTATCATTGCTGATTTCAATGCCTGTATAACGGTCAACAAACGTTTTATCAAATTCGAGATTAACTGTATCATATTTAACTGCATATTCATCTGTAAGTGACGAAACTACTTTAACACCATCATCAATGTCAGTCAAAAGCTTTAAAAATCTTCCAATTGCAGGAACTGTCATTTCAGGGTCAAGACACTTTTCGTAACGCATCGAAGCGTCGGTGCGGTGAGCAAGACGGACAGTTGACTTTCTGATTGAAACGGCGTCAAAGGTTGCAGATTCAAGGGTAAGGGTTGTGGTATCCTCAACAATTTCAGAATCAAGTCCACCCATAATACCTGCGATTGCAACAGGAGTGTTATCGTTGCAAATCATAAGAGTATTCTCATCAATGTTTCTTTCAATACCATCAAGAGTCTGGAATGTGAAAGATTGGTCAAATCTCTTAATTCTCAGCTTTTCCACCTTGCGTGAATCAAACGCGTGCATTGGCTGTCCCATTTCAAGCATAAGGTAATTTGTAAGGTCTGCAAGAAGGTTAATGCCTCTCATTCCGCAGTAGAAAAGACGAATACGCATATTTACAGGACTTACATTTTTCGTTATATTTTCAACTTGAATACATGAGTATCTTTGGCAAAGCTTGTCCTCAATCTTCATATCAACAGCAGGAAGGTTTTTGTATGCTTCAAGATTAACACATTCAAGTGGCTTTAATTCTCTGCCTGCAAGTGCCGCAAATTCACGAGCAATACCATAATGACCCCAAAGGTCAGGGCGATTTGTAAGTGACTTGTTGTCAACCTCAAAAATTATATCCTCAATATCGTAAATTTCCTTTACATCTGTTCCACAAGGTACATCCTCAAAAATCTCCATAATACCTGCGTGGTCATCTGAAATTCCAAGTTCCTTTTCGCTGCAGCACATACCATATGAGGTAAAGCCTGCTAAATCCCTTGGTGTAATGTCAATCTCACCGATTTTTGCACCAATTTTTGCAAATGCGGTTTTCATACCTACTCTTACATTGGGTGCACCGCACACAACATCTGTAAGCTTTCCGTCACCTGCATCAACCTTTAAAAGGTGAAGCTTTTTTGAGTCAGGATGGTCATTTACTTCCTTAATTTCAGCAACAACAATACCTGAAATATCACTGCCCTTATGGAAAATTTCATTCTCAACTTCAGCCGTTGAAAGTGAAAAACGGCTGATAAGCTCTAATTTATCAAGACCTGTAAAATCTACAAAGTCTGAAATCCAATTCATTGATAAAAACATATCTCTTTTCTCCCCTTTCCTACTCGTCGTCGGTGAACTGTGACAATGTTTTAAGACTGCCGCTGTTTAAATCACGGATATCCTTTACGCCGTACTTCATCATTGCAAGACGGGTAAGACCAAGACCAAAGGCAAAGCCTGTGTATTCATCAGGGTCAATGCCACCTGCCTTAAGAACCTCTGGATGAATCATACCGCAGGGACAAAGTTCAAGCCAACCACTGTGTTTGCAGGACGGACAACCGTCACCACCACAGATAAGACAGCTTATATCAAGTTCAAAGCCGGGTTCCACAAAGGGGAAAAATCCGGGACGCAGTCTTACCTTGATATCCTTTTGGAATACCACTGAAAGCATTGTCTTCATAAAGAAAATAAGGTTTGAAATGGAAATATTTTTGTCAACCATTACACCCTCCATCTGGAAGAATGTATTCTCGTGACAGGCATCTGTTGCTTCGTTTCTGAAGCATCTTCCGGGGAAGATTGCCTTAATCGGAACACCGTCATTCACAAGTGCGTCCTTGTACTTTTTGTATATTGCATTCTGTGCTGCAGAGGTCTGTGACTTAAGCAGCTGACCGTTTTCAAGATAATAAGTATCCTGCATATCACGTGCCGGATGATGCTTGGGGATGTTTAAAGACTCAAAACATTCGTAATCAGTAACAACCTCGCTGTAATCCTCAACAGTAAAGCCCATTGACTTAAATATCTTTTCACACTGACGCTGAACAAGGGTGATGGGATGATACGAGCCACGTTCAAGATTAGCAGGCATAGAAATATCAAACTCAGGCATTTTATTAATTTCTGCCATGATTTCGGCATTTTTAAGTTCCTCGCCCTTTTCGGCAATCAAGGTCGCCGCTTCATCCTTAAGTGCATTTACCTCCTGTCCAAAGGTCTTTTTTTCCTCAATGGACAAATCCTTCATTCCTTTTAAAAGGCCTGTAATAAGTCCGCTTTTTCCAAGATACTCAACACGAATCTGTTCAAGCTCCTGAACATCCTTTGCCGCAGCCAGCTTTTCCAAAAGTTCTGACTTTAGCTTAACTGTTTGTTCTGCCATATTTTTCTTCCTTTCTGTATATCTAAATACCGTTTAATAAAACAAAAAGCCCGTCCCCGAAAATTCAGGGACGAGCATAATCTACCCGCGGTACCACCCAAATTCAGAAGCCTTGCTTCTGCACTTTTGGCACTATTTTCGTGCGTGCAACACTCTGTTTAATTCAAAACGATTTTCACAGAACGCTCAAATGCTGAAATTCACAAGTAACCCTTTTGAAACCGTTTTCAGCCCACGACGGTAACTCTCTAAAAAAGGCTTTTACCTGCTACTTACACATTTTCATTGCGTGAACTGTTTTATTATACCACCAAACAAGCTCTTATGTCAAGGAATTTTTGCAAATAATTCACTTTTCAGTCAATACGCTGTTGCCATTTATGTCGTCACGCACAATCCGGTAAATGGCAGCTGCAACAGGCACACCAACAAGCATACCTGCAACACCCATTATTCCCCCACCAATTGTAACCGCCGCCAGAACCCATATCCCCGGTAGTCCTATGGAATTTCCCACCACCTTGGGGTATATGAGATTGCCCTCAATTTGCTGAAGAACTACAATAAATATTAAAAACATCAGTGACTTAAACGGTGAAATTGTAAGCAGCATAATTGCCCCCACAATTGCTCCGATATATGCACCTGCAACAGGGATAAGTGCCGTAAAAGCCACAAGAGCACCAATCATAGGTGCGTAAGGAAATCTGAATATCCACATTCCAAAAGTACAAAGCACACCAAGAACAACTGCCTCGGTACACTG
This sequence comes from Clostridia bacterium, assembly GCA_045645805.1. GTDB lineage: Bacteria > Bacillota > Clostridia > Monoglobales > Monoglobaceae > SIG440. The sequence goes on along the minus strand of JAZRJL010000092.1, from coordinate 1,460 downwards.
TCCCACAAAATATCTGTGAAAGCAATCGTTTAAAACATCAAGTACATAAAAAAACTTTTTATACCACAATGGTTTTAAATAGTGTTTGCAGACACGGACAAACTGCGCCTTTATTCTGTCCTTTGATGCAAGAAGATAAAAAGCAAATATAACACTAAGCAAGGTTGTAACAACTCCGGAGAAAACTGTTGTCAGCGCCTTGACGGCTACATTCATTATATTACCCACACCGGCAGTCAGCATTTCAACAATTTCACCTATCCTTGACTGCCAGTCTATATTCATTAGAATTTCAGCAAGATTTTCAGGGATAATACGGAGTTCATAACCCTTTGAAACGAGATACGAAAGTGCGCCCGGAAGTTCTTTTAAAAGGAGCTGAATACAAGATATAAATTGTGGAACAACAAGCCTGATTACAAGTGAAATTACCGCAATTACCGACAAAAATGCAATTGTCATACAAACAGGTCGACGTGACTTTATAACAAGTAGCTTTTTGCTGTTGGCAAAATATAGTTTTTCATAAAACGACATAATTATATTTATAAAATAGGCAACTATTCCACCTATAATTAATGGAGAAGCTGCACTTATTACCATGGAAATAGTTCCTGCAACATTCTTCCAGTAATTTATACAAAGGTACAATAAAAATACCCCTGTACCAAGCTTTAGCAAATCCTTAAATTTAAGCTTCATTGTTTTAACACAGCCTTCCCTTTAGTTTTCCTACACCAATAGAAACTCCTCAAAATTATTTATGTAATAATTAAACATTTTATAATTCAATATCCGCATCTTCATCAAGTGCTTCAATATAAAAGCTTACCGGCCGAAACCCGTCATTACATGATATCATTGCGGATTTTTTATTTTTCATCCATCCGTCATAAAAATTTTCTCCACCATGAGACAAAGCCAATACAAAGGGGGACATGGTTTCCCATGCACTGTCACACAAGCCCTCCGGTTTTTGCCAGCCGTTTGCAATAAATACCTGCCCTTCCTTCAAATCGCAGGCATGCTCTATGGGATTTTCGTATTTTTCTATCAAGTCATCATAACGTGCTATTTTCATTACAGTTATACGGCATTTTTTCATACTGCTTATATCCTATCCTACATTCTATTATTATAATAAAATATCTGTGCAATAATTTTATCACACAGACAATTTATTGTCAACCAAATAAAAGTTTGTAAAATACAGTTTCAAGACCTGAAATTCCTAATAAAAATTTCGCTATCCTTTGAACTTTTTGGGTGATATTCCCTTTTGTGCCTTAAAGGTCTTTATAAAATAACTCAAGTCATTAAATCCGCTGGCATAGGCAATTTCTGTAACACTTAAATCGGTATACATCAGCTTGCTTGCCGCCTTTTCAATCCTATAGCCTTTAAGATATTCGCCAGGGGTCTTGCCGGTCATTTCTTTAAAAAAATAACAAAAGTATTTG
>JAZRJL010000091.1:0-2567 GCA_045645805.1 Clostridia bacterium | reverse complement strand
CGAATGGATACAAATTCAAGACGGCACTGTGTGTGCCATGAAATTGACCGACGACCTTAAAAAAGCCGACGGTGAGCCGTGTGTAGTTTGGCACGCTTCGGATGCACCTTGGATGAGAAGTGTCAAGGGTGAGGGCAATTTTGTAACCGACGGTCCGTTTATCGTAAAGCAAGTCGGAAAGCTCTGCTGTGTATGGGCAAGCTTTGTTAAAGGCGGCGGCTACTGTGAGGGTATCGCCTATTCGGATAATGGCAAAATCGGTGGCAAATGGGCAATTTCAGATAACCTCGTTTTTGAAAACGATGGCGGCCACGGAATGCATTTTACCGCTCTTGACGGCAAGGAATATTTCATTCTTCATAAGCCTAACAACCCAGCATTGGCTGAGCGCCCCGTCCTGTTCCCCTTAACCGCCAAGGAAATAGTTGAAAAATGCTAAAAAAAAGCCTCTCAAAGCGTTTGAACAAGTCCGTTAAAAACGGACAATAGACAAAAGCCCCCTATTGTAGGATAATACTACAGTAGGGGGTTATTGTTATGCCAAGAAACTATCAAAAAACATTAATTCTATTGCCAAAGATTAAAGAAATGCTCGACCAAGGAATGACGCAAAAGGAAGTCGAAAAGACTTTGGGATTAACCGGTGACCGACCGATTCACAACTTACTGAAACGAGAGAGAAAAAAAGAAGTACAGGGAGTTCCAAAGCAACGTGGACGAAAACCAGCAAAAACCTTACAAGAATACAAATATGAAAACAAACGACTGAAAATGGAAAATGAATTGTTGCGGGATTTTCTCTGGCTGGCAGAAAGGAAGTGAGAACAAGTGTAAAATATATGGTGATCTACCGTCATAAAGAAAAATATTCAATCAGTGAAATGTGTAGGTTCTTCGAAGTTTCCAGAAGTGGGTATTATGAGTATGTATCTCGAATGGATCTACCCGCACGGGACCTTCCGTTAGCAGAGAAAATTCGGGAATGTCAAGAAAAGTGTGGAAATACTTATGGCTATCGCAGAGTGCATATATGGCTTGAAAGAAACGGTATTTACCACAATCCCAAGACCGTGCTGCGAGTGATGCAAAAATACGGATTGTTATCAGTAGTCAGAAGAAAGAAATACCGTAATTATGGCGGATATTTGCATCGTTATCCTAATTTACTCAACAGAAACTTTAGTGCCGAAAGACCCAATCAAAAGTGGGTCACAGATATTTCGTATATACAAACAAAACAAGGTGTGCTGTATCTGTCGGTTATTAGAGATTTGTATGACAATAGTATTGTTGCTTACAAAACTAGCACGGAACAAAATGTCAACCTTGTTTTGAGCACAATCCGTGCCGCAAAGAAAAAAGAAAAAGTCACTGCGGAGTTGCAGCTCCACAGTGACCAAGGCTTTCAATACACATCACAAGCATATTATCGCCTAACACAATCATACGGCATAACGCCATCAATGTCAAGACGTGGTAACCCGTATGACAACGCTTTAGCAGAAAATTTCTTTTCAATACTCAAAACCGAGTGCGTTTACCGAGTTAAACTTCAAACCTATGAGGAGGCTCGCCTCCTCATAGGTGAGTACATCAATTTCTACAACAATCAACGTATTCAACTAAAAACAAAACTGACTCCATTGGAAAAACGGAATCAGTTTGTTGCTTAAATCTTATTTCCCTACAACAGGGGGCTTTTGTATTGTCTGCACAAATTGGTGCAGTTCATCAATCAGGATTGGGGTTTTTGTGGTTTTATTTGTCAAGTTCTCGTTCATATTTATTACTTTAAAACTTCGGTGTCAACGCAAAAACGGGGCATATCGACGTGGGTTTCATCCAAAAATTCTATGCCGTCGGCTTTTAACATCTCGATTTGCACGTTCTGACCGCCGAAAACGAACGCGGGTGACACCCTGCCCTCTCGATTAACAACACGGTAGCACGGGATATTTTCAGGGTCGGGGTTACAGTGCAACGCATAGCCGACCACCCTCGCCCACCGAGGGTTTCCTGCCGCCAATGCCACCTGCCCGTAGGTTGCAACCTTGCCTTGCGGGATTTTTTTGACTACATTATATATGCGTTCAAAACTTGAATTTTGTGAACTGCTTTGACTCATTTAATTTCAGGCACCTCGGGATAATTGCCGTTGATAATGTTTTCAAGGTCAACACCTGTTTCGGACTTTGCGGTTGAGAAAACAATCTGCGTCTGCGTGCTGCCAAACGTCTGCAACTGTCCAATGAAAATATCCAAAGCCTCGGTGCTTTCAAACGCAACCTTGATAAGCATTGAATAATGACCAGTTACGCAACTGCATTCAAGCACGTTGGGATGAGCCTTGATGAAGGGATAGAACACGGCCTTTTGCTGCGGCTGAACCTCAAGATTGATAAATGCCGTGATGGGGTATCCCAACATTTTATGGTCAACCTTGACACTGTAACCGCTGATTATACCGCTTTTTTCAAGGCGTTCAAGTCGTGCGGCAGTCGCAGGTGATGACAAAAATACCTTTTCGGCAAGCTGTTTTAACGGCATTCTGGCGTTTTCCTGTAAGA
>JAZRJL010000090.1:0-10880 GCA_045645805.1 Clostridia bacterium | reverse complement strand
GCTTTCAGCTTTGACAGTTTTATAGATAAGGTAGCCACCAGAGCCTCGGTCTTTGTCAAAATTTTTATGGCAGCGTTTATGTTCTGCGGTTTTTTTATTATGCTTTCGGCTGCGGGAACGCTTTTTGAAAATACCCTGTCTCTGCCGTTTGGAGTTGGTGTTTTTTTGCTTGCCGCATTGTGCTTTGTTGTTTTTTCGTTCGACCTTAGCGGTCTTATTGCTGTAAACACCGTCCTTGTCCCGTTTATGATAGTTGGAATGACTGTTCTTTGCTTAATCACAACACTTTGCGGAATACCCGTTTTTTCGTATACGGAAGTTGTAAAAAACAACCTTCTGCTCGCCGCAATGTGCTACGCAAGCTACAATACCATAACTGCGGGTGCGGTGCTTGTACCTGTTGCAAAGGATGCTCCGGCTAAAAGTCTGGTAATATCTTCGGTTGTCAGCTCTGCTGTACTTGGAATGTTGATTTTTCTTGTATGGCTTACTCTTAACTCCCAATTTGAAACGGCAGAGGGGGCACAAATGCCACTTTTGGAGTTTGCGGTTTTGCATGGTAATATGTGTAAATTTTTATATGCTGTTGTATTATTTATGTCGCTTTGCACCACAGCAATTGCTCACGGTTTTGGGATTATTTCAAAATTCCAATTCCGCAAAAAAAGCGACCGTGTTATCACAGCCGCACTTTTATGTCTTTTTGCAATGCCTTTTGCATTTTTCGGTTTCTCAGACCTTATCGCCAATGTGTATTCCGCCTTTGGGTTTTTGGGACTTTTTTGGACTGCTACGGTAATTTATAGGTTTTTCAGGCTGAAATAGCAGTCAGTTACCCATAAAGTCGGTTTTTAAATATTTATCTCCACAGAAACCGGGCAATGGTCCGAACCAAAAATTTCTGTGTGGATACCGGCAGCTGTTATGCAATCCTTAATCCGCTCCGACACGATGAAGTAGTCAATACGCCACCCTGCATTCTTCTGCCGTGCCTGAAAGCGGTAGCTCCACCATGAATATATCCCCTCAGTATCAGGATAAAGGTATCTGAAACTGTCACAAAATCCCGAATTTAAAAACTCGGTCATTTTCTCGCGTTCTTCATGGGTAAAGCCTGCATTTCGACGGTTTGTTTTTGGGTTTTTAAGGTCAATCTCCTTGTGTGCCACATTAAGGTCACCGCAAAGCACTACGGGCTTGATTTTGTCAAGACCAATAATATATGTTCTGAAGGCGTCCTCCCATTCCATACGGTAATCAAGCCTTGCCAGTTCGTTTTGAGAATTGGGCGTGTAGCAGGTTACAAAGAAAAACTTTTCAACTTCAAGAGTGATAACTCTGCCCTCTTTGTCATGTTCTTCAATCCCTATCCCATAAGAAACTGAAACAGGCTCTTCTTTTGAGAAAACCGCTGTGCCCGAATATCCTTTTTTTTCGGCACTGTTCCAGAACTGAAAATATCCGTCGGTTTCAACCTCTGCCTGACCCTGCTGCATCTTTGTTTCCTGCAGAGCAAAAATGTCCGCATCAAAATCTTTGAAAATTTCAGTAAATCCCTTTTGAAGACAAGCTCTTAAGCCGTTTACATTCCACGATACAAATTTCATTTTCATTCTCCTGTGCTATGCCGCCGGAACTTCTTCTGCAGCTTCCTGATTTTCAGATTCCGAAGACTGTTCCTCCTCACCGGGAACGGTGATTTCTTCCGGAGTTTCTATTGCCTCTGTTCCCTCGCCATTTTCTTCAACAACTTCCTCACCCTCAGGCAAGTGCTTGTCCTTGCACACCTTGGACGGCATATTCTCCGATACAAACCAACAGCCCGAAACATCTTCGCCACAATGCTCGCCCGGCAGAAGTCCCGTCTTTGTACAATAACTTACATATTTCACACCAACAGGTGTTTTGGGAACTATCCGTTCCTTACCGTCATTTATTTTTGTCATAACCGCTTTCCATACAGGGATACATGGATTACCCGATGCACTGATTGACTGGGGTATGTCATAACCATACCATACACTTGCAACATAGTGGGGTGTGTATCCCACAAACAATCTGTCGTGATTATCTGATGTAGTTCCTGTCTTTCCGGCAGTGAACATTCCTGACGCCAGCTGTGCTCCGCCACCTGTACCGCTTGTAACAACCTCTTTCAAAAGCATCGAAGTAACAAACGCCGTCTGTTCGCTCATGGCAAGCCTTGGCTGTGACGAATGGGTAAGAATTTCGTTGCCTTTAGCATCATAAACCGCCGAATAACAATAAGGTTCATTATAAATACCACGGTTTGCAAAAGGTGCATAAGCCGCGGTAAGTTCAAGCACCGACACCCCGTGAGTAAGGCCGCCCAGAGCAAGCTGCGAAAGACCTATGTCTGAAAACACCTTGCCCTCAGAATTGGTCTCATGTTTAACCAGTGAGGTTATACCAAGATTTTTAGTAAGGAAATTAAAGGAGTAATCCGCTCCCATCTCATCAAGAATTTGAACAGGAATGGTGTTAAGCGAACGTCTAAGTGCCACCCTTACCGAAACCGGACCGCTGTAAGAGTGGTCGTAGTTTCTGGGTGTCCATTCCCCGTAGGAAATCGCCTTGTCCTGATAAATATCCGCAGGATTGATAATGCCTTTTTCAAAAGCAGGGGCATATACCCCGATAGGCTTGATTGTTGAACCGGGCTGTCTTAAAGTCTGTGTGGCACGGTTAAGCACAAGGTTGCCCTTCTTTTTTCCAATTCCACCCACAAGAGCCTTTATTTCTCCCGTATAAGGGTCCATAACTGCCATAGATGCCTGTGCAGGATTCTCTCCCTTTGAATTAGGAAAGTTGTCGGTATTTTCAAACACCTCCTCTGCTGCCGCCTGAGCCTTGGGGTCAATCGTAGATATTATTCGCAAGCCACCTGAATAAAGAAGCTTGTTTGCCATTATCTCTGAATATCCTATGTCCATCAAGTCTTCTTTTACCACATTCATAATATGGTCTGTAAAATATGAGTTTATAACACCTGTTGTCATTTCCTCAGGGTCAAACTCGGTAAATTTCAACTCAAAAGCAACCGCCTCATCGTGCTCTTCCTGAGAAATATATCCAAGCTCCAGCATCTTTCCAAGAACAAGCTCCTGCTTTTCCTTGTTGTTTTCAGGATTTACAAGCGGGTCATAAAGTGAAGGATACTGTGTTATGCCCGCAATTGATGCACATTCCGCAAGGTTAAGCTCTGCAACAGGTCTGCCAAAAAACTTGTGTGCCGCCGCCTGAACTCCATTGCAGCCCTGAGAAAGGTATATTGAATTTAAGTAAAGCTCAAGAATTTCGTCTTTTTCAATCTCCCTTTCCAGACTGATTGCACGAGAAATTTCCTTTATCTTTCTTGCCGCCGTACGGTCTCTCTGATTGGTAATATTCTTTACCAGCTGTTGAGTAATGGTACTGCCGCCAAAGGTAGTAGGCTGACCTGTAAGCTTGTTTTTGACATACACAAAAAACGCTTTTACGGTACGTCTGATATCAAAACCCTTATGGGTATAAAACCTTTCGTCCTCAATGGCTACCATTGCATCCTTCATATCCTGAGGTATTTCCTCTGCGTCCACCCATATTCTGTTCTGCTCGGAGGAAATGGTTGTGTATGTTCTCTCATTTCCTTCACTGTCAATATAGCAAATCTGTGACGAATAATCTGTCGCCAGGCTCTCAATATCCAAATCATCAGCCGAGCCGAAAACGCCAAAAAAAGTACCCGCCGAAACAATAAGCAAAATCAATGCTCCTATTCCCACTGTAATTCCAAAAAATTTAACAAAAATTCTGGTGTATGGATTCTTTTTCAAATTAATCCCTCCGTTGTTTCGGCATCGTGCCAAAATATTATCATTTTTTAAAACATATGCATATTCTGTATAAATTCCCGTTTTCGGGAAATACTTTTTTGCAAAGACTATATTGTTTTACAGTTAATTCAAGCCTGCTTGTCCGGGCAGTTTAAGAAAGGTCAAATCAAAGCTATGTTTAAATCAGTATTAAAATTTACGGCCCTTTTTGTAATTACATCAATCTTTGCAGCCGCAGCAGCAAGCACTGCATATATCATAACCAAAAAAGTTATGAATAAAAACACCGTCTCTCCTCCAAATCCTCCGGCATCAACCGCCGAATACGTAATGGCAGAAGTTCCTGACAAGCCTGATACCACAGGCTTTGATTTCTATCTCGTCAAGCTTGACGGCAACAACCTTGAGGTCTATGCTGTGCACGGAAATAATCTTGAATTTCTTTATAACACATCCATCTACGCTGCTGATTTGGGCGAACAGGACCTCAAGCTTCTTTCAGATGGAGTAAAACTTAAAGATTCATCAGCATTGACAGAATTTATGGAAAATTACACCAGCTGAAAAGCATTCTACCCCACCATTATTTTTTTATTCTATCACAAACCTCAGCAAGTGTCAAGCCGAACCATCGGTGAAAGCCCTGCCGGAAAACTCAAACAGGAGGAAAATAAAATGTCATACAGTCCACGCACCGACCTTGCCATTGAAGCAAAAGAAATTCATCTCAAAAACACGACCGGTAAAAACATAAATGAGGGAATTGAAATAACGGAAGAAACCACAGACTTTGGCATAACAGTAACTTGTGTAAAAATTACAAATAAAACAGGCGAAAACACCCTGAAAAAAGCAAAAGGAACGTATATAACAATTGAACTTCCCGATGCTGAGATGTCCGAGCAGTTGGCATACGAAGAAGCCTGTCGTGTTTGTGCAAATCAGTTGTCTTCACTTTTGAAAGGGAAAAAGCTTGATAATATCCTTGTAATCGGTCTTGGCAACCGCAATATAACAGCCGACGCGCTTGGGCCCAAAACCTGTGATTCGGTTCTAGTAACACGTCATCTCCTCAAGTATATGCCGGAAGAAATTGACGACAGACTTAATTCAGTCTGTGCCATTGCTCCGGGTGTTTTGGGCATAACGGGAATTGAAACCCTTGAAATTGTCAAAGGCATTTGTGAAAAAGCCTCTCCTACACTTATTATAGCAGTTGATGCCTTGTGTTCAAGAAGCATAAAACGTATAAACAATACACTTCAGCTTACCGATACAGGAATTGTCCCCGGTGCAGGAATTGGCAACCGCCGTATGGCAATAGACAAAACAACTCTTGGAGTTCCCGTAATTGCCATCGGTGTCCCCACCGTGGTAGATGCTGCAACAATTGCAGGGGATGCAATAGATTTGATTATCGACGACCTTAAATCAAATGCAAAAGAAAATCTTCCTTTATACAAGATGCTTAGCGTTCTTGCAGAGGAAGATAAGTATTCTATGATAAAACAAATTCTTTCACCCAACGAATGTGACTTTATCGTTACACCCAAGGAAATAGACACAGCAATTACCAAAATCTCGGGGATAATTGCAAACGGCATAAATTTATCACTGCACGAGGGTATAACCCAAGAGGATATCGACAGATATAAATAATTCCTCCTCCGTCACCCCGATTGTAGCCGAGGTGGCTTAATTATCCGGCTTTTACAATCTCATCACTATCAAGCACCACGGTAAACGGTCCGTCATTGGTAAGTGACACCTTCATATCCGCACCAAATATACCGCATTTGGTTTTGTTAAAAAGAGCTTTGCACTTCTCAACCATATAGTCATAAAGTTCTTTTGCCATATCAGGCTTGCCGGCATTTATAAAGCTGGGTCTGTTGCCCTTTCTGCAGTCCGCACAAAGTGTAAACTGTGAAATAATCAAGACCTCACCGCCAACCTCTGCTATGCTTAGGTTGGTTTTTCCGTCACTATCTTCAAACAATCTTAACCGTGAAATCTTTTCAAGCATTTTGTCTGCAATTTCTTTGGTATCCTCGTTTGAAATTCCCACAAGCAAAAGATATCCCTTGCCAATCTCACCCACTGTTTTACCGTCAACCACAACACTTGCATTCAAAACTCTTTGTAAAACTATTTTCATACTTTTTCTGCCCCTTTATACTTTCCTTGTATTAATTATAGAATTCGTGAACGATTTAGATGTCTCAAAATCATTTTTTATCAACTGTCGATATGCTGTTATAAACATTAATCCCAAATACATCAACGCTATATTCGTATATTCCGTTTAAATTAACATTAGCCTTTTCTATGCAATAAACTAAAGAAGTATATGTAGTTCCACCACACTTGCACTTTTCAATTCGGGGGACTAAACAGATAAGCAGAATAAAGAATATAATAAATAAGACTTTCTTTTTCATAACTTTTTCTCCATTTTATGAATTGACAACTGCGTTGTCATGAATTGGCATTCCGCCATGAATTCTCGCTAACGCTCCATGAATTGAATTGCCTTTATAATGCACGAAGTGCAATTCATGAGTCGAAAACTCAATTCATGAAAATTTTAATTTTCAATTCATGCCGCAAGGCAATTCATTGAGTTTGCTTTGCAAACTCATTATAACATAATTTTACAATTTGAGCAATATTATATTACAAAGGAAAAGAGCACCGCACATAAATTTTGCGCGATGCCCTTTTTGTTATTCAAACGACGGTTTCTTTCCATCAACATTTGAAAGGGGTGAATCCTTTGGTGACGGCTCTGACATGCTAAAATACATTTTTGCCGCCTTTGTTGTTCCGAAATCTCTGTTCGAGCCGGTATTCTGTACCTTGTTGAACGCCTCTCTGAACATTGCATTATGAGCTTCTTCTCTGTTTAAAAGAAAGTCTATGGTCTCTCTAACCTTTTTATCATCAATCTGTCTGTAAAGATATTCATAAACCACCTTTGCCCTCTGCTCGGATGCAATATTGGATAGCAAGTCTGCACAAAGGTCTCCGGTAACCGTTACATAATCCGCAGTCCACGAATATCCCGACGCATTGATAAGTCCAGGATTAAGTCCCAGCAGAACATGGGTCTGAATTTCACCACAACATACCTTTTCAGCATCTACATCGTGTCCGTTAAGCAAATTGATTGTCTGTGAAATCATCTCAAGATGGCTTAATTCCTCTGCTGCAATATCCAAAAACAAATCCTTGATTTCAGGGTCCTTTATTCTGAAGCTTTGAGACATATATTGCATTGCCGCCTTTAGCTCGCCGTTTCCGCCACCAAGCTGTTCCTGTAAAAGTGCAGCATACTGAGGATTTGGCTTTTCAATTTCCACCGGTTGCATAAACATTTTTTCGTGCTTAAACATAAAAACACCTCACTTTTTAGAATATATATCTATTCTTTCCAAAGTGAGGTATTATTATTACATTGTTTTTACTTTTTATCCCTACACTCTTTCACGACTTTCCACGCCTCAACAAGCCTATCCATTGACCATGCGGCGTTTGCAGGTGAGGTTGACGGCAACGCAACCGCTTCCCTGCCGACAATTTTTCTTGTATAACGGTTAAAATATTTTTCAGCAGTTTTGCCGTTGACATATATCCGTTTTATGTCTGCCTCCTCAAGAATTTTTGAAATATCATTGGCAACAACATTTTTAATTGAGCTGTCCGAGCTTCCTGTTATCTCGCACGAAGCAATCACATCCCACACCGCAATGCGATTTTCAAGCAAAAACTTTCGCTTTTCTTCAATACTTATAGGTATTTTCGAGCCAAAAACAGCAGCCATAACCGTCCAGAACCGATTTTGAGGATGACCGTAAAAAAACATCTGTTCCCTTGACTTTACCGACGGGAAGCTGCCCAAAATCAATACTTTTGAATTTTCATCATAAAGCGGCGGAAACGGATGCTTGATCATTCTTTTCTCCCTTCAAAGCGTGTGTTTTTATTACTTTTTGAGCTTTTGTTTACTCTCAAGAGAATCTTTTAACTTCTTTTGAATTTCATTTATCCCAAAGTGGCTTTTTGATATTTTATAAATAATAACCACCATTAAAATATAATATACCACAAGTCCCACAATGGGTAGTACATCTATGATAAATGACGGTAAATTTGTTTTTACCGTATTCATAACATATCCGATATAAACACTCGCTGGCGGAAGAACAAGATAAAAACCAAGCGGTACTCCATATGATATCAATGTTACCCACCTGTCTGTTGCCACATTTTTAGCTATTATCAAATATGTATCATCATCAACTGCTATGGCATCATCAGCTTCATCAGCAGCGTCATTAAATAGGGTAGAATGTATTTTTTCTTCTCTTATCCCACAATTAGCTAAAGCCTAAGCATTGAATGCATACATTACACCAAAAATATAAAAGCAAATGGGAAGCACCAACCTGAATATAACTTTAAATCCATCATTTGTTACATCAACTGTAAAAGCACACACAGCCAATGCAATAATAGCTAAAAATGTAAACTGCAGTACCTGATACATAAAGCCCATATACATTGCACATCTGCCGTTTTCTGCCTGTAATTCTCTTACCAAATCCTTCTTTTGTATAGTCATATGTGCACCTCCGTACTTTTATGTTTTACAATATTATATATTATTTATCAGCATTTTTCAACACATTTTTCTCCAGCATTCCGAGTATAGCCGAGGAATCTCTTCACTATCTCTCCTCAAATGCAAAACCCCGAATATTCATACAGATATCCGGGGTTTATTTAATTTCACATTAGGTATATTAAAACCCCTTTTAAAAACTTAGTCGCAACAGCTTATGCTTTCTTCACCCGCACAAGCTTCAATCTGGTATCTAACGGGTATTTTTATACACACTTTTTGAGTGATAACTATATCAAGACCGTTTCCACATTCATTGGTGCAGCACTCAATAACAGGTTCTTCGCAACACTCTATTGTTATATCTCCCGTCGTTGCTTTGGGTTTTACCTCTATCGGAACACTGATATTTGCATACTGATAATTCACGGTTGAGCAGCCGTCCTTGCGGTCGCCGCATCCGCCAAAATCCATTTCGTTATATTCCTCCGGATTCATTCTGCCATTCTCCTTTTTGTTGCATTTTTATATCCCATTTTTCGGGATACTATATTTTATGCAAAAAGCGACAGAATGTGCGACGAGGTACAACAAAATATAGTTCTGCCCTAATTGAGTCCTTGACAATTAATACGTTATCTATTATAAATTATTACCTTTCCGTTATCATTTGCCTCTTCGTTATCAACATCGTCTTTTTTCTTCGGTTTTTCAATATCATAGTAACTGCGATGTGTAAAGCCTTTACTATCAGTATACCAAGTATAAACTCGCGTTGTACCGCCATCTTTTATTTCTGCTATTTCCTTTTTTAACTGTGTATTTTGTTCTTTTAACTTTTTTATATCTTCCTCAATCTGTCTATTTTCTTGTGTATTCTCTATCGTATTATTAGAAACAGTTGTATGAATTTGTCGTTTGTTTCTTTCAATCATTGCGGTTGATAATATAGCTATAATAGAGCTAATAATTATTGACCAAAAAATCAAAAGAAAAATTCTTTTACAGATTTTTTTGCATTTTCCATTAATGCCCACCCTTTCGAAAGATATTTCATTACCTATAATAATTACAAACAATTTATTTATTTCTTTATTAACGTTACTAATAACTCAATACCTTTTCCAATTCTTCGTCCTAAACCATCAAAAACTTCATTTGTCATTGATGTATGTTTGCCGCAAAATCTACCCAGAACATCAAAAATCTGAGTTTCCTGTCCTACATTTTGAGTGTATCCAATTAACCTTCCTAAACTATCATACAAATTTTCACGCATATTTTTAATTTCCTTTTATTAGTTTCTTATTTCTTTAATTGCATCTTTAACGGCTTTTCCGCCATCTTTTACTGCTATTATTGCTGATATTGCAGCAATCGCAAGCTTGACTATTTAAATGCATTGTTTCCCTTTTTATTTGCCATAATAAACACTCCCTTGTATTGGTTTCTTTCATTATATAACAAAATGTTTTATTTGTCAATACAACAAATTGTTTTGAAATATAATAGTCATAAAGGAAGTGTTGAAATGTATCAACGAATCAGAGATTTACGAGAAGATAGAGATTTAAAACAAAAAGATATAGCAGATTATTTAAATTGCAGTCAGGTTTGCTATTCCCATTACGAGTTAGGTAAACGCGACATTCCGACTGAAGTGTTAATAAAATTGGCAAAATTCTACAATACAACTACCGACTATGTTTTAGGTCTAACCGATAAAATTTAAATTCTTTCTTTCCCGGATGCCGGAGCGTTAAGCAAACATATCAGTGATATGTTTGTAGCGTAGGATTGCGAAATGCGTAAGCATTTCGCTAATAACGAGAAATCTCGCAAGAGTTTTAACAACTAATCAAACGCCTCAAGTGTCATCAGCGATATTCAATAAAACTCGCTAGAGTTTTTTCCTAAGACTGATGATACTTGGAGTGTGACCGCATGTATACAACAAAAAAAGACACCCTTACGGATGTCTTTAATCAATTCCGGCAGCGTCTTACTTTCCCAGGCACCGGAGCGTAAAAAAGAACCCAGTGGGTTGTTTTTAGTGTAGGATTGTGAAATGCGAGAGCATTTCACTGATAACGAGAAAACTCGCAAGAGTTTTAACAAATAAAAAAACGCCCCCATGTATCATCAGCATAATTCAATAAAACTCGTAAGAGTTTTTACCTAAAACTGATGATACTTGGCGGGTGACCGCATATATGCAAAAAAGAGCACTCTTTCGAGTACTCTTTCTTTAATGATTCCGGCAGCGTCTTACTTTCCCAGGCGGTCGCCCACCAAGTATCATCAGCGCTAAAGAGCTTAACTACTGTGTTCGGGATGGGAACAGGTGTGACCTCTTTGCTATTGCCACCGAATATATGTTAAGTACCTTTTGGTTCATAACATTCTGTATTCCGGAATGG
>JAZRJL010000089.1:0-16360 GCA_045645805.1 Clostridia bacterium | reverse complement strand
AATACAGCAGGTTTTGCACCAAAATGAGCTTGATGATTTTGAAATAATTGAAGAAATTGTTTGTATTTTTGAAAAATATAATCTCGATGTAGGAGTTTGTCACGACTTTTAGAAGTAAAAAAATAAACGGAGCAAGAAATTGCTCCGTTTATTAAGTTGGGAACACTTTTAGTCTTCTTCCGGCTCAAATGACCCTGTATAAAGCTGGAAGTATTTGCCTTTTTGTGCCATAAGGGCATTATGGTCGCCACGTTCAATTATTTTACCGCCATCCATAACCATAATTACGTCAGAGTTTTGAATGGTGGAAAGACGATGAGCAATTACAAAGACTGTTCTACCCTTCATAAGCGAGTCCATACCCTGCTGAACAATTCTTTCGGTACGGGTGTCTATGCTTGAGGTTGCTTCGTCAAGTATCATTACAGGTGGGTCGCATACAGCAGCACGGGCAATTGCAAGCAGCTGTCTTTGTCCTTGTGAAAGACCCTCGCCGCCGCCCTTTAATACAGTGTTGTACCCATCGGGTAAAAGCTTTATAAAGCTGTCGGCATTGGCAAGCTTTGCTGCGGCATAAACTTCTTCGTCGGTTGCGTCAAGTCTTCCGTAACGTATATTTTCCATTACTGTACCTGTAAAAAGGTGGGTGTCCTGCAAAACCATACCTAATGACCGTCTCAGGTCAGCTTTGTTTATTTTGTTGATATTTATTCCGTCATATCTGATTTTGCCGTCGTCTATGTCATAGAACCGGTTTAAAAGATTGGTTATTGTGGTTTTGCCTGCACCGGTTGCACCAACAAGTGCAATCTTCTGACCGGGGTTTGCGTATATTGAAACATTATGCAAAACGGTTTTTTCAGGTACATAGCCAAAGGTTACATCCTCAAGCAGCATATCACCCGAAAGCTTTGTGTAGGTGGTTGTGCCGTCGCTGTGAGGATGCTTCCATGCCCAAAGACCTGTACGGCGTGTGATTTCTTTTAAAGCTTCGCCAGTTTCTTCGGCATTTACAAGCTGAACATAACCGTTGTCCGATTCGGGTTCTTCGTCAATCAGCTGGAAGATACGTTCTGCACCTGCAAGAGCCATAATGATTGAGTTTATCTGCTGTGAGATGTGGCTTACGGGCATTGTAAAGCTTTTACTCAGTTGCAGAAACGCTGCGATTACACCGACGGTAACTCCCGGTACGCCCCAAATTGCAAATGCACCGCCAATCATTGCAAGCAGAACATACTGCATATGTCCCATATTACCCATAATGGGCATAAGGATGTTTGCAAGAATGTTGGCTTTTGTTGCGTTGTAGCAAAGGTCTTCGTTGAGCTTGTCAAAGGCTTCTTTGGTTTGTTTTTCGTGACAAAAAACCTTTACAACCTTTTGACCGTTTATGTGTTCTTCGATAAAGCCGTTAACCTCGCCAAGTGCCCTTTGTTGTGCAAAAAAGAATTTTGAGCTTTTTCCGGTTATGTTTTTGCTTATTACAAGGATAATACCAACAAGAATAAGAACAATTGCCGTAAGCGGCAGGCTTGTTGTAAGCATTGCCACAAGGACCGAGATGATTGTAATAATTGATGCAAAGGTTTGGGGGACACTTTGTGTTATCATCTGCCTTAATGTATCGGTATCGTTTGTGTAGCGGCTCATTATATCACCGTGAGAATGGGTATCAAAGTACACAATGGGCAGCTTTTGCATTTTTACAAACATATCATCACGAATTTGCTTTAATACTCCCTGACCTACAACAATCATAATTCGATTGTAAAGGAAATTGGCAATTACCCCTGCTGCATAAATTCCAAGCATTTGAAAGATTGCAAGGAGAAGGGGTGAAAAGTCTTTTGAGCCAGTTTTGAGCATTGGTGCGAGGTAATCGTCAATTACTGTCTGTATAAACAGTGAGCCGCGGACGCCTGCCACCGAGCTGACAATAATGCAGATAAGTACGGCAAAAAAGTGTAGCTTGTAATCACGGAAGGTATAGGCAAGCAAACGACTTAAGGTTTTGCCCATATTCTCGGGGCGTTTTGTAATGTGCATTGCACCTCTGGGTCTACTCATTGCCAATCACCTCCCTTTGCTGTGAGTCGTAAATTTCGCGGTAAATGTGATTTGTTTCAAGCAGTTTTTCGTGGGTATCAAAGGCACAAATCTCGCCATTGTCCATTACAATAATGCGGTCTGCGTGGCAAACCGAGGAAATACGCTGTGCAATTATTATTTTTGTTGTATCGGGAATTTCCGATGCAAAGGCACTGCGGATAAGACTGTCTGTGTGGGTGTCAACTGCACTTGTTGAATCATCAAGGATAAGTATTTTCGGTTTTTTAAGGAGTGCACGTGCGATGCAAAGACGTTGCTTCTGACCGCCGGATACATTCTTTCCGCCCTGCTCGATATGGGTATCATATTTATCGGGAAAGCTTTCGACAAATTCGTGTGCCTGTGCAAGCTTGCATACACGGATAAGCTCATCATCGGTTGCGTCGGGGTTGCCCCAGCGGAGGTTATCCTTTATAGTCCCCGAAAACAGCTCATTTTTCTGCAGAACTACCGAAACGCTGTCACGAAGAGCCTTTATATTGTAGTCACGGACGTCCTCGCCACCGACCAAAACAGTACCCTCCGATGAATCGTAAAGCCTTGGTATAAGCTGAACAAAGGTGGTTTTTGCACTTCCTGTACCGCCGATTATTCCAATTGTTTCACCTGAACGTATATTGAGATTTACATTTTTCAATGCATAGTTTTTGCTGTCCTTGAAGTAACTGAACGACACGTTTTTAAATTCTATTGAGCCATCGTTTACTGTCATAAGATTCTTTTTGCCGTCGGTCAGGTCGGATTCTTCGCCAAGTACCTCGGAAATACGGGCAGCAGATGCCTTTGAAATGATAACCATTACAAAAATCATCGAAAAGTTCATAAGGCTCATAAGTATTTGATTTGCGTAGGTTGTCATACTGATAAGACCGCCCTGGGTCATTGTTTCTGAAACTACCAGATGTGAGCCGAACCATGCGATAAGAAGCATACATATATACATTGACGATTGCATCAGTGGTGAGTTGAAGGCAAGTATACGTTCGGCACGGCTGAACTGGTCATAAATGTCCTTTGAGACTGCCTTAAACTTCTTCTCTTCAAAATCTTCACGGACAAATGCCTTTACAACCCGCATACCTCTGAGGTTTTCCTGAACGACACGGTTTAAATGGTCATATGTTTTGAAAACCTTTTCAAAGATGGGATGTGCTTTGATTGCAATAAAGATAAGTCCGCCGCCCAAAATTGGCACAAAGGCAAGAAAAATAAGTGCAATCTTGGGATTTACCCAAAACGCCATCACAAGCGAAAAAATCAGCATTGCAGGACAACGCACCGCAATTCGGATAATCATTTGATATGCGTGCTGAAGGTTGGTAACATCGGTGGTAAGGCGAGTCACAAGACCCGATGTTGAAAATTTGTCAATGTTGCTGAATGAAAAATCCTGAATGGAATGGAACATTTTTTTTCTTAAGTTTTTTGCAAAACCTGAAGACGCACTTGCGGCAAATTTGCCCGAAAGTGCACCGCAAAGCATTGAAAGACCTACAAGGAAAATCAATATAGTGCCGGTTGTATAAACCACTGTCATATTTCCTTTTTCCACTCCGTAGTCGATAATATATGCCATAAGCACGGGGATAATAACCTCGAGAATAACCTCGCAGGTGACAAAAAGCGGGGCAAGAATAGAGTCGCGCTTGTATTCGCCAATACAGGCGGCAAGTTTTTTAAACATTTTTGGTCAGTCCTTTCGTTGACAATTTTAAATATATTATTAAAAAAAAGTAAAAATATATCAATATAGAATTATATGTATCTTTAAATTATAAATCAGCAAAAAATTTTTGTCAACAAGGCAAAAAGAAAAGACACAAAATATTTACATTTTATGTCTTTAAAATTCAATTATTCATTAATATTACGGGTGTGACTTCTCCTCATTTCGCCGGGGGAGATGCCAAAGTGTGCTTTAAAGCTTCGCAAAAAGTTTGGAAGAGAGCTGAACCCGGATGCGTAACAGATTTCTGTAATGGAAATTCCGCCCGAGAGTATAAGCTTTTTTGCGTGTTCAAGCTTTAAAAGATTCAGGTAGTTTTTATATGTATGACATGTTGTTTTGTGAAACAGCGAGCTGAAGTAGTTTTTGTTAAAGCCTGAGATTTTTGCCACGGTTTCAAGCGTGGGGTTGTCCCTGAAATGGCTGTGTATATAAAGCAGGGACTTGCGTATGCTCATGGTGTTTTCATCGGTATCAGGCTCAGCGTCAAATTTGCATTTTCGTAAAAGAAGGATAAACAGACATTCAAGCAAATTTTTGATGTAGGCAGAGGAATACTCTTTTTCGCCTTTAAATTCAACAAGCATTTGTGAAATTAAATTAGTTGCAGTTTCAAATTCGTTGCGGTCAAGCTTGAATGCAATGTTTTTTTCAATGCTTAAAATCTGTTGCAGCATACTTTCGTCAATAAGGTTTTCGCTGAAAAGAATACTGTAAATTTCTGCACCGTCACTTTGAACACTGTGAAAGTCGGTAGGATTTAAAAGGTAGATATCACCCTGAGAAAGACGGTAGGTTGTGCCGTTAAGCTCGTGGGTGGCGGTACCGTTAAGTATAAGCTCAATTTCAAAGCAGTCGTGCCAATGCAGGTCATAGTTGTAAAGCTTTTTACGCCGTACAAAAAAGTCCTCTTTGGTTTCGTGCCGGTCTTTGATAAGAAGTCTTGGATATTCAATTTGCTTTTTCACAGGGTTCACCTCTTTTCAATTTCAGTATATTTCAAAAGAATTCAAAAGTCAAATGTGTTCTTAAATTTTGTCATATATTGATGAATTTATATGAAGTTTTTTGAAAAATAAAGAAATAAAATTAAAATTATAAAAAGAAAGGACGTGTACAATTTGAAAATTTTTATTGATACAGCAAATGTAGAAGAAATTAAAGCTGCAAATGATATGGGAATACTAGCGGGTGTTACCACCAACCCCAGCCTTATTGCGAGAGAGGGCAGAGATTTTTGTACAGTTGTAAAGGAAATCACAAGCATCGTTGATGGTCCTATCAGTGCTGAGGTAATCAGCCTTAAGGCAGAGGAAATGGTTAAAGAGGGTCTTGCACTTTACGAAAAGATTGGTTGCAAAAACCTTGTAATTAAGATTCCTATGTGCCAGGAAGGCCTTTGTGCGGTTAAAGAGCTTTCAAAGCGTGGAATAAGAACAAATGTAACACTTATATTCTCGGCAGCTCAGGCACTACTTGCTGCAAAAGCAGGTGCAAGCTTTGTAAGCCCGTTCTTTGGCAGACTTGAGGATGTAGGTCAGTCGGGCGTTCGTCTTATTGAAGAAATTGCAGACATTTTTGACATTCACGGAATTGAAACCGAAATAATTGCTGCATCAGTACGTACACCTGTTCACGCAATTGAAGCTGCAAAAGCAGGTGCAAATATTGCAACAATTCCGTTCAAGGTACTTATGCAGATGACAAAGCATCCACAGACAGATTTGGGAATAGAGAAGTTTCTTAAGGATTGGGAAACAGTAGAAAATAAATAGTTCAGAAGCTGAAAAATTTGATCTAAACGAACAAACTTCACCACTTGCTGTGAAAAAGCACAGCATCGGGATTCCCTTCGGGTTCAGTTTGTCCATTCCTAAACAAATTTTTCTATCTTCTGAGTCAATGAGAAATTTCCCTTAACCAACAGATTTACAGCAAACTGAATATATTAAAGGTGAATTACCGTGGTAATTCACCTTTTTGGTTTAAATATCTTCTTCGCATATTCCATTATACGGACAGTATGAGCAGGGGTCAAAGCCCAGAATTTTTGGCGGGGCCGCAACAATCTCGCCATTTGAAATCTTTTCGGAAGTCCGGGCGGCACATTTTTCGGCGTAGTCAAGACGTTTTTCAAAAAGCTCTTTCACAAGTCGTGATTTTTTATCGCAATTTATATAATGAATTGCCTTTTTGTCATCAGGGTTTTTGTCAAAGGCTGTGACTACGTCTGCTTCGTCGAGGAAAAGTCCGTGTGCCTTGATTTCATCGTTAAGGCTTGTCTCCCATTCTTCAGGGGTAGGTACGGTATCAAATTTGGTTAACGGGTCATTCATTTGCAGATATATCATTGCCGCAGGCTTTGCGTCTTTGGTTGCTTTTGCTACGGCGTTGGCGTATATAAGCGGCTGAATGGTTATTCCGGCATCAATTCTCACGGCGTCAAGACGTTTTTCTGAAGATTTGTAGTCAGTAACAGCTATATAGTCCTGATTGTTTATGGTTGCCGTGTCAACCCTGTCAATAAAGCCGCTTAAGGTAAGTTCCCCGTCCTTGGTTTGTATTTTATATGGCGGCAGCTCTTTTCCCTTTCCAAAGCCGACCTCAAACATTGTGGGGCGAAACTCGCTTTGCGAATAGAATTTGACAAGCTTGTATGCGGTTGCTGAGGCTATGTTCTTAATACGCATCAGCATATATCCGTAAAAGTTTGATGAGGTGAACATTGCATTGTCTGAATTCTTTGCGTATTCGTTTACAAGCCGTGAAATATCACCAAAGCATTCATCACGACTGATTGATGAATAGTCAGCATTACATTTGCTTTTGTCCCTGAAGTAACTGCAAAGGACATCGTGGAGGATGGTTCCTGTATCGTTGGGCTTAAGACCACCCAGAAGGCGTTCTTCTGCAAGAAGTCCATATTGCATAAAGAATGAAAATGCACAGGAATTATACTTTTCAAGCCTTGAAACACTTAAATAAAGGGGGTTTCCGTACAGCTTTTTTGCCATTTCCCGTGAAATTTTTACGGGTTCCTGATTGCGGCGGTACATACCTTCAAAATCTTTTAACCTCAAGGTATAATCGGTATCGTTATCAAAAAATTCATAAACTGATTTCCAAAGGGTCGAAAGATTTGAAATGTCCCAATCGCATTCAAAAAGATTTGCACAGAGCTCGTAAAAGGTATGCTCCTTGCCTTCTATGGTGTCAAGGATATCCTCAAATTCAAATTTTGTATCAGGAAAAACAGTGTTTTTTATATGTTTAAAAACCTCGGATGTGCCAAGAGCTTTACCGTCCTTGTCACTTATTGGAGAAAACAGGTAAAGCTGCTCTTTTGCGGTGGTTAGTGCCGAATATATAAGAAACTGTTCTTCTTTTTGACGGCTTACGCAATCAGGGGCAAGAACAAGTCCCATATCCTGAAGAGAAATACGCTCGGCATCTGACAGCAGGCCCTCGGCATTGTGGCTTTTGGGAAAGATTTTGTCAAGTACGCCGAGTATAATCACAATTTTTGCACCCGTGCTGCGAAAACGTTCAATTTCGCTTACAACAACCTTGTCACGAGTTGGTGGGACTACGCCTACTGTCAGTTCGCCAAGACAGGCGGTAAAAAGTTCGTAAAACTCGGCAAAAGTGGAATAAGATGTTCCAAGACAATCCGCAATTTGATTAATAACCGAAACAAAGCTGTTCCACACCCGTTGCAGATTATCATATGCATCAGGATTGCTCAAAAGTTCTTCAAGCTTTGAGTTTACTGTATTGCACAGTCCGATACTGTTTAACCAGCTGCAAAGATTTTCGCATATGGTCGAAATTGTCTTTCTGCCGTGAAATAAATCGGCAAGGTCTAAAACAGGCACAACGGTTTTTTTACGGATTTCGTTTATCTCTGCCATATCAAAGGCCTTAGGCGAAGGGTTGTAAACCCAGTCTGTACGGCTGTTCCACTGCTTGTGAGATAGGTCTGCAGCCAAAATATAGTTTTCAAACATATCTGTTTCAAATTTGGAAATATTCCAGAATCCGGAACGTAAAATTTGCATAATTCTTTCATAAGAAAAGCCAAAGGCAAGAATTTCAAGCACAGCACAAATCATCCGCATAAGAGGACTTTCGGCAAGTCTGATTTTTTGGTCAAGAAACAAATTTATGTCGTATTCTCCAAAAATTGAAGGCAAAATAAGCTCGTAGTTTTCAATGCTTCCTGTAAGGATCAGAAAGTCGTTAAATGAATAGCCTTTTGTACGGCACAGCTTTTTTATAAGCCGTGCGGCTTGCTGTGCCTCGTCGTAGTAATTCTGAGGTCTTATTAAATGAATGTGCGAGGGTTGTCCCTTAAACGGTACAGGTCTCGGGGCAAAATAATTATCCTTAAGATGCTGTAATTCATCGGGAATATCAGCTGAATCGGCATTTATAAATATGGGTTTTTGAACAGATACACCAGTTTCACGGGCGATTTCTGAAAGTGTTTTCAGGGTATGTGCCTGAACCGAAAATACAGAGGAGGGGTTGGTGTTGCTGTCAAGACAAAGAGAGACACACACATCTGTTTTTTGCATAAGGCATTTCAAAACATCGTATTCAACAGGGGTAAAGCTTTTGAAAAAGCTGATGTAAACCGAACCTGACAGAAATTCTGCCTGAGGTATTTTTAAAAGTGCAAGGGAAAGGTTATCCTCGGCATTGGCAAAGGATTCATCAATAAGATGGTTGAATTCCCTGCAAATAACTGAAAAATCGGTTAGCTTTTGAGCGAGAATCCGGTTTTCGGTTTTATTTGCAGTTTGTTCTAAAAGGTCGGGAGTTACCCCGTATCTTTTAAATTCAGATATAGCCGAGCAGATAAGCTTTGCAAAACCCGGCTGATATATGTTTCTGCCAAAGAAGCCAAGGCTGTCACGGCAATTTTGCATTGCACGGCAAGCTACAAGGTACTTCCCTGCCTTATCAATATATCTTGTCCGCAAGGGCCCGAGTTTTGAAAAAATCATATTTGAAAGGCGGGAAAAGGTAAGTATCTGAATTCTGCTTTGTGCCGAAAGACCAAGACTTTCAATAAGCTCCTGCTCGGCGTAAAGAGAGTATTGCTCGGGGACAAGAATAAAAACTGATTTACCGTTTTCGGCATCAGCTGCACTTCGACGGTATATTTCGGCAATCTTTTCGTTTTCGCCCAAGCCCAACAAAAATTCAAGCATTTGCTACACTTCTCCTCTCTTTGATAAAAAATTAAAAATTTCATCAATCTGGTATCCGACAAAATCTGCACCGGTTTCCAAAAGCTTTTCTTTTGAAAAGGTGTTTGTTACAGCAAAGCATTTTGCGTTTGCTGATTTTGCTGCTACGACTCCCGATACGGCGTCTTCAATAATAAGACATTTGTCCGGAAAAGCACCAAGGCGTTTGATTGCAGTATCAAAAATCTGCGGTGATGGCTTTGTCGCGCTTACGTCATCACCTGAAATGATTACGTCAAACCAATCTTTTTTTATTTGAGCTGCAGCAAGGGTCTGAAAAAGCTTGAAAGATGCCGAGCTTGATGCAAGTGCAATTGGATAATTTGTTTCCTTAAGACGGAGCAAGGTTTCACGTACCATTGGAAAGACCTTGATTTCGTTTTGCACATTTTTGTCAAATATTTCATAAAAGCGAGCAATTGCAATTTCGGTAAGTTCTGCTTTATTGAAATCATGGCAAGGTCCTGTGATAAAGTTTTTTTCGCCTGTTCCGGCATATTGAGTGAAGTCAATAGCCTGGGCAGAAATTCCTATTTCCGAAAGAGCAATTCTTGCCGCTTTACGTGTAATCGGTGCTGAATCAACCAAAACGCCGTCCATATCAAAAATTATGTATTCTAAGGGAATATCAGTAAATTTTAAAGTTTGCATTTACGTTTTGTCCTTTTTGTGGTATACTTATTTAAAGTATAACATAAAAATAACACAATGCAACAAAAATTTTTAAAGAGTTTTAGCTTTAGGGTAGCTATACAAAAGAAAGAGGAAGAAATGAAAATTTACCACAATTCACAAGACAAACAATACAGATTTCCCCAAGGTGCAGTCAAAACGGGTGACACGGTCAGACTTTCAATATATGTTGAGACTGATACTGTTCCCGACTTTGCAAGGCTGCGATTGTGGGATGGGAATGAACAATTTGTTGAAATGAACATAATTGAACAAGCAAATTCGGGGGCTTTCTATTCTGCGGAAATTGAAATGCCCAAAGAACCGCAGCTTTTGTGGTATTATTTTGTAGTTTCGGTAAAAGGAAGAACTTTATACTATTCAAACAATCCCCAAAGACTTGGCGGTATTGGTGTTATGGAGGACAGCCCATCGGATATATCTTATCAGATAACGGTTTATGATAAAAACTTCAAGACTCCGGACTGGTTCAAAAAAGCGGTTATGTATCAGATTTTTCCTGACCGGTTTTACAAAAGCGGCAAAAACACAGAATTTTTGGAAAAGCACAGCGAGTACCGCATTCATAATGATTGGTACGAGGATTTCTTTTTTGACAGGCATCCTTTTGAAAACGGTCCTGCCTGCAATGACTTTTACGGCGGAAACCTGAAAGGAATTGAGGAAAAGCTTGATTATTTAAAAGACCTTGGCATAAGTGTCATATATTTAAATCCGATTTTCGAAGCATATTCAAATCATCGTTACGATACTGGTGATTACAGCCGTATTGATCCAATTTTAGGCAGCGAGGAGGATTTTGAAGAACTTTGCAAAAAGGCTGAGGATATGGGTATCAGCATTATTTTAGATGGTGTATTCAGCCATACAGGCAGTGACAGCGTATATTTTAACAAATATGGCAGCTATGGTGAAAACATAGGTGCCGCACGGCAATGGGGTTCGCAGTATTCAAGCTGGTATCAATGGAACGATGACGGCTCATATAACAGCTGGTGGGGCTGCTCAAATCTGCCCAATGTAAATGAGACCGAGCCGACTTATCTCGACTATATTCTTCGCAGTAAGGATGCTATAATAAAGAAATGGTTGAGAAAGGGTGCAAAAGGCTGGCGGCTTGATGTTGCTGACGAACTTCCTGATGAATTTATAAAGATACTTCGTACCGAGGTCAAAAAGGAAAATGAAGATGCTGTTGTTATTGGCGAAGTATGGGAGGATGCTTCAAACAAGGTGAGTTATGGCTTGCAAAGAGAATTTCTTTACGGCTGCGAGCTTGACAGTGTAATGAATTATCCGTTTAAAGACGGAGTCTTCGGATTTTTGCTTGGTGAAATTATGGCTCAGGACTTTGCCGGAAGAATGCTTTCTATTATGGAAAATTATCCCAAAGAGGCACTGTATGCAAATATGAATCTCATTGGAACTCACGATACAATGCGTGCAAAAAATATTCTTTCGGGGCAGAATATTGATGAAGGAATGAGCAATGACGAAAAAATACGATTCAGGCTTGACCCCGTTGCTGAAACTCTTGCTATAAACCGCCTGAAGCTTGCAGTGCTGATGCAGATGACCTTTGTAGGAGTGCCGTGTGTATATTATGGTGACGAGATAGGTATGCAGGGACTCAGAGACCCCTTTAACCGAAAAGCATACAGCTGGCGGTGCGTTGATCCTGATTTGCTTGGATTTTACAAGAAAGCTATTGCGTTGCGAAATTCAAAAGACTGCCTGAAAACCGGCGATTTTCATATCCTTTATGCTGATGGAGACGTGCTTGTGTATGAACGTCAAATTAAAAAATCCGAGGATGTGTTTGGAAAGCCTTCAAAAAACGGCATTGCTGTTTGCTGCATCAACCGAAGCAGCGAAGCAAGGTATATAAGCTTTGACCTTGAACAAAAAACAGCTAAAAAACTGACAGGTGTGTTTTCAGGGACAATTATTTCTGAAAATACTAAAACTGTGGGAATTGAGCTAAAAGGCTTTGAGGGAGAAATATATATTGACTAAAAATGCCCCGAATACTTTCTAAATGGTGAAAAAAATGGAAAAAGTTTATGCAATATATACATAGACAATATTGCTTTAATGTGATAAAATATAATTGTAGAAAATATACTGAAACAGAGTGTAAAAGACAACATAATTTGATAAAAATTGACAAAAGAATTTGGGGTTACGGAGGATACTTAAAAATGGGAAACAATCTTTGCCATATCGGGGAAAATGCAGAATTATCAGCAGAGCTTATGTTTTTGTTTAACGAGGGCAAAAATTTCCAGAGTTACAATATATTAGGGGCAAACCATGACGGTAATGGTTGCAGCTTTTCGGTATGGGCACCTAATGCGGCATCTGTTTCGGTTGTATGTGACAAAAATGGCTGGGACAGAAATATAAATCCAATGCAGCGTTATACCGATACCGGCATATGGCATATTTATGTACCTGGAATAAGCGTCGGTGAAAAGTATAAATACAGCATACAGACTAAAAATGGTGAGATAATATTAAAGTCAGACCCGTTTGCTTTTCAAAGCGAGGTCAGACCTGCGACAGCATCGGTTGTTGCAGATATGTCATATAAATGGCAGGATGGTGCGTGGCTGAAAAAACGTAGCAAAACACAGCCCTATGACAAGCCGATAAATATATATGAGATGCATTTCGGGTCATGGAAACAGCATGAAGACGGAAGCTTTCTCACATATTCTGAAATGGCAGAGGAGCTTATACCTTACGTAAAAGAAATGGGGTATACCCATATTGAGCTTATGCCAATTTGTGAATATCCCTTTGACGGTTCCTGGGGGTATCAGATTGGAGGATACTTTTCAGCAAACAGCCGCTTTGGAACACCTGCTCAATTGAAAAGTTTTATTGACAAATGTCACAGGGCAGGTATAGGTGTGATTATGGACTGGGTGCCTGCACACTTTCCAAAGGATGCACACGGTCTTGCAAAATTTGATGGAAGCTGTCTTTATGAACACCCTGATACCCGTCTTGGCGAGCATAAGGAATGGGGAACACTTGTATTTAACTGGGATAAAAGTGAGATACATTCGTTCTTAATTTCCAATGCACAGTTCTGGCTGTCCGAGTATCATATGGACGGTCTCAGAGTTGATGCGGTATCCAGTATGCTCTATCTTGATTACAACCGTCGTGACGGTGAATGGGTTGCCAATAAATACGGCGGCAAAGAAAACTTGGCGGCAATAGAGTTTTTACAAAAGCTGAATACAGTAATATTTTCCGAATTTCCAAATATACTGATGATTGCTGAGGAATCAACTGCCTGGGGCGGTGTTACAATGCCCGTTCATGAGGGCGGTCTTGGCTTTAATTTCAAATGGAATATGGGATGGATGAATGACATATTAAGATATATGTCTATGGACCCATATTTCCGTGGCTCGAACCACAATATGCTTACATTCTCAATGATGTATGCATTTTCAGAAAATTATATTTTGCCCCTGTCACATGACGAGGTGGTGCATGGAAAGGCTTCGCTTATTAACAAAATGTATGGAACATATGAGCAGAAGTTTAAAAGCCTTAAGCTTTTGTATGCCTTTATGTATGCACATCCCGGCAAAAAGCTTTTATTTATGGGTGGCGAATTCGGACAGTTTATCGAATGGCGGTTTGCTGAAGGTCTTGACTGGATGCTTCTTGACTATGACAGTCACAAGGGACTGCAAAGGTTTACAAAGGAGCTTAATGAATATTACAAGTCAAACCGTTCTATGCACGAGAATGACAGTGATTGGTCCGGTTTTGAATGGATAAATGCGGAGGATGGCGAAAAGAGCGTTATTTCTTTTATACGCAGCAGCAAAAGCAGACGTGACAAAACAATTGTTGTTTTGAACTTTGCAGCACAGGAACATAAGAAATATGTTATTGGCGTGCCGGCTAAGGGTGAATACGAGGTTGTTTTAAACAGTGATTCAAAGGCTTATGGTGGTACGGCAAAGGCAAAACAAAAGCTTGTTGCAAAGCGGAAGACATTTAAAAGCTTTAAATATGTTCTCGAGATTGACCTTCCCGAGCTTTCAGCCATTTATATTAAAAAAGCAAAAACTGTGAAGGTATCCGATTGATGTGTTTGACCGGATAACATATACAAAATTAAAACGGAGGTTTTAGGTATGAAATCAAAAGAATGTGTTGCAATGATACTTGCCGGAGGTCAAGGCAGCAGACTGGGAGTTCTTACAAAGGATGTTGCAAAGCCTGCGGTACCTTTTGGCGGAAAGTACCGTATAATAGACTTTCCATTAAGTAATTGTACTCATTCGGGCATTACAACCGTGGGAGTTCTTACTCAGTATCAGCCACTTGAACTTAATACTTATATAGGAAACGGACAGCCTTGGGACCTTGACCGAAACAGCGGCGGTGTTTATGTTCTTCCGCCGTATGTGTCAGCTGAAAAGGGAGAATGGTACAAAGGTACAGCCAATGCTATTTATCAGAATATCGGTTTTATAAGTCGCTTTGACCCTGAATATGTAGTTGTTCTTTCGGGCGACCATATTTATAAAATGGATTATTCGCTTATGGTAAAGGCACATGAGGAGGCAAATGCAGCTGCCACCATTGCAGTAATTGAAGTTCCCTGGGACGAGGCTTCGCGGTTTGGCATTATGAACACCGATGAAGATATGAATATTGTAGAATTTGAGGAAAAACCAAAAAAACCAAAAAGCAACCTTGCATCAATGGGTGTTTATGTGTTTACATGGTCGATTCTTAAAAAATACCTTATTGCCGATGAAAATGACCCCAAGTCGGACAACGATTTTGGCAAAAACATAATTCCTAAAATGCTTGAAGACGGAAACAAGCTTCTTGCATACAGATTTGACGGGTACTGGAAGGATGTTGGTACAATCCAAAGTCTTTGGGAGGCAAATATGAATTTACTTTCTGAAAATCCCGGCTATCTTTTAGACGATGATGACTGGAAGATTTTCAGCCGTACCCCTGCAATGCCGCCCCAGTATCTTGCTCCTGAATCGAGAGTTAAAAACTGCTATATAACAGCAGGTTGTGAGATTGCGGGAGATGTCGAAAATTCGGTTATATTCGAGGGGGTAACGATTGAGGAAGGTGCGGTTGTACGTGATTCGGTGCTGTTCCCCTGTGCAGTAGTTAAAAAGGGAGCGGTTGTAAACAAGGCAATGCTTGGCACAAACGCATATGTGTCTGAAAATGCGGTAATAGGTTTGGATGACATTAATGCCGTGTTGGACTTCCACAATACAAAAATCTGTTCGGATGATATCACTTTGATAGGTCCAAATGTGCTTGTTGACAAGGATATTAAAATTGGCAGATGTTCAATGGTTACACGGAATGTAAAAAACAAAACAGCCAAGGCAAATGCGGCTTCTAAAAAGGCTGCAGACACCATAACGGCATAGGTCAGGCAGGAGGGAAAGCATTATGGAAAATAATAATACATTGGGTTTGATTTTTTCAGGCAACCCTGAAGTTAATCTTGGAGAACTTATGAAGGTTCGCTCTCTTGCGGCAGTTCCTGTTGGCGGCAGATACCGCATTATTGACTTTATGCTGTCAAATATGGTAAACTCAGGTATAGTGAATGTGGGTATAACCACAGGCAACAAGCATCGCTCGCTGAGAGACCATATCGGAAGCGGTAAGTCCTGGGACCTTGCACGAAAGGAAAACGGCTTGTTTATCCTTGACCCGCCCGAGGGTACTGACAACAATACGAGAATTATTGAGGGTGTTGACTTTGTCAATACTGCAATGAGCTATTTAAACCGCAGCCGACAGGAATATGTATTGCTTACCGACTGCAACACCATATGCAATATAAACTTTGAAGAGGTCATAAACACTCACTTTGAAAATGAAGCAGATATTACGATGGTTTATACCGAAGTGGGCGAACTGACCCCAAAGGAGCTTGGACATCAAATTTTGGTTGATGTAAATGACGGAGGCGAGGTTACAGACATTCAGGTTTACCCCAGACTTCAAAAGTCAAACCTTTCGTATATGCATATGATGTATATCAAAAAGGATTTACTTATTGACCTCGTAAGCGATTGCCTTGCTCACGATAGGCATTCAGTTTCAAAGGACATTCTTCTTGCAAATTTGGGCAAGCTCAGAATTTGCGGATATAAATTTGACGGGTATAAAAAGACAATTGACAGCATAAAATCATTCTTTGAATTTAATCTTGAACTCCTTAAGCCCGAGGTTCGCAGTGAACTTTTTGGAACACTTGATGCACGCAGCATTCATACAAAGGCAAAGGACAGCATCCCAACCAAGTACGGACGTGATGCCGAGGTTAAAAATTCACTTATTGCTGACGGATGTGTGATTGAAGGCAAGGTTGAAAACTGTGTTATCTCCCGTGGCGTGAAAATAGGAAAGGACTCGGTGGTTAAGGATTCGATAATAATGCAGAATGCAAGGATTATGGACGATTGCTGGGTTGAAAATTCTATATTTGACAAAGAGGTTATTCTTTGCAACGGCAAAAAGCTTATCGGACAGGAAACCTATCCTGTTG
>JAZRJL010000088.1:0-2617 GCA_045645805.1 Clostridia bacterium | reverse complement strand
ACATCAGGGTTGATGTCACCATCAATAGAGCCGTGTTCTTCTTCAAATTTTTTGATATTTTCACGAATCAGAACTAGCACATGACTGTTAACACTACGACCTTCGTAGTCGGCAACATAACCGATTTTATTGAGCATTTCTTCCTCAATTCTTATAGATACACTTTTAATAGCCATAAAATCACCTCAAATTATGACATCAAGTCCTTCAAAAAAGTCATCGTATGAACAGTTGTAGATTTTCTTTAATTCGATAATTACACTTGCACGGATGTTGAGTTCGCCTGCTTCGTATTTTGCATAAGTACTACGACCGATATCACAACCACGGCGTTGTAGTTCTGCACAAAGTTTTTCTTGTGATATATCGTGGTCAAGTCGAAGTTTTCTTAAATTATCTCCCATATTACGGTCACGTCTTATTTTCTGTTCCATAGATTACACCTCACAATTCATAGTTGACCAGTATTGGTTGCAACTAATTATATTGTATGATATAATCAAGAAAAATATTGTCCGTGATATTGGTCAATAATTATGAGAGGTAATTACTATGAATCAAGAAGAATTAAGATTACACAGATGTTGTTTTACAGGGCATCGACCTGACAAAATGGAGCTTGGAGAAAAAGAGATTAAGCCGTTACTTGAAAAAGCAATAGACGAGGCTATTGCAGATGGGTATGTAACCTTTATAACAGGTATGGCAATGGGAACGGACATATGGGCGGCGGAGATTGTATTGGAGCGAAAGAAAAGAAACAAGGACTTGCATCTTATATGTGCTTTGCCACACCCAGACTTTGAAAGTAGGCGGAGTATGACCGAAAAGATGAGGTTTAATAAGATAATCAAAAATGCTGACCTTGTAAAAGAAATCAACGACCATTATTTCACAGGGTGCTATCAGGTGAGAAATGAATGGATGGTTGATAGATCAAATCTTGTGATTTCGGTGTTCAATGGTCAAAAGAGTGGGACGAAAAATACGGTTGATTATGCAAATAGAAAAGGCGTAAAAGTTATGAATGTGCTTGATAGCATTTAAAATCGATTTTGAGGCCGAGATACAACGGCTATTAAAGGGATTGTAAGGACAAACTCTCTCGGGTAGGGTAGTTACACCACCTAAGACATTAAATCGCAAATAAGACGGCTGTTAAAGGCCGTGTGTGCGATAAAAACAAACTCAATACACATCACACCAATAATCACACCACTAAAAGAACAACACACCTTACGGATTGACTTTTAGATAAAGTCAATGATACAATGTTTATATACAAAGGAGGATATGTTTTATGTCAAATAAAAATACTTATACTGAAATGTTTGAGAATAAAATTGCTGAAAAACTAAAGGATATGATATTACCATATAAAGACATTTTGTCAAGAGATATTCATATTGAATGCGGTGGTTATCCAGGGCCTAATCATCATATGCCACAATGCTGTACAGCAATGTATAATATGATGGCAGGGGATGATGAGGTTTTATCAGCTCCGCTAAGTGGAAAAGGTGCATATGTTAAAATAAGATATTATAAAAGAAATCATAGATAATAAAAAGCGTGATGATTTTAATGTCATCACGCTTTTTGGAATATACTTATTTAAGTTTTGGAATAGATTTGCCTTTTGTATTGACACCTAGAATGATTGCGCCTAAGAAAAGTGCTCCACCTATCACAGAACCGCCATATTTGATGATGTTTCCTAAGAATTCTTTGTTTTCGGTATCTTTGGCGGCGATTTTGTCAGCAATCATAATCATCTTATTAGTGATGTCTGTTCGCTCATCTGCCGAAATATCATCCTTTTTTAAAAGTTCTCCCAGTTGGTTAAGGACAATTTTATAAGCTTCAATAGATTCTTTTTGACTTACGCTATTTTCTTTTAAAGCGTTGTCGCAAAGATCTGTTAATTCGGATACCATCTTTGTTGCCAGTTCTCCATAAACAGGGAATTGGTTGATTATAGATATAGCCACTTCTTTATCCATACTTGGAATCAAAGAAACAAATTCCATAATTTTATCTTTTGACAAATTACGAAAGCTATCTATATTAAGGGCTTTTTTTACTTCTTCTACAGAAACGATTTGCTTCGACATAATATATCGACCTCCAAATATTTGATATTTTAAAATATTGTACCATAAAAACATATGTTTTTCAAGTAAATAGAGAAAAACCGTGAACTGTTCAAGTTCACGGTTTTCGTTGGCGGAGATGCAGAGATTTGAACTCTGGCGCCGGTTTGAGCCGACCTACTGCATTTCGAGTGCAGACCCTTCAACCACTTGGGTACATCTCCAGATATGTTTGAACTCCGATTTGACGGAGAAAAAACTGAGCAAATTATAAAATTTTGTTAGAAAAATGTTAGAAATGGTTAGAAAAACCGCTAGATAAGGGCGTAAAAGCAAGGTTTGAACCTCGCTTAAACCCGCGTGGTTAAGCCATTTGTGAGGGTGTAGTTACAGTGTAACCGAGGGGATTTCGAGTCAGCTCCGTTATGACCACTTCGATACCACTCCATATATTAAGATTTTAAAGGATAAAAACTTCCTACTTAAAAGGGATTAGATGAAAAATACACAAAGCAATCCCTAGA
>JAZRJL010000087.1:0-18149 GCA_045645805.1 Clostridia bacterium | reverse complement strand
TCACGAGTTTTTAAGCCACAGGGAGAACCGTGCCTCGGTTTTAAAGGATATGACCTTTGTAAGGCCTGAGGATATGCACCTTTACGAAGGCTACTTTGTTGCAGCAAAGCTTGCAACCCGTGTAAGCCGCAACCCCATCCGCACTTTGAGGGCATACATAAACGGCAAATACAGCGGTGCCATAACAGACCTTTTAGAGCCAAGCCACAGCGGATTGTTCTATCCCGACATAATCGAAAACAGCAAGCTGCCTGAGGGCTTTGGCAAGCAGGTAGCAAACTGCAAAAAGAACTGTGAGGAATGCGGTTACTGCAAGCGTGCGGTTGAGGCAGCCACGGTAACGCTTGAGGATTTCGAGTAAGTAAAAAAACACCACCCATTTCTGATATCATACAGCACAGATATGGGTGGTATTTTTATCTTCTTTTTTATTTATTTACTTCTTTTCGTAACTCTTGCAAAAATGAGGGATTGCAATCGAATCTGCACTTGTTTTTTCGTGGCTTACCTCAATCTTGTCAAGACGGCACTTGTTGCCCTCTGCATGATACATACATTCGTTTACATTACAGCTTACACCATTATTTTCCATAATTTTTCACCTCCATTTGGATTTACACTTTCAGTATTCCCTGAATCGAGGTTTTGTAATCAAAATTTTTAAATTTATTTTTAAAATTTACGTATTTCCAAACTATATTCGCCATTGTTTATTTCCATAACACCGTAGCTTTTTGTTGCCGAACCGGGATTAAACAAGGTAATATTTTCCATTTTTTCACAAACAGCAACGTGGGTATGCCCAAAAATACAAATGTCCGCACCAAGCTCTGTTCCTTTTTTAAAAAGTGCCGAAAGTGAATATTTTACCCCGTAATTGTGGCCGTGAGTAAGAAAAATCTTCACTCCGTCAAGGGTGAAAAATCTGTCCTCGGGTACATCCCGCAAAAAGAAATCGTTGTTGCCCTTGACATATGCCACAGGAGTTTTTGGGTATGTAATAAGCAAATCCTCAACATCGCTTTGAACATCCCCTGCGTGGATAATCCAGTTTACATCCTTTTCAATTTCAATTGCCCTCATCATAGGGGCAAAGCTTTTATGCGAATCACTGAAAATCAAAATTTTCATTTATATCACGTCCTTTACTCCCATCATTTTACCACACCCATACATTTTTGTCACTAATTTTTTATTTCATCATATAATAATAAATGAAAAGAAATAACCTGACAATGGGTGTGCAAATCTGATCTTAATTTTCAGGCAGTTTGAGATAACCACTCTGTCAGGTTTAGGCTTTGTCAAGTCCGCAGGCAAGGCTTGAAATTTTAGCGGAAGAAAGGCAACGGGATATATGAATATTCAGGAAATGCTTTCAAAAATGAATCCACAAATGCTTGCTCAGGGACTTAAACAAATCAGCAACGGTCTTACCCCCGAACAGCTTCAAATGGCGGCTGATGCAATAAATAAATCGGGACTTTCAGGCAAGGGTGGTCAGACAAATCCCCGGGAGCTTCAAAAACAGCTTCAGTCAAACCCCGATATGATAAAAAAGCTGGCACAAGACCCAAATCTTTTGTCAAAGCTTGAACAAATTGTAAAAAAATCCTAAAATTTCAGAAAGGGAAAAAACGGCTATGGCAGAGGAATTTGACTTTTCAAAGGGAATTGAACAGCTTCAGGAAATGCTTTCAACCAAAGAAGGCGAGGAGCAAATTCAAAACATTCTTGGTTCTCTTATGGGGTCGGCAAGCGATACCTCTGCCGATGAAAGCAATCCCTCAACGACAAATACAGACTCAGAACAAGGCGGACTTGGAGGCATCCTTTCAGGTCTTGGAAATATTGATACACTAATGAAGATACAAAAGGTAATGAACACAGTAAGCAGCACAAAGGACAGTGCCGCCGCAAACTTTTTGCAGGCACTTAAGCCATATCTCAGCAAGGAACGCCGCAACAAGGTGGACCAGGCTGCAAAGCTTATTACCGTAACAAAGGCATTAAAAGCATTTAAGGAACTGGGAGGTGATTGAAATGTATCAGCGTTTTGAATCTGCACAGCAAACCTCGTCCGCAAATCAAAATCAGCTTAGGCAAAATCAACCCCGACAGGCAAATCAGCAAGCATCACAGCAATCACAGCCTGTCCGACATCAGCAAGCATCACAGCAAGCACAGCCTGTCCGACATCAGCAAACTTCTCAGCAGCAACAGCAAAAACCGACACTTAAAACAACTCAACAAAAAACCGCTCCTCAGCAAAATCAAAACATTACCCAACACATACCCAACAATTCCATGCAGCAAAACAGACAGCATAACAGCAATCCGCAGCAAAATAAGGATATCCCACGTATGCACCCGTCAGGCGAAAATAAAGCCTGCAATTCCTGTAAAACCCCGCCACAAAACAGCGGCAGAAAAAACGGAATGTCAGGTCTTTTGCAAAAGCTTTTGCCCGATGCGGTTTACAACAAGCAAACAAAAAAATTCTTTGGCATAATCGGTGCAGAGGACCTGCTTCTTCTGGCACTTATATTTTTGTTTATGGAAAAGGACGATGAGGAGAACTCTGTTTTGGTTCTTGCTCTTCTTTTTGTTCTGGTATCTGATTATATAGATTTGTCAGGCTTTAACCTTCAGGATTTTGGAATATAACAGCAAAAATCGTCATAGTATATACCAAAAACCAAGACTATACAATATAAAGTGAGGGAATAAAGATGTCAATAAAACTTCAAAACGAGCATATACGGCTGTCCGAGGTTGTATGCTCAAAATGCTGTTATGCAACAGTTGAGGGCGATGTAATTGTCCCCGACATAAAGCCGGATATCCTCAAAATTCTTCAGGTAGATACCGATGTCGCCATAAACCACAAAACTGTTCAAAACGATAAAATCTATGTTCAGGGTGTTGTAAGACTTAATATTCTTTACATTCCGGACATAAAGGAATCGGGACGTGTAAAATCAATCACCACCACACAGGAATTTAGTAACGTTCTTGATGTAAGCGGTGCAATGCCCGATATGGACTTTGCCATTGAAGCAAAGTGCCGACCCTGCGAATATACTCTGGTAAACAGCCGCAAGCTGAGTACCCGTACCGGACTTGAATTTTTAATCCGTCTTTCACGCAATACCGATATAGATTTTGCAACGGGTCTTGAAAACGAATGCGATGTTGAGATAAAAACACGCAAAATGAAGCTTTTTAACCCCTGCATAGACGCAATGCGTGAAATTGTGGTTCGGGAAAAGCTTGAAGTGCCTCAGGGCAAGCCGTCAATCTGTGAAATTCTTAAAACTTCGGCAACACCGTCTTCAACCGAGCTCAGACTTCTTGCAGGCTCTGCCCACGCAAAAGGCGAGCTGAAAATCTGCACTCTGTACTGCAGCGACGAAGGCTGCATTGAGGTTATGGAGCATACTGTTCAGTTCAGCGAAGTGCTTGAAATTGAAGGTCTTACCGAAACAATGAACGGCGAAGTTGATTATTCGGTAAAGGATTGCTATTTTGAAGTGTGTGCTGACAGTGACGGAGATAAACGGATTCTGAAATGCGAAATTGTTCTTGAGGGGGCTGTCCGTGCCTCAGAGGCGGTTGAATGTACCGTTATTGAGGACGCATACGGAACCTGCTGCGGTGTTGAGCTTGAAAGGGAAAGCTACTGTCTTGAACAGCTGACAGGCAGCTTTACCCAGCAGATAACAATAAAAGAGCCGGTGAGCATCCCCGACTATCTTCCTGAAATTCAACGGCTTTGCGACTGCAGTGCAAAAGCAAATATCGAAAACATTTCGGTCGAGGGTGCTTGCGTAACCGTCTCGGGTACGGCAATCTGCAACTTTCTTTACCTTTCGGGCGACCAGACAATGCCCATTGC
Organism: Clostridia bacterium; assembly: GCA_045645805.1. Taxonomy (GTDB): domain Bacteria; phylum Bacillota; class Clostridia; order Monoglobales; family Monoglobaceae; genus SIG440. Next base: position 14,251 of record JAZRJL010000087.1, on the reverse strand, counting down.
AGGCTTTGCACATATTTTGCCGTTTTCACAAAGCTTTGAGGCAGAGGGGATTAAGCCTGATTCCTTATGCGACGCCAAGGCAGAAATTATACATACAAGCTGTACCATAAACGGTGACAGAGTTTTGGAAATACGTGCCATAGTACAGATTTCATTAAAGGTAATTACCCCTTGCACCGCCAAGCTGATTTCAAGCATAAGCCTTGACACAGAAAAGAAATTCCCCAAAGCACCCTCTGCACGAATTTATTTTGTCCAAAAAGGCGACACTCTTTGGGATATTGCAAAAAAATATCATACCTCGCCAAATGAGATAATGAGTTCAAATCAGCTTGACAGCGAGATTCTGACCCCCGGGAAATGTATTTATATATTTAAGTAGGTAACAGAAATGCCCCGTATAACGGGGCATTTTATACTGTCTAAAAAGGCAATTATTACACCTCATCAGTCACCTATCGGTGACAGATGGGGTGTAGGTTGTCAATACAACCGTTAAACAGCATAATTTATTACTATACCACCTCATCCGAGTTTTGCTGTGCAAAACCCACCTTCCCCTCCCACAGGGGAAGGCTTTTCCACAATATGCATTGGAATATATGATTTCATATTCCAACAAACTTTTACTTTACATATTACATCTAATTTGTATTCTGTTCATCGCTTAAGCTCTTTTGAACCACGCAGGCTTAGAGTGGTTTTCGTTATACAATCAAGGCCTCTCCTTGAGGGCGATGATTGCCGGTGGCAATTACAGGCTTCTCCTTGAGGAGAGGCTCCGCCGAAGGCGGTGGTGAGGTGTTGTAGGGGACATTAACGAGTGTCCCGAAACGGGCGGTTCGTGAACCGCCCCTACATAAACCTTTTAACAAACCAATCCTTTTTTAACACCAATTAATCTTTCTACTTCTTCAAAAGTCTGTCGCCAATTACTGTTTTGTCTTTCATACTCCAACATTTTTTCTAAATTATTACAATATTCCTCAAACAAAGTAAGTCCCTCGTCGTCAAGCTTCTGCGTTAATTTTACAACAAGCTTCGCTGCATACAAAACAGCCTTTTTGTACTCCAAATCTGTCATAAGTTTTTCCTCCTATCGCATAAATTAAAAAAGTGCGGGGCCACGCAAAGGAGCCACGCACCGAAAAATGCGTAACATCCGTTTTTATGCGACTAAAAACTTACATAGCAATTCCCAATAGAAACACCATCAGTTACACATTTTTACCAATGTAAAAATGCTTCTATTGGTAATATATTTTTTGTTTTTAGTCGCAAAATTATAATATCACAAACCTTTTAATTTTGCAATACCTTTTATGCATTTTTCTGTAAAATTTTGCAAAAGTTTTTGTCAATTTGAAAATTTCGTTGAAATAACGCAAATTTTGTTGGATAATGACTTTGTCAGAGAAATCTGGCAAAAAGGTAAGACCTATACAAGCGTAAAAGCTGGGCGGTTATGCTATCATCTCTTATAAAAGGGGGTGATTGCTATGGATAATGAATACATAATATCTTTTATGATTATTTTGTTACTTTTAGTAATTTCCATAAAAAAATAACGCCCACCGTCAAATGATGCGTTATTTTTAACTATTCACTTAGCATAACCGTTTGAGGTCTTGCCTTTTTCTATGTCTATTATATAAAATAAAAACTATTTTGTCAACTGTTTTAAAAATTTTTCCAAATTGTATTTTAAAGTCCGTTGACAATATACTTAAATGTATTGCCTCTGACTTCAAAATTGTCAAACAAATCAAAGCTTGCACAGGCAGGTGAAAGCAGTACAATATCCCCCTCGATTGCCGACGCCTTTGCTGATTTTACCGCTGCTTCAAATTCGGTTTCACGGATAATTTCAAGTCCGTCAAAATTCTTTGCCATTCTTACTGCATTTTCAATTTTCTCTGAGGTTGCCCCTACCAAAACAAGAGTTTTAACATAGGTATTCACTACCTCGCCAAACTCGTCAAAGGGGATTTTTTTGTCATACCCCCCTGCAATAAGGATTACCTTTTTGTCAAAGGACTTAAGACCCGCAGTTGTACGTGCAGGACTGCTTGCAATTGAATCGTTGTAATACCTCACCCCGTCAAGAGTCCGCACAAGCTCAATACGGTGAGGAACACCGCCAAAGTTTTTTGCAACCTTTTCAATGGTTTCACGACTTACAAGGGGATAAACCGCACCGATTGCCGCCATATAGTTTTCAACATTATGAAGTCCCGGAATTTTTATATCCGCTGTGGAAATAATTCTTTTTTCTTCGCCATTTTCCCTGATTACAATATCGTAGCCATTTAATGTTATCCCGTTTTCAAGGCTGCTTTGACGGCTGAAATACATTGGGTTTGGTGCTTCGTTAAAAAAGCTTTTTGTTACGTCATTGTCAAAGTTAAGAATTACCCGACAATTTTCGTTGTTTTTGAAAACATTCTTCTTGGCATCTTTATATTCGTCAAAATCCTTGTGCCAGTCAAGGTGGTTTGGTGTCACATTGGTAACAACCGCCACATCGGCACTGTGCTTCATTGAAAACAGCTGAAAGCTTGAAAGCTCAACTACAGCCATATCGGCTTTGGTCATATTTTCAACCTCAGCCAAAAGAGGTTTGCCGATGTTGCCGCCAATATGGCAGGTGTAGCCCTCTGCTTTAAGCATCTCGCCCACAAGGCTTGTGGTGGTGGTTTTGCCATCACTGCCTGTAACCGCAATTATCGGACAGGGACAAAGCTCAAAAAACAGCTCCATTTCAGAGGTAAGTGTTGCCCCGTTTTGTACCGCTGCAACAAGCTGAGGCACATCAGGTCTTAAACCGGGGGTCTTGAAAATCACCTCGGTATCAGCCGGTATTTTGTCAAGATATCCGTCGCCAAGGACAAACTCTGCCCCCAAAGCTTTAAGCTGTATGTAGCTTTCGCCAAGCTTTTCGGCATCACGTTTATCGTGGGCGGTAACCCTTGCTCCCGCCTCAAGCAAAAATTTAATAAGGGGAACATTGCTTACACCAATCCCCACAACTGATACCTTTTTGCCCTTTATCCAATTTTTATATTCTGATACGTTCATAATACTTTGCCCTTTCAAAATTCAAAACAGGGCTGTATAATTTTACAGCCCTGTGTGCATATATGGGAATAGGAAAAAACAATTCGGAACGAACAAAGGTCACCCGAAGACGTACGTCGTCGCAGTTTTTGTCGTTTCGTTTACAGCAGAAAATTTCTGCTGTTCACCTACTCCAAAACTGCTCCTCTTCACCAAAAAGGGAACCTTTTTGGTGAAAAAGGAAAAACCGTCTAATAAACGCTGGTTTTTCTCAAAAGAAAAACCGAGAAAAAAGACGAGTTTTGACGCAGCGGTGAGCTTTGTTTGTAGCAAAAAAAGTTTTTGCGGTCCGGATGTTTTTTACATTCACATAAACTATTCAGCGTCAAGAATGTCGCCCAATGTAAATGAACCTTCTTCGGTGTAAGATTCGTCAGAAACAACCTCTTCCTCTACCTTTTCTGCTTCGGGAGCATAGTCAGGGAGAAGAACCTTTCTTGAAAGACCAATCTGCTTTGTTTCGTTGTTGATTTCAATTACCTGAGCCTCAACCTCGTCACCGATGTTAAGAACATCAGATGGCTTGTCGATTCTTGTATTTGCAATCTGTGAAACGTGGATAAGACCGTCTACAAAAGGTGCAACCTCAGCAAATGCACCAAAGGGAAGAATGCGAACAATCTTACACTTGATGTTGTCGCCAACCTTGAGGTCCTTTGTTGCCTTATACCAGGGGCTGTCTTCTTCCTTTTTGTGACCGAGAGAAATCTTCTTTGTCTCGGGGTTGATGTCTTTGATGTAAACCTCGATAGAATCGCCAACAGCGATTACTTCAGACGGATGCTTGATACGGTTCCATGAAAGCTCAGAAATATGAACAAGACCGTCAACGCCACCGATATCAACAAATGCACCAAAGTTTGTAAGTGACTTAACTGTACCGTTTACAGTCTTGCCAACCTCAAGACCTGCCCAAAATGCAGCTTCTCTTGCCTGCTTGTCAGCAGCAAGCTCTTTAACAAGTGAAATCTTGTTTGTTTCCTTGTTGAGTTCTTTGATATATACGTCGATGCTGTCACCAACTTTAACAACCTCTGACGGATGCTTGATACGGCTGTCAGAAAGCTCAGAAATATGGATAAGACCATCAACACCGCCAAGGTCAACAAATGCACCAAATGCAGTAAGAGATTTTACTGTACCTGTGTACTTTTTGTCAACTTCTGCAGCACTCCAGAACTCGTCAGCCTTCTTCTGTGCAATTTCTCTTGCAACAGACTTGATTGAGCCAACAACTCTCAATCTGCCGCGTCTGTCTGTGTCCATTTTGATGATTCTGAATGCTGCTTCTGTGTTAAGAAGTGCACCCAAATCCTCAACAAAACGTTCTGCTGCTTCAGATGCAGGAATAAATACTCTTACACCCTTTGCGATTGTAACGATACCGCCTCTTACGATTTCAACAATTCTGCCGTTTAAAACAGTGTTGTTTTCGAAATCTGCACGAAGCTCCTGAAGTCCTTTTTCTGCGTCAATCTTCTTCTTTGAGAGAGTAACAACGCCGTCACGGTCTGAAACGTGAACAACAAATACATCAACCTCGTCGCCAACCTTAACAAGGTCCGAAAGGTTTGCTGATGCATCGTTTGTCATTTCGTTTGCAGGGATAACGCCATCGTACTTGCCGTCAATGTCAACCTGTACCTCTGTAGGGGTGATGCCGATAACAACACCTTTAACAATGTCGCCTGTTGTTAAAGGCTTTAATGTTTCCTCCACCAACTCTGCAAAGTTCATTTCATTTGTAATTTCCGCCATGGTTAATTTTGCCTCCTTGATTACCTTATCCGGAGTGGATGCTCCGGCGGTAATGCCTACTTTTTTTATATTATTATTTTTAAATAAATGGACTATGCCATCTAATTCTTTGTCGTTTTCAAGCTTGAACGTCATTTTGCAATGCTGTTTGCATATCTCAAAAAGCTTTTGCGTGTTTGAACTGCCTGCCCCGCCAAGGACAAGCATAAGGTCACTTTCCTTGGCTAAGCTTTCGGCTGCCTGCTGACGTTCTTCAGTCGCACTACATATTGTATCAAAAAAAATTGCATTTGTAAAATACTTTTTCAATTTTTGTTCAATTTTTTTTGCCTTTTGTGGTATAAGGGTTGTCTGAGACACAATACTTATGTCTGTTTGGGGTATTTTTTCGATTATTTTGTCACATTCGTCCTCGCCTGCCACAATAATTGCCGAGTTTTCACACCATCCGTTTATACCTTTTACCTCGGGATGGTTTTTGTCACCTGCAATAATAACCTGTCTGCCCTTTTTTTGCTCCTCCTCTGCAATTTTGTGAATTCGCTTTACAAAAGGACAGGTGGCATCAATGATTTTTGCGTTCTTTGCCCCAAGCTGCACATACTCCGCCTTGGAAATGCCGTGGGCACGGATTATCACAGTTGCTTCCGGTGGGATATCCTCAAGACTTTCGGCACACACCACACCCATTTTCTCAAGATCACGTATAACGTCACCGTTGTGAATCAGCATACCATAGGTGTAAACCGTTCCCTGATTTTCTTCTGCCGTACTGTATGCAATTTTAACCGCCCGGTCAACACCAAAGCAAAAGCCTGCCTTGTCGGCAATTTTAATTTCCATAGGTTCTGGCTCCTGAAAGAACTGCTATTTTTTCCATTACCACATCATCGGTGATGCTTTGCACATCCTCAGCCGAAAGCTTCTTTTCGCTGTAATATCCTGACAGGTCTATGTATTCGCCCACAGTAAGCTTTACACGGCTTCTCAGGCGGTAGCTTGCCTCGATACCAACAGGCAAAATCCCAACCTTGGCATTTGAAGCAATCATAACAGCACCGCTTTTGCCCTTGCCCAAAATTCCGGGAGTACGGACACGCTTGCCCTCGGGGAATATAACAAGACTTCTGCCCTCTTTAAGAAGCTTGATTGATGTGCGGATTGCCGACATTCCCTCGCCACGTTTAACGGGAAAGGCATCAAAAGCCTTTATTACCTGTGCAACAACGGGAACCTTAAAAAGTGACGCCTTTGCCATATATGCCATATTATCAATGGGCATAAATGCCGCCACAAGCGGTGGGTCAAAATTGCTGAGGTGGTTGGGTGTAACCACAAAGTTCTTGTCTGTGGGAATATTTTCAAGACCCTCAATCTCTACCTTAAACAACAAACGGTAAATACCGCGAACCAGCTTTAAAACAAACTTTTTCATATACTTTCTTTCCGCTCCCTGATAATATCCATCAAAATCTTTACCGATTCATCAAGGGTATTGCCGCTTGTATCAACAATTACCGAATCCTCTGCCGGCTTAAGTGGTGCAATCTCACGCTCGGAATCGTTTTTGTCGCGGTATTCAATATCCCTTTTCACTTCGTCAAAATCACATTCAATTCCCTTTTCTGAGAGCTCCTTGTATCTTCGCATTGCACGGTCCTCGACCGATGCGGTGAGAAATATTTTGAGCTGTGCCGAGGGGAGAACTACTGTCCCTATATCCCTGCCGTCCATAATGACATCTGTTTTTTCAGCAAGAGTACGCTGAAGCTCCAAAAGCTTTGCACGGACTGCCGGAATCCTTGATACATCCGATGCCGCAACCGACACCTCGGGCAAGCGGATTTCAACCGTAACATCCTCGCCGTTTAAAAACACCGACTGACCTGCCTCGGAATGTCCGATTTCAACACTGATATCATCAAGAAGGCTTTCAACCGCCTTAACATCCTTGTCAGGGTCAATCCCCTTGCGGATTGCCGCAAGACCGATTGCACGGTACATCGCACCCGTATCAACATAAACAATCCCAAGGGTACTTGCCGCAATCTTGGCAATTGTGCTTTTGCCGGCACCTGCCGGTCCGTCTATTGCAACTTTAAATGTAGACATTTTTCTTCTGTGCCTTTCTGTCCGCAAAACTTACTTTCTTCTGCCACGGACCTGCAGATGTTTAGTCAAGCTTTTGCTGTAATTCCTGAATTTTTTCGTTAAGCCCGTCAATTACACCGCATTTTTCCTCAATAAAGTCCGAAACATTGCGGTCCTCCTTGTAGCCTGCGTAAATCTCTTTGCCTATTTCAGTATAGACCTTTTCAATCTCGTTTTTAAGGTCAAATATGGAGTATTTGGTTTTTGAATCCTCCACAATTTCACCTGTCTTTTTTGCAACCGTGTTGAATGTATTACCTGCTGCCTTTTTTAAGTTTTCAAAGAAGTTCATAAATCTCTCCCTTTCCCCCGTGTAACGGGATAAAATTAAACATTAAATCTAAACAGTATTATATCACCGTCTTCAACCACGTATTCCTTGCCCTCGCTTCTTACGAGGCCCCTTTCCTTTGCAGCGGTCATACTGCCGTTTTCCATAAGGTCCTTGTAGGCAACAACCTCGGCACGGATAAAGCCGCGTTCAAAGTCGGTATGTATTTTGCCTGCCGCCTGAGGTGCCTTCATACCCTTTGTAATTGTCCACGCCCTTACCTCGGGCTTGCCGGCTGTGAGGTAGCTTATGAGGCCAAGAAGCTTGTAGCTTGCACGGATAAGCTTGTCAAGACCGGATTCGGTTGCACCAAGCTCTTCAAGAAACATAACCTTTTCTTCCTTGTCAAGCTCGGCAATTTCCTCTTCAATCCGTGCAGAAACCACCATTACCTCAGACTTTTCGCTTGCGGCAAACTCGGCAATCTTCTGAACATACACATTGTCCTCAATCGGCTTTGCATAGTCGTCCTCGGCAACGTTTGCGGCATAGATAACCGGCTTTAAGCTGAGAAGTGATACCTCTTTAAGCATTTCCCTCTCGTCATCGGTGAAATCAAGTGCACGGGCACTGATGCCCTTTTCAAGGTTCTGGGTCAGCCCCTCAAGGAAGTCAATCTCCACCTGATACTTTTTGTCACCGCCCTTAAGCTGTTTTTTAAGACGGTCAATACGTCTTGCAATTATCTCAAGGTCCGAGAATATAAGCTCAAAATTTATTGTTTCAATGTCACGGATGGGGTCGATATTTCCCTCAACGTGGACAATGTTTGTATCCTCAAAGGCACGCACCACGTGAACAATTGCATCCACCTCACGAATATTTGAAAGAAACTTGTTTCCAAGACCCTCGCCCTTGCTTGCGCCCTTTACAAGGCCTGCAATATCAACAAATTCAATAACCGCAGGTGTAACCTTGTCGGGGTCGTACATCTCCGCCAGTCTGTCAAGCCTTTCATCGGGTACGGCAACCGTGCCCACGTTGGGTTCAATTGTGCAGAAGGGATAGTTTGCAGATTCTGCCCCTGCCTGAGTTATTGCATTAAAAAGTGTACTCTTTCCTACATTTGGAAGTCCCACTATACCAAGTTTCATTTTACATCAATACCTTTCTCACTCGTTTTCTTTTGTTATTCCCATCTTTTAAGAATGGCTTGTGCCACACGTATTCCATCAACAGCGGCACTCATAATTCCGCCGGCATATCCGGCACCCTCGCCACAGGGGAACAAGCCCTTGTGGCTTATACTTTCAAAATCTTCGTCACGTTTTATTCTAAGCGGTGCTGAGGTTCGCATTTCAACCCCCGTCAAAATTGCTCCGCTCTCAGAAAAGCCTTTTATCTTTTTGTCAAATTCCGAAATTCCCTGTTTTAAAGTGTCGGTAATAAATTTTGGCAGACATTCTCTCAAATCAGCAAACTGCACGTCACCCGTAAACGACGGCTTTACTTCACCAAATTTGTCGGAAACTCTGTCCGATACAAAGTCCTTTGCAAGCTGAACAACACCCTTGCCCCCGCAAAGACGATATGCCGCACCCTCGTACCTCCGCTGAAACTCAATTCCCGCTAAAGGCGAAGTGCCGCTGAAATCCTCGGGCCTGACCGTCACAACAAGAGCACTGTTTGAGTTGTCAGCCAATCTCGCATGCTCACTCATTCCGTTTACGCACAGATGCCCCTCCTCGGATGAAGCATTGACAACCGTGCCACCCGGACACATACAAAAGGAATATACCGAGCGGTCGTCACCGTTATAAACAAGACGGTAATCCGCCGTAGGAAGTTTATCCGAAAACGGACAGTCTCCGTATTGCATATGGTTGATAAAGTTGCGGGTATGTTCAATCCTGACCCCTGCCGCAAAAGGCTTTTGTTCCATAAAAACCTGCTTTTCATAAAGCATTTTGTAGGTATCCCTGCTGCTGTGACCAATAGCAAGAACAACCGCATCACAATTAATATATGACGAACCGTTTAAAACTGCTCCTGTAACTTTTTCGTCTTTTACCACAATATCGGTCAGACAGGTGTCAAAAAGCACCTGTGCACCCAGAGCCTTGATTTCCTCTCTGAGATTCTTTACAGTTTTGCCTAAGTAATCTGTGCCGATATGGGGTTTTGCATCATAGAGAATTTCCTTTGGGGCACCGCACTTCACAAAGGTCTCAAGAACAAACCTCTGAAACGGACTTGAAATCCTTGTATTCAGCTTTCCGTCAGAGAATGTCCCTGCACCGCCCTCGCCGAACTGTATATTTGATTCGGGGTTTAAAATTCCCGTTTTGTGAAAGTATTCAACAGTTTTTTTTCGGTTTTCAACATCCTGACCTCGTTCAATCAGGGTAACCCTTGCACCGCTCAAAGCAAGAGTGTACGCTGCAAAAAGTCCGGCAGGACCGCTGCCCACCACCAATATATCAGGTCTTTTTGAAATCTTTATCTCTTCAAGCACCGATGGCTCGTCAAGAAGCTTAACCTGACCGCTTAAAACCTTATTTTCTATATTTTTTGTCTCAAATGCCACGGAATATACAAAATGAATGTCATTTTTCCGCCTTGCATCAAGAGACTTTTTGTAAATATACGGATTTTCTGCCGCAATCTTACATTCAGCAAGCTGTTTTTCAGCTTTTTCAAAAATCTGCCCCTCTGTATGACAGATTGGCATTTTTATTCCGTTGACAACAATCTTCATCAGAGTATGCTCACCTTTAATCTCGTTTATCGGCGTTGACAGTAACCTCGCTTATTCCGTCACGAAGCTTTATGCCCTCGGGCAAAACAAGCTGACAGGTGGTTGTTTCGTCTTCAAGTGTGTCAAGATATACCACCTCGGTAAAAAGCTCATCAACCTCTTCAAGCACTTCGTTTTCACCGTAAATTGATACGGTTGACGGCTGTACCGAAATTCTGTAGCTGTTAATGCCGCCGCTTGCCTGAGCCGAAACCCTTACAGGAACGTTCTTCACCTTAAACACCGGACAGCTTACCTGAACCGTTTCAATGCTCATGGAAACGTGATTGTAAACCTCGTTTCCGTCGCCTATACGTCTGCCGTCCTTGTCAACAAAAAACAGCTTTTCTGTATCATTTATTGCAGCCGAGCGACCATCATAGTTAAGCTCTGCCGCCGTGTGGCTTATACGTTCAATCATACTTGCTGCACCACGAAGTCTCACCGTCTGAACATCAACACTGGCTTCGCCTGCAACATAGCCGTTTGCAGTGCTGCCCGCTGTAACAACCTTTACCTCTTTGTCAGCAGTAATCACCTTGTCAACAACAACACTTGCATTATAAGGCTTTTTGCTTATAATCTCGCTGTATTCGTAAGGGATTGAAATTGCAATAGGAAGTGAAAATGTGCCTGTTTTGCCAACTGTGGCAAGGTCAACGGTTGCGTAAATATTCTTGTTGTCGATATTGGCAATTCTTTTGCGGCTGCCACGGATTTTAAGCTCCACGGTTGCCTTTGAATCATTTATAAGACAAAGGTTTTTGTCCTCAATCATATTCTGATTTGTGTATCTGATGGGAATATCCCTTACCGTAACATCAACAGAGGGGTCAACAACCGCAATTATATAAATCCAAAGGAGCAACGCAATAACAAATGATATAACTTTAAGAACAGAATCTTTCAGGAAGATATCTTTCATTTGTTTTTCTCCTTTCTTACAAAAATCGCCTTTTTAAGCCTTTTGTCCCGTTTCTTAAGGTCAAAAAGCTTTGCAAGATTGCTGCGGAGTGCCTCGGGCGAAAGCTTCATATTAAGCTCGCCGCCGCAGGCAATTGAAATACCGCCTGTCTCCTCGGACACAATAACAACAACAGCATCAGATTCCTCGGATATACCAAGGCCTGCACGGTGTCTTGTACCAAGCTCCTTGCTGACATTGGGGTTTTGCGAAAGAGGCAAAAAACAGCTTGCCGCCTCAATTTTGTTGTTGCGGATAATAACCGCCCCGTCGTGAAGAGGAGTTTTGGGTACAAATATATTGGTAAGGAGTTCTGCCGTGACATCAGCATTAAGGGTAATACCCGTACTCACAATGTCACCGATTTTAATTTCACGTTCAATAACAATCAGGGCACCAATGCGGCTTTTTGACATACTTAAACAGCTTTCGCAAACCTTGGAAAGCATCTTTTCCTTTTCGATATCATCTGTACGTTCTTCAAAGCTGAACCATTGACCCATTGTTGTTCTGCCAAGCTGCTCAAGGGCACGCCTTAGTTCAGGCTGAAAAACAATAATAATCGCAATAAGACCAAGCTGAAGTGCATTGCTTAAAAGATAATGCACGGTATGAAGCTTGACAAACTGGCTTACCTGCATGGTAACCACAAGAACAATCACACCCTTTAAAAGATGCACAGCCCTTGTATCACGGATAAACCGAAGTGCCTTGTAAATAACAAATGTAACAAGCAGAATATCAATTATGTCGGTTATTTTAATAAGTTCAATCTGGTTCATAAGACCTTCATAAAAGCCGGCAAACACGCAAAACTCCTCCTTTTGGTTTTTAATGTGTCAGGATTATCTTCCATAAGATCCCTCGACTTCGCTCGGGATGACACACCCGCGTCATTCTGAGCGAGTGTGACGAGTCGAAGAATCTGCGGTATGTTAATAAATTAATATGCCTTGCCCCAGTAAACAAGCTTTTTAGCAGGCTTGCCACAGCATACGCAGGTTTCTGCAACCGCTGTCTGGTCAAAGGGCATACAACGTGATGTTGCCGAGGTGTCTTCCTTAATCTTGTTTTCACATTCAACGTCCTCGCACCACATTGCCTTTACAAAGCCTCCCTTGTTTGCAACAATGTCACAGAACTCATCATAAGTTGTTGCAACGCTGGTCTTTTCTTCACGGTTTTTAAGTGCGGCATCAAACATCTCCTGCTGAATTGCTTCAAGATGCTTTTCAATTTCTTCTTCAAGATTGTCAAGAGAAACAAAGAATTTCTCTCTTGTCGTGCGGCTTACAAGCACCGCCTGATTATTTTCAATGTCCTTGGGACCGATTTCAAGTCTGAGGGGAACACCCTTCATCTCGTATTCGCTGAACTTCCAGCCGGGTGACTTGTCACTTGAATCAAGCTTAACTCTGAATTTTTTGCCAAGTCTTTCGCAAAGCTCTTCTGCCTTTTCCAAAACTCCTGCCTTGTGTTGTGCGATAGGAATAATAACAGTCTGAACAGGAGCAATCCTTGGCGGAAGCTTAAGACCTGCATCGTCACCGTGAACCATAATGATTGCACCGATAAGACGTGTGGTCATACCCCATGAGGTCTGATGAACATAGTGAAGCTCATTATCTTCGCCTGTGTACTGGATACCAAAGGCTTTAGCAAAGCCGTCACCGAAGTTGTGGCTTGTTCCTGACTGAAGTGCCTTGCCATCATGCATAAGACTTTCGATTGTGTATGTAGCCTTGGCACCTGCAAACTTCTCCTTGTCGGTCTTTCTTCCCTTTACAACAGGGATAGCAAGCTCCTTTTCGCAAAAATCAGCATAAACATCAAGCATACGCAGGGTTTCTGCCTCTGCCTCCTCGGCAGTTGCGTGTGCAGTATGACCCTCCTGCCACAAAAATTCCATTGTGCGAAGGAATGGTCGTGTTGTTTTTTCCCATCTCACAACGTTGCACCACTGATTGTAGAGCTTGGGTAAATCTCTGTATGAATGAATAATATTTGCATAATGGTCACAGAAAAGGGTCTCAGAGGTAGGTCTTACACAAAGTCTTTCCTCAAGCTTTTCGTTGCCGCCGTGGGTAACCCACGCAACCTCAGGAGCAAAGCCCTCAACGTGGTCCTTTTCCCTTTGAAGTAAGCTTTCGGGAATGAACATAGGCATATAAACATTCTCGTGGCCTGTTTCCTTAAAGCGGCGGTCAAGCTCCTTCTGGATATTCTCCCAGATTGCATAACCATAAGGCTGAATTACCATACAGCCACGAATGCCCGAATAATCAACCAGTTTTGCTTTTTTTACAATATCTGTATACCACTGAGCAAAGTCCTCACTCATGGATGTTATTTCTTCAACAAGTTTTTTCTCATCTTTAGCCAATTTAAACAAATCCTTTCAAATATTCAAGATAAATTTGCATACATAATTTAGTATAACGGAATTTTCCTTTGGTGTCAAGGGTTTGATGCATATTTGTCCTGTATTTTAATGCTTATTTATTCAACCGAAATTACCTTGTACCCCTTTTCCTCGACAGCGGCTTTTAAAACTTCATTTTCCACGTGGGCAGAAAGGGTTACAACTGCAGTTCCGCTTACGTGGCTGACCTCTGCCAAAGCTACATTTTCAAGTGTCTCAAGAGTTGTCTTTACATTCGCCTCGCAGTGGGGACACATCATACCTTCAATTTTCATTGTCTTTTTCATAATTTTTACCTCTTTCTTATGTTTATTCTTTTTAACACCGTATATTTTTGCAAAATTCAAACGCAAAGCATTTGACACCACCGAAAAGCTTGAAAGGCTCATTGCCGCCGCCCCGAACATAGGGTTCATTTCCCATCCCAAAGCACCGATAAACACCCCTGCCGCAAGGGGGATGCCAATAATGTTGTATATAAATGCCCAAAACAGATTTTCGTAAATATTTTTAAGAACACTTCGGCTTAGCCTGATTGCCGCCACCGCATCCCTAAGGCTGCTTTTCATCAAAACAACATCCGCCGCATCAATTGCAATGTCCGAGCCTGCACCGATTGCAATGCCCGTGTTTGCCGCAACAAGGCTTGGTGCATCATTTATTCCGTCACCTACCATTGTCACCTTGCCCGTCTTCATAAGCTCTTTAACCTTTTCAGCCTTGCCGTCAGGAAGAACTCCTGCCACAACCTCGTCTATTCCTGCAAGACTT
>JAZRJL010000086.1:0-36886 GCA_045645805.1 Clostridia bacterium | reverse complement strand
TCTTGCAGCTGCGTTTATACGTGCAATCCAAAGCTGTCTGAAGTTTCTCTTCTTTTGCTTTCTGTCACGGTAAGCATAAGTAAGTGATTTCATAACTGCCTGGTTTGCAGTTCTGAAAAGCTTACTTTTTGCACCTCTGTATCCTTTAGCTAATTTCAATATTTTCTTATGTCTTTTTCTGGTGTTCATAGCACCTTTAACTCTTGCCATATCTAAAGACTCCTTTCGTTTAAATCCAGTGTGCGGAAAGACCCGCAATTATTAATCTGCACAACAATAGTGCTGTAATTCGGTGCAGTTTCCTGCAATCGCATCAAACAAATGCCAAAACTCCCTATTTGTAAGGAATCATGCTCTTGATTGTAGCAGCATTTGCTGTTGCGAGATAACCATTCTTTCTGAGCTTTCTTTTTCTCTTCGTTGTCTTTTTGTTGAGGATGTGGCTTCTGTATGCCTTTCCTCTTTTAACCTTACCATTTTTTGTAACGCTGAAACGTTTTGCAGAGCCTTTATGTGTCTTAATTTTCGGCATCTTTCTTTCTCCTTCCATAAATAAAGTTTTGATGAAAGCTTTTGTCCATTGTTGAACCTGAGCTTTATGCTTTTTTGGGTGATACAAACATAGCCATATTTCGTCCTTCAAGCTTGATATCCTTTTCAACAACACCAACCTCGGACATTGCATCCTTCATCTTGAGCAAAAGCTCTTTGCCGCTGTTGCTGTGAGTAATTTCACGCCCTCTGAAACGAACGGTAACCTTGACTTTGTCGCCGGCTTTTAAAAATTTGATTCCCTGATTAACCTTTGTATTGAAATCGTGGTCATCAATATTGGGGCTTAAGCGAACCTCTTTTATGCTGATAACCTTTTGATTCTTCCGTGCTTCTTTTTCCCTTTTGGCAATCTCAAACTTGTGCTTGCCGTAGTCCATAATTCTGCAAACGGGCGGCTTTGCCTGAGGAGCAATCTTAACGAGGTCAAGATTATGTTCTTCCGCAATTTTAAGAGCCTCCTTGCCGGAAACAACACCAAGCTGGTCACCGTCAGGACCTATAAGACGGACTTCTTTGTCTTTGATTTCTTCGTTAATCATCAATTCTTGCTTAGCTATATTTATACACCTCCAAAATGATTTGCACTAAAAAAGTGCGGAAGCACAAAGCTCCGCACTCAAATAAAAATCGAATGTTTTAACCCTTTTGCTTTTTGCTGAGGGGAGAAGCGGACCTTCTGCTTTACCAAAGTAGTTTAACATATACCTGTGATTTTGTCAACACTTTTTTTAAAAAAATTTGCGTTTTGTATTTTTGCCGAAACTTCTTGAATTATGTTTTCTTTTGTGTTAAAATAGCTTAAAGATTTAAAATGATATGAAAGGGGTTTCAGCAATGTTTATTTTTATGCGTTCTCTTGTAGAAACTTTAAAGACTATTTTAATCAGTATGGTATGTTCAATTGTATTTGCAATTATGATTTACAGAGACACAGCGTTGCCAAATACGTTTATATGCACAATATTAAACACAGCTTCGCTGCTTTTATTTCTGTATCTGCATTATGTAAACTGGTGCAAGCTTTATGAGAATTCATATTCTCCTGCAGAATATTTCGTTCCGACCATTACTTCCTTTAGCATATATGCATTAATATCATCATTTTTGTATGCAAAGCGGTTCTTTTTGTATATGTTCTTGTTTTTGCCTACAAGATTTCTTGAACCAAAGCTTAACTCCAACTTTGCTTTTGTTTCGGTCATCGTTGCACATATCTTGATGTTTTTCCTTATTTTTATGACTCCGCCGCTGATGTACCGCAAAAGATAGCCTCGCAACGATAAATAGGCTGACCTTTTTCAGAAAACAGTTTTTCATATTCGGTCATAACATTACCCTCAAACTTGCTGTTATGCAGGTCAAGGGTAATGTTTTTTAATTTCATTCCGTAATCAGAAAATGAATTAAGTGAAAACTCAAAAAGAGGTGCATTATCTGTTTTAAAATGTATTTCGCCGTTTTCTTTCATAATTCTTTCATAGATATAAAGGTAGGCTTCATAGGTAAGTCTTCTTTTACGATGTCCCCATTTATGCCAGGGGTCACAGAAGTTGATATAAAGGCGGTCTATGCTGTTTTGTTTGTCAAGTTGGCCTAAAACTGTTGCATCACCAGGCACAAACCTTACATTTGAAAGTCCCTTTTCTTTCACCTTCTCCATAGCAAGGACAAGTACGTCAAGGTTCTTTTCAAAGGCAATGTAATTTATATCAGGGTTTATTTCGGCAATCTGGCTTATAAATCCACCCTTGCCGCAGCCTATTTCAAGATGCAAAGGTTTTTTGCTGCCGGCAAAAATTTCTCTTAAATCATTTTTGTAATCAAAAATATCCTTTATAACTATATCTGCACAGCTTTCAAGCCTTTCATCTCTGTGCTTTTTACGTCGCATTCTCATATTAATTCATCCTTTCAGCAAGCCTATTTTATCAAACCTTTTTTTGATTGTCAAGAATTTACCCGTTTTCTGAGAATGCATTATATGTGTCGGTAAGAATATTCCAAAGCTCTCTGTCTACCTTTCCGCCTGACTCGCGTCCGTAAAGACGGCTGAAGTCCTCAACTGCCTGAGAGGTTTTTTCGTCATAAATTCCGGTAAGGTCGGGCATTGTAATATTTTTGAATATCCGTGCCATTTTACGAAGCATTATCTGAAGCAGGTATATCTCCTCAAAATTATCGCCTTCTTTAAGATGTGGAATATCAAGAGGATAACCCGATATTTTTTGCGGCAGAATGTTTTGTCGTTGCAAAGCATCATATACATCAACTATTGCGGTCCATGTTTCAAAGTCTGCAGTTCCTGTGGGGGTAATTCCGTTTTTTGTCTGAAATGCTTTGACTGCTGCAGTTGTTTCGGGGCCGTATTTTCCGTCAGGAAATACGGTCGGTATTCCGTCCGAAAAATTAGCTATGTAATTAAGAAAGCGCTGAAGCTCCCGTATGTTTTTTGGTGCATCATTGGCGGGGTAATATCTGTCACCGTTCATATATCTATTCCTCCTCTAAGTCATATCCCGGATTCTGTGTTTCGGTCTTTAAACTTCCGTTTGTCAGGTTGAAATAAGTATCCTCAATCAGCCGCCATGCACCTGGGCCTACAAAACCCCGTGACGGCAAACCCTGATCCTGAAGAAAGGAATTTACTGCATTTTGGGTTTCCTGTCCGTAATATCCTGTTGGCTGTACCTTTTGAACATTGGTATAAAAATCCGCAATCCTTGACAGACGCTCCTGCAAAACTCTTACTGAGTCGCCGCTGCTGCCTATACGGAGAGGTCTTCCCGGATATGGAATGGGTTCATTGGGTAAAAAGTCAGGTGGATTGCTTTCGATTATACCGATGTATACCTCGGTCAGCTTTTCCCAGGTTTCGCGGTCAACAACACCTGTCTGTTCAAGGCCGTAAGCTCCCTGAAATTCCCTTACCGAAGCAAGAGTCGCCTGACCGAATATGCCGTCAATGGCAGGAGCAGATACCGAGCTGTTGTAGGCTGCAACCCACGACAGATAGTACTGCAAAACTCTTACGGGGTCACCGGAATCGCCAATATTTATATCCGAAACAAACTGTTTTGGTATATCTTCAAGTCTGATTCCCTCAGAATTAAGCTCGGCAAGATTAGTTACCGCCACAAAGATAAACTTTATCTTATACCAGGTCGCTTTGCCTATAATTCCGTCAGGGGTCAGGTTGAAGATTTCCTGAAATTCTCTCACAGCATCTTCGGTTGAAGCATCAAAGACCCCGTCGGTGGTTGGGATTTTGGAAATTGACGGATAATCTTTTGAAATACGGTTAAGCTGTGTTTGGATTGTCCGCACTTCATCACCCGAGCTGCCAAGCCTGAGTGGTACTCCGGGGTAGGACTGGGTTATGTTTTGAATAGGTGCATCACGGACAAGCTCGATATCGTTTCCATAATAATTGGTAAGTATTTCGTAGGGGGTAAGTCCCTGATTTGCAAGTGTGACACTTCCCCATTGTGAAAGTCCGTCACACATAACCTCTCTGCCGTCGCAAAATGCAGCAAAAAGAGGTTCGATGTTTCCTTGCCTTTTTATATAATCATTAAAAATCTCATCGACAACACGGCTTATGTTCTCAAATATATCCCGGTTTTTAACAAATGACTGGTCAAAGGCTGTTGAATTTGTAATATCAAAATCATAACCCCGTGATCTGTACCATTCGGTATAAACACGGTTAAGTGCGTAGGATATTTGTGCATATATATTCGCACGGATTGCATTTTCTGGCCAGGTTGGGTAAATTTCGCTTGATGCAACATTCTTTATGTAATCAGAAAAGCTTACGGTTACGTTCTCGGCATTGTCATCGGGTCTGCCAAGATGTACCGTTATTGTAGAAGGTATGTATGGAGTACCTATCATATCTCTGTCATCTCCTTTTATTCAAGCTCAACGGGTTCTTCTTCAATGGTTACTATCTGTTTGCCGCTTTCTTCGTAAAGAGGAAGAGGGATAAGTGCAAAAGGTTGAATTGCAGTTTGTCCCGCAAAAATCGGCACATTTATATTTTCCATTGAATAGTATCCCGGATAGTCAACCCTGATATTGTATTTGAAAAATCTTTCGCCAATTGCATCGGGGCTTTGCGAATTCTCAGCAGGCGGCGCTGAAAGCTCAAGCGGCTCGGTTTTGCCGCTTCGGTTTGTTTTCATCACCTTAACAAGCTCTTCCCCGCTGCCCGAAGCCTTTGTCACCACCACATTTGCGTTTTCCACGGGCAATGCCTGGTCGGCGGTGTAAACCTGTACGGTCAGGATTCCTGTATTGTTGTTTCTGGTATCTGCCACAAAATCACTCCTTTGGACATATTTCATACATAGTATATGCAGAAGGTTATAAAGTGTGATTTTACATAAAAACTTCTTTCAGGGGAAATAATTAGTACCAAAGGAGTGTCTTTATGTTTATAACTTTTATCCGGACTATAATAATGTATTTTTTCGTTGTCCTTACGCTGCGTCTTTTGGGAAAACGTCAGATAGGCGAGCTTGAGCCGTCAGAGCTTGTGGTAACCATTGTAATATCCGAGGTTGCGGCACTTCCTATTCAGGACGTATCCCAGCCACTTCTGGGCAGCCTTGTTGCCATATTTCTGCTTGTTATACTTGAAATAATTGTGTCATTCTGTGCGTATAAGAATTTTACCGCACGAAAGTTTTTGTTTGGAACACCCAGCGTGTTTTATGAAAAGGGACATCTTAACCAAAAGGAGATGGAGAAGCAGCGTTTTAACCTTAATGACTTGATGGAATGTGTCCGCAACACAGGTGCGACCAGCCTTTCGGAGGTGGATTTTGTAATTATGGAAACAAACGGGAATGTGAGCGTTATTCCAAATTCGCAAAATCGTTCTGTAAATATATCCGATTTAAAGCTTGAATCGGATGAAACCCTGCTCAGCTATATCCTGATTGACAGCGGTACGGTGAATCACAACAATCTTTCCCGGCTTGGCTTTGACGAAAACTGGCTGAGAAAGCAGCTGAAACTTCATAATCTGAAAAATCCTGTCGAGGTTTTTTGTATGACTGCCACACGAAACGGCGAAACCGTGGTTATACCCAAAGATAAAAGGAGGACTAAGTAATGAAGCTTGTATGGCTTGCGGTTGTTGTTCTTGTGTTTATGTGTGTATTTATAGGTGTTCATTCGTATATTATGGCACAAATGGGGAGTGTTATCGGCGAAAAATGTACTCAGATTGAAGCTTTAGCAAAGGCTGACGAATGGGAGTCGGTAAACCTTCTTTTGCGGGATGTTGAAGACGAATGGAAAAAATACAATGGGTGGGCATCGCTTACAATCAGCACAGAGGATATCGAACAGCTTGAAATATCTCTTAAGCAGTCACAAGCCTTTGCTGAATTAAACGACAAAAGCGTATTCCTTGGCGAGTTTATTATGTTTTCACGGCTTATAAGGCATATACCCCACAGAGAGGGCTTTCACTGGAAGGAAATTCTTTAAATGTATATAAATTTGCAAAAATTTTTAAAAAACTATTGACTTCATTGTTTTAAAGTAGTAAAATGTTATTGTTTTATCATAAAGGATTTGAAGCTTGAGGTATTTGTTATGAATTTGGTAGCTTGTGCTAAACAGACAATTAAATACTTCTTTTACTTTATCAGCCTTAGCTTTTATTTTAGCTACGGTTATTTCTTTATGACAAAAAAACAGTTTTACAATGGGCAGACCGCTTTTATCGTCTAAGATAGCGGCACAAATTTTAAGTAACTTTTAAGAGAGCCTGTTGTAAAAACACGGCTCTCTTTTTATTCTATGTAATTAAAGGAGCAATTTAAAATGGTAATTGTAACAAAGTCAACTATTGAGCAAAAGCATCTTGACGAGATGGTTGCAGAATTTAAGGCAAAGGGTCTTGAAGTAAATATTATTCGTGGTCAGGGCAGTATTGCGCTTGGACTTATCGGTGATACTCACCGTCTTGATGCAGACAGACTTTTGCTTAACCCTGATGTTGAACGCATTATGCGTGTTCAGGAGCCTTTCAAAAAGGCAAGCCGCAAGTTTCACCCTGAAAGCACCGTAGTTGATGTATGTGGTGTAAAAATTGGTGACGGAAAAAGCTTTACTGTTATGGCAGGTCCGTGCAGTGTGGAAAACCACGACCAGATTATCACCGTTGCAAAATCTATTAAGGAAAACGGGGCAAAAATACTTCGCGGCGGTGCTTACAAGCCAAGAACCTCGCCCTATTCATTTCAGGGTCTTGAGCTTGAGGGATTGGCGCTTTTGAAAGAGGCACGAGAGGAAACGGGACTTCCGATAGTGACAGAGATTATTTCTCCTGCCTTGGTCGATGCTTTTGAGCGTGACGTTGACCTTATTCAGGTTGGTGCAAGGAATATGCAGAACTTTGACCTGCTTAAAGAGCTCGGCAAGACGACAAAGCCCATTCTTCTCAAACGCGGACTTTCAGCCACCATTGAGGAATGGCTGATGTCGGCTGAATACATAATGGCAGGGGGCAACAACAATGTTATCCTTTGCGAACGGGGAATACGCACCTTTGAAACCTATACCCGAAACACCCTTGATTTAAGTGCAATCCCTGCTGTAAAAAAGCTTTCGCATCTTCCTGTGGTGGTCGACCCGTCACATTCAGCAGGAAGAGAATGGATGGTTGAGCCGCTTTCTCTTGCGGCAATGGCGGTGGGGGCTGACGGCATAATTGCCGAGGTGCATAACGATCCCAAGTCCGCACTTTGCGACGGTGCACAATCCTTAGACCTTAATCAGTTTGAAAGCCTGATGAAAAAGCTTGGGGATATAAGTGTGCATTTTGGTCTTAAATGTTAAATGAAAGTGAC
The DNA here is from genome assembly GCA_045645805.1 of Clostridia bacterium. GTDB lineage: Bacteria > Bacillota > Clostridia > Monoglobales > Monoglobaceae > SIG440. The sequence goes on along the minus strand of JAZRJL010000086.1, from coordinate 29,465 downwards.
GGTTTGACAAAATGGAGAATTCGGACTTTAAAATAGCGATTATAGGTCTTGGTATTATCGGCGGCTCAATGGCTTATGCCCTGAATGGCTTTAAAAACGCCACCCTGTGGGGGTGTGATACCGACGAGCAAACCCTTAAAAAAGCACTTGAAAAGGGTGCTGTTGATTTTGTCACAGCTGACCCTGCCGAGGCAATTGAAAATGCAGACCTTGTTGTTTTGTGCATTTATCCCGAGATGATTGTGAAAACGGTTGACAAGTACCGTGGCTGCTTTAAGAACGGTGCAATAATTACCGATGTGTGCGGTGTAAAGACAAAGATTACCCGTGAAATTGAAACTGTTCTTCCTAAGGGCTGCCGCTATGTAGGCGGACATCCTATGGCAGGCAAGGAAACCCACGGCTTTGACAGTGCCTCGCCCGAGCTTTTTGGTATGTGCGGATATATAATAACACCATCAAAGAAATCGGATGCTGAAAGTATTGAACTTGTCCGTGAGATGGCACGGTTTATCGGTGCAACCCGTATAACCGTTGCCACACCTGAGGACCACGACAGCGTAATTGCTTACACAAGTGATTTGATGCACGTTTCGGCATCGGCACTCTGCCTTGACTATAACCAAAAGATGAACCGTGCCTATACAGCAGGAGCATTTCGTGACTGTACAAGAATTGCAAACATCAATCCACAGCTTTGGGCAGAGTTGTTTTTGGAAAACCGCAGCTTTTTACTTGAAGAGCTGGATACATATATAACCTCTCTTGAAAAGTTCAGAAATGCAATATTTGAAAAAGACCGCAGCGAGCTTGAATGCCTTTTATCAAGGGTAAGAAAAAACAAGCTTGATATGCAGGCAAAGGAGATATAATGAAAACACTAACCGTAAATATTCCAAACAGGGAATATGACATAAAAATAGAAAAAGGTCTGCTTGATAAAGCGGGCGAGCTGATTAGCGAGATTCATTCACCCTGCAAGGTGGCAATAATTTCAGACAGCAACGTTGCACCCCTTTATGCAAATGTGGCGATTGAAAGTCTTGAAAAATCAGGATTTAAGCCGTTTCTGGTTACTGTTCCCGCAGGCGAGGAGTCAAAGTCACTTAAAATGCTTGAGTTTCTTTACAGCGAGCTTCTAAATCAGAAAATTACACGAAGTGATCTTGTGCTTGCACTTGGCGGCGGCGTTGTGGGCGACCTCACAGGCTTTTGTGCCGCAACGCTTTTAAGGGGGATACCATTTGTGCAAATCCCCACCACATTGCTTGCTCAGGTTGACAGCAGTGTTGGCGGCAAGGTTGCCGTAAACCTTGAAATCGGAAAGAACCTTGCAGGTGCATTCTATCAGCCAAGGCTTGTTATCATTGACCCTCTTTGCCTTGACACCCTTTCGGACAAAATATTCTCCGATGGAATGGCGGAAGTTATCAAATACGGCGTTATACTTGACAAGAAGCTTTTTGAAACCCTTGAAAATGCACCATCACGCAAGGCTGTAAGTGATATAATCTGCGACATTGTATACCGTTGCTGCGATTTGAAACGACTTGTGGTTGAAGCTGACGAGCAGGACCTTGGCGGACGGATGATACTTAACTTTGGTCACACTTTTGGTCACGCCATTGAGAAGAAATACAACTACACAGGCTACACCCACGGTGAGGCAGTTGCCGCAGGAATGGTTATGGCGGCAGAATATGGCGAGAGAAATGGTCTATGCGAGCACGATGCAACGGTGCGGATAACCAACCTTATAAAATGCTTCAATCTCCCCGAAAGGGTTGATATTGACCAACAGACACTTTCAGATGCAATAGCGGTTGACAAAAAGGGCAAGGGTGATGCGGTTTCGCTTGTTATCCCTGAAAGAATTGGCAAAGTAATTATTAAAGACACAAAGAAGGACTCGATATGGCTAAAGTAAAAACTACTGCAAAAACGAAAAAGACTGCTGAAAAAGCTTCACCTTTGGTTTCGGAAAATACAGTACAAATAACTCCTGTGCCACTAAAAGGGACAGTAAAAATTCCTCCGTCAAAAAGCTTTGCTCACAGGGGGGTTATTTCGGCATTCCTGTCGGGCGGCGAGTGTATTGTACGAAACATTCACCTGTCAGAGGATTTAAAAGCAACCCTTAGCTGTATTAAGGCGCTTGGCTCGGATTTTGAATATGACGAGAAGAAAAAGACGGTACAATTTTTGGGAAAAAGGTCAGCTTTGCCTGAAAAAATCGTTCTTGACTGCGGCGAAAGTGGTTCAACCTTGAGATTTTTTATCCCTGTCGCTATGTGTTTTTGTAAGGATCTTGAATTTTCAGGCAAGGGCAGACTTATGGAAAGACCCCTTGACCCATACTTTGAGATTTTTGACAATCTTAAAATTCCATACAAGCTAAAGAAGGGAGTTTTATCTGTCAAAGGCGGACTTATCCCGGGCGAATTTATAATTGACGGGGGTATAAGCTCGCAGTTTATTACGGGTCTTTTGTTCGCACTTCCTTTGCTTAACGGTGACAGCAAAATTTACATAAAGGGTGAGCTTTCGTCAAAGGGTTACATAGATATTACCCTTGAAGTACTTAAAAGATTTGGAATTAAAATTGAAAATAACGATTACAAGTCGTTTAGTATAAAAGGAAATCAAAAATACAAAAACCGAAATTACACAGTTGAGGGTGATTTTTCTCAGGCTGCCTTTTTCCTCGCTGCAGGGGCGCTTGGCTGTGATATATTGGTTTCGGGACTTAATGTAGAAAGCCTTCAGGGCGACAAAAAAATCCTTGACATAATTGCTTTGACAGGTGCAAAAATACAGCAAATAGGAGCATCTAAATTTCGTGCTGTTGCTGCTGCAAATATGCACGGCATAACGGTTGATGCAGATGAAATTCCCGACCTGGTGCCAATTCTTGCGGTTATGCTCAGCTTTGTAAACGGCGAAAGCCGTATAATAAATGCAGGCAGACTTCGCATAAAGGAAAGTGACAGACTTTCTGCCATATGCTCGGAATTGAAAAAACTGGGTGCAGATATCGAGGAGGGCGATGACTTCCTGATAATCCACGGCAAGCAGGTTTTGCAGGGTGCAAGGGTAACCTCGCACAACGACCATCGTATTGCAATGGCAATGGCGATTGCTGCTTGTCGTTGCGAGGGTGATTTAGAGATTGAGGATGCAAAAAATTCGGTAAAAAAATCCTATCCCAACTTTTTTGAAGATTACAAAAAACTCGGAGGTAAAGTCAGATGAACACTTGGGGAACAAAGCTTAAAATAAGTATATTTGGTGAATCTCACGGTGCAGGTATTGGTGTTGTGATTGATGGAATTCCGTCAGGGCTTGTGCTTGATACTGAATTTATAAAAAAAGAGATGCAACGTCGTGCACCCGGACAGAACAATCTGTCCACACCGAGGAGGGAAGCTGATGAGGTTGAAATACTTTCGGGAGTTTTTGGGGGTAAAACCTGCGGAACTCCAATTTGCGCAGTAATACGAAACACAAATACACGTTCAAAGGACTATACCCCAAATATCTTAAGACCCGGTCACGCTGATTTTACCGGTTTTGCAAAATATGGTATGGCTTATGACTTTCGTGGCGGCGGTCATTTTTCGGGCAGAATTACCGCAGGATTGGTTTTTGCAGGAGCAATTGCAAAGCTTGTTCTTAAAGAACAAGGGATAACAATCGGCTCACATATTAAAAGCATTCACGGGATTTCCGAAAAATCCTTTATGGATATTGAAAAACTTGATGCAGAACTTTTAAATTCCGTTTCGGCAAAAACATTCCCCGTTATGGATGATGCTGTTGGTGAGAAAATGAAGAATGAGATTTTATCTGCGGCGGCAGATAAAAATTCGGTAGGCGGAATAATCGAATGCGGAGCGGTTGGTATAGGCCTGGGTATCGGTTCGCCGTTTTTTGCATCCCTTGAAAGCCTTATTTCCTCACTTGTGTTTTCAATACCGGCTGTTAAGGGCATCGAATTTGGCAGTGGATTTGATTTTGCTGATATGTACGGCTTTGATGCCAATGATGCATTTTTCACCGACGGAACAAATATTTTTACAAAAACAAACCATAACGGCGGTATAAATGGCGGTATCTCAAACGGAATGCCCATTATATTCTCCACGGTGATAAAACCTACGCCGTCGGTTGCAAAAGCGCAAAATACTGTTGACACCGACAGAATGGAAAATACTGTTCTTGAAATAAACGGCAGACACGACCCCTGTATTGTTCAGCGTGGTGCAGTGGTGGTTGAAAGTGCAATGGCACTTGCTTTGCTTGAGGCGTCAATGCTTTAGGCAAAAGGGCATCTAACGAAAGGAATATTTTTATGTATGATTTAAAGACTTTACGCAATAAGATTGATGAAATAGATTCCAAGCTTCTTCCCCTTTTCCTTGAACGTATGGAATGCAGCAGACAGGTTGCAGAATATAAGCGTGCCAACAATATGCCTGTTTTTGATAAGGAACGTGAAATGCAAATCCTTGCTGACAAGGCAGACAAGGTGGAGGAGGAACAAAGGCTTTCTGTACGTGACTTTTTTGCAGGAATTATGGCAATAAGCCGTGCAGCACAGACAAAGGCTTTGGCGGACACTCAAAGCAATGAAAGCTTGCTTAAGGACTTTAATTTGTCTTCTGTCAAGGCAAATCCCACAGTTGTATATCAGGGTATACCCGGTGCAAACAGCGAGACGGCATTGATTAAGTTCTTTGGTGATTGTTGCTGCAAAACAAATGTTATGACCTTTGGAGAGGTTGCCGATGCGGTCATATCGGGGGATGCGGATTTTGGAATTCTGCCAATAGAAAATTCCTCCACAGGGTCCATTTTGGGTGTTGTTGATATTTTGGAAAAGCAAAATCTTTACATAATCGGTGAGATTGCAGTTGAAATTAACCATTGTCTTGTTGGTATTAAGGGCGCAGAACTCAGGGATATACGTACGGTCTATTCTCACGAGCAGGGGTATATGCAATGCAAGAAGTTTTTTGACAGTTATCCCAAAATGGAATTTACGCCCTATCACAATACGGCAATGGCAGCAAAAATGATTTCGGGATTTGGGGACCTTTCGGTTGCTGCAATTGCGGACAGACGTTGTGCAGAGCTTTACGGACTTGATGTTCTTGCTGAAAATATAAGCTCAATAGGCACAAACGTCACACGCTTTGCCGTAATCTCAAAACACGGTGTTCTTGACGACAGCTTTAACAAAATAAGCATAATGTTTACTTTGCCCAATCAAAGCGGGGCACTCAGCAAGCTGCTTTCGGTATTTTCGGACAGCGGACTTAATCTTGTTAAAATAGAATCACGTCCAAGCCACAGCGGCAGCTTTGAATATATATTCTTTGTAGATTTTGAAGGAAATCTTAATGACTCCAAGGTAAAAGATGTTTTATCGGTGCTTCAAACCATGTCGGAATCTCTGAAGATTCTTGGAAATTACAGAGTTTTGTAACGGGGTGAGTATATGCGAAATGTTATTCTTATAGGGATGCCTGGCTGCGGGAAAACCACAATAGGGAAAATGCTGAGCAAGGCTTTGGATATGGAATTTTCTGATTGCGATGCTGTTTTGGAGAAAAATGAAAATACAACAATACCAAAGATTTTTGAAAGCTTTGGTGAGGATTATTTCAGGCAGCTTGAAACAAAAACACTTTCAAAGCTGTGCAAAAGACAGAATACAGTTATTTCAACCGGCGGTGGTGTGGTTGAGCGAAAAGAAAACCTTGACATATTGAAAAATTCGGGTATAGTGGTATTTATAAACCGCCCTCTTGAAATGATTTTGGGTGATGTTGATACAACGCACAGACCGCTTTTAAAAGACGGAAAGCAACGCCTGACAACCCTTTACAACCGAAGAATTGCCCTTTACAAGGCGGCGTGTGACGTTGAAATTGAAAATTCGGCAGCCATAGATACTGTGGTTGCAAAAATAACTGATGAGGTGAAGAAAAATGGCTGAAAATTTAAAAATAATGGTTCTTAACGGTCCAAATCTTAATATGCTTGGTGTACGCGAGCCTCAGGTTTACGGAAATCAAAGCTATGTTGACCTTGAAAATTATATTGAGGAATACTGCGAGAAAAAGGGTATTGAGGTAACTGTACTGCAAAGCAATGGCGAGGGTGAGCTTATTGATTTCATTCATCATGCCAACGGCAATTTTGATGGAATAGTTATCAATCCGGGTGCGTATACACATTACAGCTATGCAATCCGTGATGCGCTTTCGTCAGTTTCTGTACCTGCGATTGAGGTACATATCAGTAATATTCACAAGCGTGAAGAGTTTCGCCATATTTCCGTTACCGCACCTGCCTGCATTGGTCAGATTACGGGCTTGGGATTCAGGGGATATTTGCTTGCTGTTGACTACCTTAAAGAGGAGGTAGCCTCAAATGCAAAAGACGAGGCTTGATGTCATAGGCGACCCTATTGAACACAGCAAGTCACCCATTATACACGAAACAGTATTGGCGGAGCTTGGTATTGAATTTGAATACAGAAAAATCAAGGTTGAAAAAGGGCACCTTGAGGAATACCTTGACCAGGCAAAAAAACTTGGTATCTGTGGATTCAACGTAACAATGCCCCACAAGACAGATGTTCTTCAGTATCTTGATGAAATTGATGATGAAGCAAGGAAGTATGCCTCGGTAAATACTGTCAAAATTAAAGACGGAAAGATTTTTGGCTACAACACAGATGGACGCGGCTTTGTTCAGGCAATCTGTGACCTTGGCTTTGAGATTTGCGGAAAAAATGTGGTTATCCTTGGTGCAGGTGGTGTGGCGTCCACAATTGCATTAAAATGCGAAATTGAAGGAGCAAAAAAGATTACTGTTTTAAACCGCACCCTTTCAACGGCACAGAAGATTACAGATGAATTGGACGAGTGTGAATCGCGTGCAGGAGAATTGACCCTTGAAAATATAACAGCCGCAATGACTGATTGTGATATTCTGGTTAACGCAACCCCTCTTGGAATGTCGGGTATCGCTGATAACTTTAAAGATTTTTCATTTTTTGATTTGCTTAAAAGCGGAGCTTTGGTGTATGACCTGATTTACAACCCCGAGGAAACCGAATTTTTAAAGGAAGCAAAAATGCGTGGCTTTAAAACGCTTAACGGACTTAATATGCTGATATATCAGGGCGTTTTGGCGGATAAAATCTTCCTTGAAAAGGACCTTGATTCTGCATATTTAAGGGAGAAAATTCAGGCAAAACTGAAAAAATTTTAATTTTTTAAAAAAATAGCTTGCATTTATTAATTGCCTATGCTATAATGTACAATGCTGATTTAGCTACAACACTCTAAAGAAAGAGGTGAAATATAGAGATGAAAGCAGGAATACATCCCGATTATAAAGAAACAACCATTAAGTGTGCTTGTGGTAACGTTATCGAAACAGGCTCAACAAAAGAAAATGTTTCAATCGAAATTTGTTCAGCTTGCCACCCTTTTTATACCGGTAAGCAGAAGTTAGTTGATACGGGCGGCCGTGTTGACAAGTTCAGAAAGCGTTTCGGTCTTACAGAAGAGAAGTAAGTCTCTTGACCGGTACATTATTTACAGGAAATGTCAGTTTGATGTTTCAAATTATTTAAAAAATTCTACACCCAAAATAGTCAAGCAATATAGCTTGACTATTTTTATGTTTAATGTTAAAATAATACAATATATTAGATTTAAATGCCTTAGTTTACAGAAAGGATAGCTTGTTAATGAAACGTTTTAACTGCCATATTCATACAGATGTTTCGCCCGATTGTTTTGAAAGCGGTGCGTCGCTGGCACAGGCTGCACTTTCGGCAGGCTTTGACGGCATTTCAATTACCGACCATTGTTCGGGCAGCAATTTTATATCCTATAATTCCTATGACCTTGCAAAAAATACGGTCAAAACAGCAAAAGAGCTGCATGCGGAATATGAGGGCAGGCTTGAGGTTTTTAAAGGAATTGAGCTTGAAGAAATGTTCTGGAGTCCTGAGTATATCCAAAGAATAATTGAATCATTTGATTTTGACATTGTCCTTGCTTCTGTTCACAAGGTTTCAAAATGTCCTACCAGGGCATATTTTTCAAGGATAGATTTTTCAAAATTTTCAGCAGAAGATATTTATACCTATGTCGGATGGTATTTTGATGATGTTTATAAGACGGTTACAAGCTGCGACTTTGACGTGCTTGCACACCTGACTATAATCGAGCGTTATATTCGTGGTAAATATGGTTGCGATTTTTCCTTTATGCCATTTATGGACAAAATTGATGAAATTCTGAAAATACTTATTAAGCGCGGCAAGGCGCTTGAGGTTAATACCTCCGAGGCTTTTAATATCGGACTTATGCCAAACACGGAAATTTTAAAAAGATATCGCAGTCTTGGCGGCGAGCTTGTGACAATCGGTACCGATGCCCACAAGCCCCAACAAATTTCAACAGGTTTTGACCTTGCGATTGAAACCTTGAAAGCTTGCGGTTTTAAATATTATGTTTATTATAAAAACAGAAGACCCATAAAGGAATTCTTTTAAGATGGAAGCACAAAAAATGACCATTAATGAAATGAAAAAACAGTTTGTCAAGCTCTATGGCGGTTCAGAAAGTGATATACGGGTATCCTGCTCGCTGTGCAAAGTTAACGAGCATATTGATTACTGTACTGGTCACGAGGTATAATTAAAAAATAACAAAAATAAGGCTGTGTAAATAAGTGTTTTGAAATGCTTGTTTACGCAGCCCTGTGTTTTTATTTCTTAATTTTGTAATATTTAACTTAAAACCCGAAAAAAGGCGAATTTTGGAAAGTAATTTATGAAAGTTTTGTAAAAACTCTACAAAAAATCTTGCATTATTCGAAAAAATGAGTTATAATAAAACAGAATGTGGAATTATGTATAAATTCCAATGCAGTAAATGGGGAATTTGGAGGGAATCTGTATGCAAAGCAGAATTTTTCAGAACGCTTGCGTTCAATTAAAAAAGGATATTCACAGAAAACTGGGAATTATGGACGAAAACGGCTACATAATTGCCTGCACTGATGAATCAAAAATAGGTTACCAAAAGGAGACGGTTGTCAATCACTTTGAGTTAAGCAATGATGATTGCATAAGTGGCGGATATATTTTCCGCAAGATTGAAACCTACAGCAAAAATATATATGTAGTATTCTGTGAGGGCGAGGATGAGCTTGCACGTGGATATGTGTCTTTTCTTGCCGCCCATTTTACAACAATAAAGCAGTATTATGATGAAAAATATGACCGCAACAGCTTTATAAAAAATATTATACTGGACAACATTCTGCCCAGTGATGTTTTGTATAAAACCCGCGAGCTTAAGCTTTCGGTTGAGGTTTCAAGAGTGGTTCTTCTTGTTCGCTCACAAAAGACGGTTGAAGTATCACTTGTTGATGTTCTTCAAGGTATTTTCCCCGATACCGCAAAGGATTTTATTATACGTATAGACGATCACGATGTTGCTGTTGTTCGTGAAATGAAACAGGGTGCAACCGAACAGGAAATCTTAAAGCTTGCACAGGAGCTTCACGATACAGTTACATCTGAAATAATGGTAAAGGTATCTGTGGGTATATCAACGGTTGTTGAAACTATTCAGGAACTTGCCCGTGCATATCGTGAGGCAAGAATTGCTCTTGAGGTTGGCAAGGTTTTTGATACCGAAAAGAACATTATCAGCTATGACAATTTAGGTATTGGCAGACTTATATATCAGCTGCCCACAACACTTTGCGAGCTGTTCCTTAACGAAGTATTCAAAAAGGAATCAATTTCTGTTTTAGACAGCGAAACGATTTATACAATACAGAAGTTCTTTGAAAACAACCTTAACGTTTCCGAGACTTCGCGTAAGCTGTTTGTACACAGAAACACACTTGTTTACCGTCTTGACAAAATCAAAAAGCTTACAGGTCTTGACCTTCGTGAGTTTGACGATGCCATTATCTTTAAGGTGGCAATGATGGTTAACAAATATCTGACTTCTGAGCCTACAAGATTGTAAAGGGGATATCCTTTTGCTTGAAAGGCGGAAAGGCTGAGTAAATTAAAATGATAGAATTCAAGAATGTTTCCAAAACCTACGAGGACACAGGTGTCCGGGCGTTGGAGGATGTTTCGTTTTTTATAGATAAGGGTGAGTTTGTATTTCTTGTAGGTCCGTCCGGTGCCGGAAAATCTACACTTACCAAGCTTTTAATCAAGGAGGAAACTCCAAACAGCGGTGAGATTACGGTCAATGGATTTGACCTTAACTCGCTTACCAAGGACAAGGTTCCGTACTTAAGACGCAGTATTGGTATGGTTTTTCAGGATTTCAGACTTCTTCCCAACAAAACTGTTTATGAGAATGTTGCGTTTGCAATGCAGGTAATTGGTGCATCAAAGGCTGAAATACGTCGCAATGTACCCAATGTTTTGTCGCTTGTTGGTCTTGCCCACAAAGCAAGAATGAAACCGGGACAGCTTTCGGGTGGTGAGCAGCAACGAGTATCACTTGCGCGTGCACTTGTTAACAAACCGCCGGTTATTATTGCCGACGAGCCTACGGGCAATCTTGATCCCGATACCGCAAATGAGATTATGCAGCTTCTTTGCGAAATCAACAAGCGAGGTACAACTATGATTGTTGCAACACATGCAAAAAACTTTGTTGATGAAATGCATAAAAGGGTTCTGGCAATAGAAAATGGTATTCTTGTCCGGGATGAGGAAGAAGGGGCATACGGTTATGATATTTAGAAACATAAAATACTTTACTGTTCAAGGGGTAAAGGGTCTGCTTTCCAACAGCCTTATGACCCTGGCATCAATAGGAATTGTGGTGGCAAGCCTTGTTCTTTTTGGTGTTTTCGTTCTTCTGGGCATCAATATCAACAGCGTTGGCGAGCAGATAAAGGAGCAATGTGAAATCAATGTTTATATGCCCAACGCCATGAATCGTGACGATGTCCGTGCAATCGGCAGTCAGCTTGGTGAAATTGAATTTGTCAAGGAAGCACGGCTTTACACCAAGGAGGAACGTTTGCAAAACTATAAGGAAGGTATCCATCAGGACCAGGCACAGGTTATTAATACTCTTGAAGAGGATAACCCTCTCCGTGATGCATATGTGCTGTCCCTTACAGATGTCCGCAAGGCAAATCAGGTTGCCGAGGCTGTGGGAAAAATCAAGGGTGTCGAGGAGGTTACCAACCGTCAGGATATCATTCAGACAATACTTTCGATTACAAATACAATAAAACACGTAAGCATATGGCTTCTTGTCATTCTTGCGGCTATTGCGGTGTTTATTATTTCAAACACCATAAAGCTTGGTATGTTTGCACGTCGCAAAGAAATAAGTATTATGAAGTTTGTAGGTGCTACCAACTGGTTTATCAGATGGCCGTTTATTATTGAGGGAATGATTCTTGGGGCAATTGGTGCGGCTGTTGCAGCAGCAGTTGTTATGTTGGGTTACGGCTCGGCACTTGGCTCTATTCAGGAATTTATGGGCAATATTCATCTTCTTGAACCGAGTGAGATTGCCAATATTATAATTATCGGCTTTTTGGTTATGGGCATGGGAATTGGTATGGCAGGAAGTATAATGTCAATCAGAAAGCATCTGCACGTTTAATTTTGGATAGAAGGAGGGGTTTGCAATGAACAAAAAAACAGTTCGTTGGATTTCCTTGATTATTGCAGTAATATTTGTTTTTGGTGTTGTGTCGACTATTTTAGTTGAGTTTGCATATGCACAGTCAACTCAGCAGAAAATAAACAAGGCAGAACAAAGTAAAAAGGATGCTCAGCAAAAGCTTAAAGACACAAAAAATAAAAAAGCAATGACCCTTGCGGAAAAAGAACGTCTTGAAAAAGAAGCAGGAGATTTGCAGGGCAAGATAGAGGCATTGGACAAAACTATTGCTGAAACAAAAGCCAATCTTGCTGTTGAAGAAGAAAAGCTTGAGGTTGCCACTCAAAAAGCAAATGAAAAGTATGATGTTTTTCAGGAACGTTTCAGAATTATGTGCGAGCACGGTGATGTAAGCTATATTGAGATGCTTCTTTCAGCCGAAAGTTTCAGTGACTTTATAGACAAGGCTGAAATAATGAAAGAAATTTCCCGGTATGACAAGCAAATATTTGATGAAATGGATGAAGCTCGACGTCAGATTGAAAAATCACGTGATGAGATTGTAAAACTGAAGGAAACTCAGGAAAGCTCAGCAAAAGACCTTGAAAGTCAAAAGGCTGCGCTTGTAAAAAAACAGCAGGAGCAGGAATCGTATATCAAGGCTCTTGAGAAAGATACAGCAACCTATCAGCGAATAATTGACGAAGCTGATGCTGCAATGGCAAGTCTGCGTGCGTCTGTTTCAGGCTCACTCAGCACTTCGTCAGGAGGCAAAAAATATGTAGGCGGTGAATTTACTTGGCCTACACCAAGCTGTCATTACATAACCTCTCATTTCTCACCAAGACGAAAAAATCCGGTTTCAGGTGTATATAAAAGGCACACCGGCACAGATATAGGTGCATCCTACGGTGCGGCAATTGTCGCTGCAAACTCGGGTACCGTAACACTTGCCGGCTGGAACTCAGGTTACGGAAATTGCGTAATCATTGACCACGGCGGCGGCAAAGCAACACTTTATGCACATATGAGTGCTTACAGCGTGTCAAAGGGTCAGACGGTTACAAAGGGTCAACGAATTGGTTCGGTTGGTTCTACCGGAAATTCGACAGGACCACATTTACACTTTGAAGTTTTGATAAATGGTGCAGCGGTTGACCCGATGCAGTACTTTTAGATGAATAACTTATCTGTCACCTGCATATATATGCAGGTGACAATATGTTTTTAAAGAAAGGTCATTTTGTTATGTATATAAAAAAATCCGTCTTGATTATATGTGCGGTTTTGCTGATTTCGGCAACTGTTTTGAGTACAGTGATGTTTGTTAATCCTTTCGGTGCGTTTCAGTTTGCTGACTTTTTGAAATTTAACGAGGGTGTATTTGCACTTAAATACTATTTTTACGAGGACGTAGATGCCGAAAAGCTTCTTGATGGAGCATTGTTGGGTGCATCGCTTAGTGTTGAGGACCCGTACACAATGTATCTTGACAAGAGTATTGCTGAGAGATTTACCGAGGAAATGGAATCCGATGCCTATACAGGGGTTGGGCTTTATATAACCAGCGATGAAATCGACGGACACGTAATGGTGGTTTCTCCACTTGCTGATTCTCCAGGTGAAAAGGCAGGGATTGTTACCGGCGATAAAATTCTTGAGGTTAACGGCCAGGCGGTAAATGGTAGCAATATTGATGAGGTTGCCTCAATGATGAAAGGTGAGGAAAACACCGAGGTCAAACTTAAAGTCTTGAAAAAAGCTGATGAATCTGTTCAGGAGCTTACTCTTACACGGGCAATAATAGAACGCGATACTGTTTCCTCCCATATGCTTGAGGATAATGTGGGGTATATACAAATAACACAGTTCGGACTGAATACTGCTGAGGAATTTATTGACCACTTTAACAGCCTTGTTGATAAAAAGCTTTCATATCTTGTGATTGACCTGCGAAACAATCCGGGGGGATATGTTGAAATGGCAGTTGCAATGGCGGATTGCTTTATTGACAAGGGTGAAATAGTATACACTCTTAACAAGCAGGGCAAAAAAACTGATTATAACGCAACCGAGGGTAAAACCAAAGTAAAAATGGTAATCCTCACTAATGGAGGAACAGCCAGTGCCAGTGAAATATTTGTAGGCGCAATGAAGGACCATGGAATTGCCACAACTGTAGGTGAAAAGACTTTTGGCAAGGGCGTTACTCAAATACCGTATCAGTTCCGTGACGGCAGTATAATGAAAATAACCGATTCCAGGTACTATACACCCAATGGTGTATGTATTGACCACGAGGGGATTACTCCGGACATTGAAATAAAAATGTCGGACGAAGAATATGCAAATGCGTCTTCAACCCCAGACCCAGGTATTGACAAACAGCTAAAAAAAGCGATTGAAGTCTTGCTTGGCAACTAAAAACGGGAGGATGTTATGCTGATAGGTCTTGTTACAGAACCGCTGTTAAACACCCGAAAAAACTGGTTTAAAAGACTTTTCAGAATTAAAACATATAAAAAAATACAAAACATTGAGGCGGGTATTGATGTATTTGCAGTAGAACTGCCGTATTCCATAAAGGAGCTTAATGCAAAAACTCATATAGGTCTTGAACGCTATTTCAATAAAATAGTTGAGCGGCTTGAAAAACAAATGGTGGCAACAGTATTATCAGACGGATTAAAAGAACTTTGCCAAAGTAAAGGGATTTTGCAACGGCAAATCGATGATTCCAAACCTAAAAAGCTGTTTCTTAAGCTTTGCCCCGACTGCATAAGACAAACTGCAAAGCTGTGCGGCTTTCAGCTGATTGATTCAGTACTTTGTATAAGGGATACTAAAATGGATAGAATAAGTGAGTATCTCTTAAGAGAGTTGTGTTATGATGTAAACAATATTGTGGTTTGTACAAAAAATCGGGTAGCGGCAGAAGAAATTTGCGAGAGATTTTATGACGAAACAGGTCTTTTGGTTAGAGTTTTGGATGCGGAGATGGTATCGGACATAATTGTAGATGTTGATAACGCTGTTGTTTTGATAAAAAAAGACTTATATATAAAAAGTGCGGATTTGGGTTACGATTTTCAGGGATATAAGGTTAATCATCTTGAATTTGCACAAATAATAAATAAAAAAGAATTTAACAATATAAAATGGAATTACTCATATGAATAATTTTTATTATATTATTTTGTAATAAAAACACTTGCGGTTTTTTCTTATATATGGTATAATATACGAATTGTATTGTAAACGACAATTTAAATGCTTTACCGGCTCACGGTAAAGCCCAGACATAAAGGTAATATTTGTGAGCAGGAGGTTTTTAAAATGGAAAACAAACAGATTATGCTGACAGACGAGGGGCTTTCAAAGCTTGAAAACGAGCTTGAAATGCTTAAAACACAGAAAAGACAGGAGGTTGCCGAAAAAATCAAGGTAGCAAGAGGCTTTGGTGACTTGTCAGAGAATTCGGAGTATGATGCAGCAAAAGAAGAACAGGCTCAGGTTGAGGCAAGAATTGTTCAGCTTGAGAATATGCTTAAAAATGCAAAAGTAATTGACCAGGACGATATTGACCTTACAAAGGTAAGTATTGGAACAAAAGTTAAAGTATACGATGAAGAATTTGACGAAGAGCTTGAATACAACATTGTGGGTTCGACCGAGGCTGACCCTGACCTTTTCAAAATTTCGGACGAATCTCCCGTAGGCAGAGCTTTAATTGGCAGAAGCATTGACGAAGTTGTTGACGTGGAAACACCTGGCGGAATAGTTAAATTTAAAATACTGAGCATAAGTAAATAAGATAAAAGAGGAGAGAGAACCGTGAGCGAAAACAACAGAGAAAATCAACAAATACAGCAGCAGGATATAGGTGAGCTTATGAAGGTTCGCCGTGACAAGCTTGCACAGCTTCAGGAGGAAGGCGAAAATCCTTTTGACGTGACGACATATAACCAGGAAGTTCACACAAATGAGATTCACGACAATTTTGACGAAATGGAAGGCAAGCAGGTATCTATTGCAGGTCGTCTTATGTCAAAACGTGTAATGGGCAAGGCTTCGTTCTTTGACCTCCGTGACAGAAACGGTAAGATTCAGCTTTATGTAACCCGTGACGATATGGGTGAGGATGTTTATAAGAAATTTAAAAAGCTTGATATAGGCGATTTGGTAGGTGTTACAGGCGAAGTTTTCAGAACACAAAAAGGCGAAGTTTCGGTCCGTACAAACGGATACACACTTCTCAGCAAATCTCTTTTGCCCTTGCCTGAAAAGTTCCACGGTCTCCGTGATACAGACTTAAGATACCGTCAGCGTTATGTTGACCTTATTGTAAACCCCGAGGTAAAACGCACATTTGAACTTCGCAGCAAGATAATTACTGCAATCCGCAACTATCTTGACAGCCGTGGCTATATGGAGGTTGACACTCCAATTCTTAATACAATTCCCGGCGGTGCTGCAGCGCGCCCGTTTATCACTCATCACAATACTTTGGATATTGATATGTATATGCGTATCGCTCCAGAGCTGTATCTCAAACGCCTTATTGTTGGCGGCTTTGAAAGAGTATACGAAATGGGCAGACA
Organism: Clostridia bacterium; assembly: GCA_045645805.1. GTDB lineage: Bacteria > Bacillota > Clostridia > Monoglobales > Monoglobaceae > SIG440. Next base: position 13,174 of record JAZRJL010000086.1, on the reverse strand, counting down.
GTTCAGAAATGAGGGTATGGACATAAAGCATAACCCGGAGTTTACCACAATGGAGGTATATCAGGCATATACTGATTATGAGGGTATGATGAACCTTACTGAAAGCCTTATTTCAACTGTAGCACAGGAGGTTCTTGGTACAACAAAAATTACATACCAGGGAACAGAACTCGACCTTGCACCTGGTTGGGCACGTATGACCATGATTGAATCAATAAAGAAATTTGCGGGTGTTGATTTTGCTGAAACAACCACCGATGCCGAGGCAGAAGCTATGGCAAAATCGGTTGGAATTGAGGTTGAAAAGGGTATGACCCGTGGCGAAATTATCAATCTTGCTTTTGAAGAAAAGGTTGAGGACAACCTTGTTCAGCCAACATTCATCTACGAGTATCCAGTTGAGGTTTCTCCTCTTGCAAAAAGATATAAGGATAATCCTGCATTTACCGAGCGTTTTGAGGTGTTTATTTTAGGCTGCGAATACGGAAATGCATTCAGCGAGCTTAATGATCCAATCGACCAGAAAGAACGCTTTATGAAGCAGGTTGAAAAGAGAGAAAAGGGCGACGAAGAAGCAAATATGATGGATGATGATTTTGTTACAGCACTTGAATACGGTCTGCCCCCCACGGGTGGTCTTGGTATTGGCATTGACAGACTTGTAATGCTCCTTACCGACAGTGCTTCAATCCGTGATGTTTTACTTTTCCCAACAATGAAGCCACTTGATAAATAAAACACCGTGTTTTCAAGGGTTTACGGGTAACGGATAACCGAATTTACCCACATTTTACCCATTTTAATAAATTGAAAACCGACTATATGACAATAAAAGACCTATCTTTGTTAAAAAACAGAGGTAGGTCTTATTGCAATAACATTTAAAAATAAAGTGTATAATTATTAATTTGTTCGACTATTCAAAACATAAAAACAATTTATTTTGAGTTAAGTTGACAAATCAAAATAATTGTGCTAAAATATAATCGAAATTTTTAGATAAGAAGGTGTTACTATGCAAAGAGCCGGAGAATACAGTATAAATCTAAGCGGAGAGGCTGAATACAAGTCGTTTCGTCCTACACCGCTACCGGTAGAAATAAATATGGATGCAGAAATGATTTCCTTGCTTACAGATGCAACAAAAGCTTTAGCAACATTAGATACATTGTCGAGTTATATTCCCAATATGAATTTATTTGTGTCTATGTATGTGCGTAAAGAAGCATTACTTTCATCACAGATTGAAGGAACACAAGCAACTTTGGAAGATGTATTAGATCCATTGATTGAAAAAAATGCAAATCAAAATGTAGCGGATGTAATTAATTATATAAAAGCAACCGAGTTTGCTCTAGAAAGGCTAAACTCACTCCCACTATGCAACAGACTTATAAAAGAAACTCACGAAGTTTTAATGAAGGATGTACGAGGTCAGGAAAAGAATCCAGGAGAATTCAGATATTCTCAAAACTGGATTGGTGCTGCAGGCAGTACATTAAAAAATGCACGGTATATTCCGCCTAATCCCGAAGATATGAAACAGGCAATGTCTGATTTAGAAAAATATATAAATTCAGAAGATGAATTAGATTTGTTAATTCAGGCAGCTTTAATTCATTATCAGTTTGAAACAATACATCCGTTTTTGGATGGTAATGGTCGTGTAGGCAGATTGTTAATTACTCTGTTTTTGATGGAGAAAAAAAGATTAAATACTCCTGCACTTTATATTTCCTATTACCTTAAAAATAATCGAATTGAATATTATGATCGTATGAGTGAAGTGAGAAATAAAAACAATTACGAACAATGGATAAAATTCTTTCTCCGTGCAATCAAAGAATCCTCAGAAGATGCAGTTGAAACAATTAACAAGTTGTCTGAATTACACGATAAGAATATTGCAATTATAGAAAAAATGGGCAGAGCCTCAAAAACTGCAAAAGAGATTTTTGATTATCTTGAAAAAAATCCTATTATAGACATCAAGAAAACATCAGAAGAATTATCACTTGCATTCAGTACTGTTTCTGCAAGTGTAAAAAGATTAGAAGAATGCGGAATACTTGTGCAGACAAATAACTCAAACCGAAACCGTGTATTTGCTTATGAATATTATCTTGGGATTTTGAGGAAGGATACATGATAAATAAATCAACAATTATAAACTCAATCATTCAATCGCTTCCATCAAATACAGTAAAACAAATTTTTATATTTGGTTCTTATGCTAATGGGGCAAACAATGACTACTCTGATATGGATTTGATTATTGTATCTAATTGCTTTGAACACATTAATGGATATTTAAGAAAAAAACTCTTTTCATCGGTGTTAGACAATTTTCAAATAAAATTAGATATTGTTTGCCTGAGTGAGGCTGAATTTGAAGCATTTAAAAATAGTGATGCCTACAAAAAGGAATATATGGAATTAATTTATACAGGGGTGATATAGTGAAAAAAGAGCTGATATTTAATGTAAATAAACTTGTAGATAGTGCAGATTTATTATTGAAGCAAGAGAACACAACGCGATTTGTTCGTAAAGAATTGAGCGAAATATATTTATCATTGTCGTTGTTGAATAAAAACTTCAACATTGATCCTCTATCAAAAGCATCTTTAGAATATCTTATGAATAGAATTGTGCAAAAAATATGTTATGAAGGTTTTTTTGGTTATTATATGGGGTTCTACTATTTGCCAGCAAAAGTTTATAATAAACAAGCAGATGAATTGTCAAACGAAATAACACTCGCAAATATAAATATAACATGTTTTCGATGTTTAATTGATGCAAGTGATATGCTGAATTTTTCATTAGAAACATCAACAAATGATTATTTCTTTTCTCGTGGTGATAGAGTGGCAGGAGCAATCAAAAACTTTATATCATATCCATTTGATTTTGATATATCTTCAATAATCTACCTGGCTTTAAATTATTATCAAACTCTTTGTGAATATGAGAATTGTGCAGATACAACATATAATGAACAAGTTCCGGAATTAAAGCAAATATATGAAGATTTATTTAATACAATGATTAATGATGATAAATTTTTGTGTACATTTCAACACAATAAACAATTGTTGAGTTTTTGGATTTCTGTACTCCCTCAAAATTTAAAATTAGATTTTGAGTTTGGTGATTTTCCTCAAACAATCAATAACAGACATAGATGGGTACTGTATTCATATTTTAGTATAGATAATGAAAAAGCAAATAGTTACTTTGAAAGTATTTATGAACGGATAGTATCACAACCAATTTATGATATAATTGGTGCTTCGCTTATTGTAAGAATAATATGTTATTCCCTATTAAAGAAAGATGATATAGACATCAGCGATTATGAGTTGCATAACGTGCAAATTGATAATTCGAATAGGATTCAAAAACCACTAAGTTTCTTTTTTAAGAATTATAATGAATTACACGAACAAAATTGTACGAATGAGGATTTAGACACACTAATGTCATTAGATGATTCAGTCTTGCGACATAAAGTTGCTGCGTGTATGCAAAATGTTGACAAAAACGAACTAGAGCGACAAATATCAAAACCACATGGTACACTTGAAATATCAGATTTGGACATCAAATTTTTTGAGGATGGTAATCTCAAATATTTATGTATGCCTTTTAAAACCGGACGTGAAATTTCAAAAAAATCCCTGGATGAATCTTATATTTATCAGTTATTAAAACCTTTTTCTCACTTTGGGAATAGTTGCTTTGTCGTACTAATTACTGCCAAAAAATGTAGTCAGGGGTTAGAAACATATATTGAGAGAATGAGTATCAGAGAACCTTCTTGGAGAATAGAAGTCATACAGTATGAACAACTTTGTAAGTTGTTAAAGGCTAATTGTCAAATTTAATTAGAAGAAACTACATTTTCAGGCTATTGTAGTAGTGTGAAGTATCCAATTTACCCGTACTTCAAAGAAAGTGGTATCAAGCTTAATGAACTTTCAGCGAGAGATATACAAGATTTTTATGATGAGCAGCTTTCGAGGAAAAAGCCAAATGGTGAACCGATAAAAGCAAGCACGGTAATTCATTACCACGCAATCATAAGACTATCTCTTGTTCATGCTCGTAGGCGGGGGTATATACTTTCCAATCCTATTGAAGAGGTTGATAAACCTGAAAAGGGTATATTTATTGGAAAGTTTTATTCCGAATCAGAGCTTATGGAAGCTATAAGACTTACAAAGGATACAAAGCTTGAAATTCCGGTTATGATGGCAGGAGTATATGGTTTAAGAAGAAGTGAAGTAATCGGTCTAAGATGGTCAGCTTTCGACTTCGAGAACGATGTATTCTATATCAACCATACGGTTACAACACCTTCTATCAACGGCAAGAAAACAATCATAGCAAAAGACAGAGCAAAAAACAAAGCAAGCTTGAGAGCTATGCCTTTATCGCCTGAGATTAAAGAGCGCTTGTTGGAAATCAAAGAACGTCAGCAGGGATATATCAAAAAGTTCAAGCGTTCATATAAGAAGGATTGGATTGATTATCTTAATGTTGATGAACTTGGAGAGTTGGTATTACCCGATTATGTGTCAGAGTCTTTCAATAAGTTTTTGAAAAGAAACGAATTGAGAGAGATACGTTATCACGACCTTAGACACACAAGTGCTTCTTTATTGTTGAACAAAGGAAAAGGCAAAGGTATCACCCTGAAAGATGTTCAGATATGGTTAGGTCATAGTGACTTTGCAACAACAGCAAATATTTACGCACACTTAGATGCAACGTCTAAGATGATTTCAATGAATGTTATGACCGGACTTGTGACGGCATAAAAAAGGAAAGTAAAAGCGAGGTTCTTGCAGCAACAAAAACCTCGCTTGTGTAAGTACGATATAATTTTACTGTCGCATTGATTTTTCTTATTTCAAGCGGGTTTCCAGACTTTCGTCCTAATCAATTCCAAAGACAGAATAAATCCTTTTTACAGGATTTATTCTAACACATTTCTTAACTTTTTACAAGTCCTTTTTAATATTTTTCTTGGACTTTTAATTCGGGTATTTCTACCTCGTAGGCTATGTCACCTATGAACCAGATTGTCAACTTGTCTTTTGCGATCACCTCCATTTTTTCTATAATGTTACGGACGAGGGTATTATCAATTTCGGTCAGTTCTTCAGCCATTTCATCTACCGCTTTGAAGATTTGTTTTAGCTTTGATGATTCTGCTGATTTCATTTTCCTTGTCATTTCATACTCTTCGTTTTCCTTCCGCAACTTTTCTGATTCCGTCTTTACCTCATAGCAGATTTTCTCAAGCTCCTTGGGTGTCATTTCGCCTGTTGCATTTTTGAATATGGCATCTCGCATAAGGTCGGAAAGTTCTTCGAGCCTTGCCGTATTTTTTGTTATCATAGGCTGTTCGGTATCACCTATGAGAGATGCTATTGAGCACTTCAAAATGTCCTTTACCCTCGACCTGCTTTTGTAGATGATGTTAATGGCTTCTACGGTCTTTTTGGTCAGGTATGTGTCATTTATGGTCACAGAGCGCCTGCAGTAGTGTTTTCCGTCTTGTATGCGGTTTACACATCGCCACACATACTTCTTGTCACCATTTTTCTCTACCCACATAGTTCGCCTGTATTTCGCTCCGCAGTCACCGCATATAATAAGGTTGTTGAATGGGAATTTTCCACTATATTTTCCGTAGTGTTTTTTCTTATCATTCTTTTTGATACAACCCCTTCGAGCTATTTCACTTTGTACCATATCAAACATTTCAGGTTCTATGATTGCAGGATGATGATTTGTGATAAGATATTGTGTAACCTGTCCTGTGTTTTTCTTTTTCTTCTTTGATATTGGATCGACTGTGAAGGTCTTTCGGGCAAGGAAGTCTCCCTTGTATTTCTCACTTGAAAGAATTCTTTCAACTGTTCCGGGACTCCATTCTTCTTTTCCTGTAGGACTTGGGATTTCCCTTTCTCGCAAGTCCTTTATGATTCCGCCCACACTCATTCCGTTTAGATAGCTCTCATACATAAGTCTCACTGTCACCGCTTGTTCCTCGTTAATTGTTACGATGCCATTGCTGTCCTGATTGAATCCAAATACTTTTCCCATGTTATAGCAGCATCCACCTTTTTTGTATCTGTATTCTCTGCCCATCTTTATGTTCTCACTCATCGATTCACTTTCAGCCTGTGCAAGCGAACTGAATATTGCAAGCAAGCTTTCCGAGGTGTAATGCAAGGTATTTAGGTTTTCTTTCTCAAAGAATATTCCTATACCCTTATCTCTCAGTTTTCTTGCGACCTCAAGAGTGACCGTAACATTTCGTGAGAATCTTGATATGGATTTGGTTATGATGAGATCGAGTTTTCCGTTTTCGCAATCCTGCATCATTTCCTGAAAACCGGGACGGTTATCTGCATTAGTTCCGCTTATGCCTTCATCACCATATACTTTTACAAATCTCCAACCGGGAGTGCTTTTTATTTTTTCTGTATAGTGAGTTACCTGTGAATTGTAACTACCTTGCTGCTCCTCGGTATCGGTACTGACACGGCAGTATGCACCAACATTCAGTATTGCCTTTCTGTCTTTTTCAAGAAAATTTCGTGTTGCAGGAATCATTTTAACTTCTTTTACTCTCATTTTATATCACGCTCCTTGTAATTATTTTTCCGTTGATAAGTTTCATCTTCAGTTCATTATCACCGCCTACATAAAATTTTGATACGATTTTATGCATAAGCGGAAGAGGAACCTTTTCGCAGTTTCCGTATTTGCAAAGTTCTTTCTTAATTCTGTCAGTTACGGCACTCATATCAGTTACCGTACTGCTTTGGAATTTTAACCTTGCAAGCTCATACAAACTTTTCAGAACATCGTCCTTGTCATATTCACCTGCCATTTTAATGTATATCTCGTTGGCTTTATCCTCCGCAAGAGTATCATCAGGTATATCAGTTATGGTTGGTTCATTGGCAAGGTCAAGATTTTGTATGAGCAGGTTTGTCATTTCCGTTATGAGCTGATAGAGTCGATTCTCTTTCACAGATTTTGCAGGACATACGGGGTTTGTGCATTTGTATGCAGTCCATGACTTTTCATCGTGCCCTTGATGTTGCCTTTTGAGGGGAGAACTACAATCGGGACACTCGCTGTGTAACCGTATGAATTTGTCAAGATCTGATTTTTCAGGCTCCTGCTTTACATTCTTTGAAAGTCTTGTTTTGTTTGCCTTGTTGTAAAGCTTCTCATTTATGATTTTGGGATAACCGTTTTTGCCTGTGTATTTATCGTTTTCAATTATCCTTTTAACCATATTTTTGTTCCACTTGTCCGAGTCTGGATTGTACCTGATGCCTGTCAACATACATCTCTCTGCAATTTCACTATAGGATTTTCCTTTTGCATATAACTCAAAGATGGCTTTTATTAATTCTGCCTCGGGTTCGTTTATGCATATTTCGCCGTCTGTGATTATGTATCCGAATGGTAAATAACGGTTTGCCATTTATAACACCTCCTCTTTAGTAATAGTGAATTCCATTCCGTTTACAAGAATGAATGCTATGAGTTCGCCATCAATTTCAATTCTGCTTATAATTCTTTTGAATGTATCTTCATTGAATTCTGCAAGTGCTTTTTCAGTTTCCATTTCACTTACAAGCAGCCTTGTTTTCGATATGATATCATCATATCGGCTGTTATGAAGAATTTCACTTTTTATAGCACGGAGCCTCATTACCTCGTTGTCATGTCGGTTAAGCTCAGATATATAGAAAGCAGGATCTATTGCTCCTTTTCCGTTAAGGTTTCGAAGCGTTAGAACCTGCTCTGTAATTTGTGCTATTTTTATGTTTAATTCTTCAATATGTTCTTTCTCAGCCTTGTTTACCTTTATTGATTCTGCCTGTGTAATGAACGGCAGGAGAATTCTCTCATAATTGGCTTTCAGCTTGTTATACATTTGAACGAATGCTTTTTTTAGCATTTCTTCGCTTATGGGCTTTGCCTGACATTTGTCTGAATTCTTATCGTGTGTTCTGCAAACCCAGTTGTCTGTATCAGATTTGTGCCTGTACGGGGTTTTACATTCTTTGCAGTATATTTTTCTTGCAAATATATTGTTCTTAGCAAATGAACTGTGTGCATGTTTTTCTTGCCTTGCTTGGAGCAGGGCGTTTGCCTTATCGTATGCACTTTCTTCGATGATAGCTTCGTTGTCGTTATGTACATAAAATTTCGGCAATTCTCCGTTGTTGGGAACCTGCTTGTACGGAAATCCTGTCTTGAACGACTTTTGCAGTATGGCATCGCCTTTGTATCGGACATTGCTTATGATGTAGCTTATTCCTGCAGATGTCCAATGTACTTTGCCATACTTATTTGGGATTTTATCTCGCATAAGTTCTTCTGCAATTTTGCTTGTGCTTTTGCCTGCAAGGTAGGAATCGAATATTCTTTTTATTATAAGGGCTTGTTCTTCGTTTATAACAAGTTCCTTATCTTTTAGAGTAAATCCAATAGGAGGATTACTTTGAACATAAGTTCCTTCCTGCATTCTGAAACGGTTTCCCATCCTCACATTTTCAGCTGTAGATTTTGATTGTTCTTCTGCGAGAGATGCCTTTGCACATATCATGGTGAAATCACTTGGATTTGCAGAGTCCAGATGGTCTTCTTCAAAGATTACCGATACACCGAAAGTTTTCAAGTGCTTTAGAATTTTAACACACTCGACTACATTTCTCGCAAATCTCGATATTGATTTTGTGATTATCTTATCGAGCTTGCCGTCTTCGCAATCCTTTATCATTCTGTTAAAGTCAGAACGCTTATCGGCACGGGTTCCTGTTATGCCTTCATCTGCATAGATGTCGACATACTCCCATTCGGGATTGCTTTTTATTAATTTCGTGTAGTGCTGTACCTGATTAAAGAAAGAGTTTAGCTGATCGTCTGAATCAGAACTAACTCTTGCATACGCACCGACACGGCATTTTAATTCTTCTTGTCTTGCCAAGTTTCCTTGAACTACAATTACTTCAGGCATCAGCTTACCTCCTTCCTTAATTTTTTTCAACACAACAATACCACAACGTTTTCAATATATCCAGACAAATATTAAACAAACGCTTAAAAGAATTATGCTGAATTTTCAATCAATGGGGCATCAAGTGCAGTATAGGTTTTCTCTATGAGAGCATCTGCCTCCGCTTCGCTAATAAAATTTTGGTCTAAAAGTTTTAATATCATAGACCTTGCTATTGCTTTTTCAATTTCAATATTAATAGATTTCATTTAAATCATCCCTTCCAAATTATAGTAACACCGACTTCCGCTACAGTTCCTGACCTCTTGCCTTGTTTGACACCGACATCGTGTTTGCATCTCTTGGTGCGCTCATATCGTGGCGACACTTCCCCGAGAATGTATCCCTTGCGGTACGGCTATTTAGTTTTCAAGGTTCAAATCCCTGATTGACATTTGATTGTCTATCGGGTATAATGTTTGTAATGAGTGTAACACAGGAAAAATTTCAAATCAATACTTCCCAAGTACCTTGGGGAATTGGTCAAATTACTATCGGGGAGAGAATTTATGTTAGAAAAACGCAGATTAGAGGATAAAAAGGACGATTACGCAAGCTTTAGTGCAGAGTTTTATGGCAATAAAGTGATTTTAGGAAAAAACAGTTTACCTCTCGGTCAATTGGCAATCGATTTTCTGGAATTAGAGGATGAACAACTTTCAAAACTCAGAGAGGTAACACTTTTATTACTTGATGCTACACAGAAAATATATAAGCCTTTAGATAAAATTGAGAACGAAGAAGATTTCCGAAACGGGTTAGATTCCTTTTTGCCTGTTTTTAAATTATTCTTGGATGAACTCGACAAACTACCGCTATTTAGGGAACTTGAAATAAATCAAAAGCAGGTAATCAAGGCTTTCGTTGAAACATATAACGATAACAACATCAAAAAGCTGAATTGGAATCAGGAATTCTTGGGAAATTTTCTTTCGGACATTCTGGCTTACCATGATGAAATTCATATTTTCAGGCTCTATGCCGATACATTGCTTGATGACTATGTGAAATATGCAAAAAAGCGTACCCCCATAGAGTACGCAAAAGCCATTCATAAATTTTCAAAAGATAAGGATGTGCAAGCAAAACTTCAATCAATGTTGCATCCTGAAATATATGACAATGTATTCAAGATAGAGCAACCTGTTAATATTGATTACATTACACGACCTAACCCTAACAACAAAAAACAGTATATTGTTACTGAAAGGACGGTATATCGCAGTTTGGGAGGATTTTTAAAAGCTGAATTATACAGATCACTTGTAGCAGGCAACGCACCAAGAGTATGTGATAATTGCGGTAGATACTTTTTGATAATAGGTCAGGAAAAAACTCTTTACTGTAATCGAGTTGCACCGAACGATCCAAAGGGAAGGTTATGCCGTAAGGTAGGTGCTCACATCAAGGCTCAAAAACTGCATGATGTTGCATATGAGAAGGCCTACAGCAGAGCGTATGACAGATTAAAACACCGTAAGCGTGCAGGAACTATTAATACGAAAACCTGGAATAAGTTGGTCGTTGAAATTCAGGATATTCGTGATGATGCAAGAGCTGGCAAAATTTCTGATGCCGAGGCTGTTGAAAAATTAAACAAATATTAAACAAAATGAGGTTAAGCATAAAAAGTATGCTTAACCAAAATGTAAGAGGATAGGCGGTTTTGCCTATCCTCTCGATATTTTATTCCATTGTGCCGACCATTTTATTTATATCACCATTCGAGTCTACGATGATGGTTTGGGTTTTGCTTGGAGCCACATAGCCGAAGCCTTCGATGTAGGCTTTATTTTTCTCCTCTATGATTTCGTTCCTTTTTACAGTTTCCTCATCGGTGAGGTAGCAGGTGTCCTTTGCCATAATTTCATCATTTGGATTTATGGGTTCTTCCGGATTCTTTTCCCATTTCGCATAGAGAACATCAGGCTTTGTGAATTTGAATGTTGTTACCTGATCCTGCTTCGTCCGGGGATCGGTGAACCATCCTTTGAATGTGTAACCGTGTTTTGTCGGGACATAACTTTTAAGGCTTATGCTCTCACCGTATCTTTTAGTTATTGGCCTGATAAAGCTTCCGCCGTCCGATGCGAAGGTTAAGGTTACATTTCCTACGATTCCAAGTTCGTTGTCGAAGGTCACTCGGTATTTACTGAGCCACCATGGTTCTGCTGATGCTGTGGTTGTCATCAGCATCATTGCTGCCAATGCCGTACATAATACTTTTTTCTTCATAATTTTCATCCTTTCTCATTTTGGGCATAAAATTAACGACATACTCGAATCTCATTCATCGAATATGTCGTTATCATTTTCAAAACATTCTATAAAGAACCTTGCTCCTAATTTGAAGCCTTTTATAAATGTTTGACATTCTGTTATTTGTATCATTTCATCGTAGCATGATTTGACCTTATTAAATAATTCTTTTTCCTGCTCATTTAGATTTTTAAGCAATTCTTCTTCATTTTTAGTCAATAACTTGAATACTTTGTCAAACTTTCTTTGACTTTGAAATGGTCTTTCCATAGGATTAATATTCCCATACCAGAATTCTTCAAGCACTTTCATCTCATTTCACCTCCTTTGCAACACAAACATACCACAGAATTCTGCATAAGTCTACGAAGGTTTTCATAAAAGTGCTTTTCTTTGGTTACAGCGTATCATATTTTGATATAGAAAGCCCTCTGAAATAACGTTTTTGTTATCTCAGAGGGGTCAAATAAAATTCTTGCACAACAATAAGACCAAGCTTACCTTTTAAAATCAATATTCTTCAATGTATAAGCCTTTGCAGGAAAGAAGAAGAAATCCAAAAACTTTACTTTCTTTGCAATTACCGCCGCTAACACCGAAAATGCTAATCCGCAAGCAGTTCCCAAAAGAACGTGAATCCACCATTGGGCTATATTCATACGAAGTAAAATTATTCTTATTCCGGCTGTAAATATGGTGTGTAATAAGTAAATCTGAAAAGAATACTTATTTGCGAAATCGAGAAAACGAGCAACAGGTTTACTGCACTGAAGCATAGAAATAAACATAATACTTGAATATATTCCAAACAGTATCATTATTTCCTTTATAAACGGAGCCTCTATTTTGTTTAATAAAACGAGCACGATACCTACTGCTATATGCATTAACACAACTAACCATTTAGCCCAAGCTCGAAGCTTGGTGATTCTTTTGAAATCTACAAATGTGCCGAATCCAAAGGCAAGTGTCGAATAAAATACCACATCCAAGCTTCCAAGAGGAATACTAAAAAGCGGTGCTAAATAGCCTATTAAAACAACTATAAGAGTAGTTTGCCAATTTTTTATCACTCCTGAAAAAACCGTCCAAATACAAAACAAAAAGAACAGCGCATATAAGAACCAATATTGAGCAACAGGAGTTTTCCATATATAAAGAATGTCTGAAACTGCGAAACCTGTATTTGATTCTCCAACCAAACTGTTTATCAATATATATATAGCTGAAAAAGCTATGTATGGAATACCAAGAGTGTAAAGCTTATAGAGAATAAAGCCTGATTTAGTTTTCTTGCTTTTCCATTCTCCGGTAACTTTATATACAACACCGCTCAAAAATAGAAAAAGTGCAACATGAAAAGACCATATAAACTTTTCCATTCCCCCAAAAAACTTAGGAATATCTATGCCTGCAAGTCTTATTCCCATAATAACATGACCGAACAGAACCAAAAAACAGGCATATCCTTTCAGTCTGTCAACAAGCACATTTCTTTCCATTTTGCACCTCCTCAAAACTATTTTTATCTTTCTTCTTTGCTCCTGCAAGTTGAAGAAACGATATATTTAGGTCTTCCTTTAATTTCATCATAGATACGAGCAACATAATATCCTATAATACCAAGACTTATCATCATGATACTTCCTATGAATATCAGGATAATTATAACGGTTGTCATACCTTCAAGTGCAATGCCACGAATTTTATCAATCAGTGCCCAAACGCTGAAAATAGCAGTAATAATAAGCATCATAACGCCAAGCACCGTTACGATTTGCATTGGTGCCGTTGAGTAGGCAGAAATATTTGAAA
>JAZRJL010000085.1:0-14139 GCA_045645805.1 Clostridia bacterium | reverse complement strand
CTGCAAGAACACCTGTCCCGTCAGCGTTACGTAATCCCCTTTTTACATTGTAATCACTGTAATAATGCTTTGGGATATCGCTGAAGCTTTTGTTCTGATTTAATATCGCATCTATATATTTGTTAAAATTTTCTTTCATTGAAATTTTTATATCCTTCCTTCCTTTGTCGGGTAGAGTTTCTGGGGAGCAACCACCCTCGTCTTTCCTAAAGCTTTAAAAAATATTGCGGAATGATTAAACCAAACCCGAAGTTGTTCCCCCGAAGCCTTGCCCTTTATATGCTCGGTTAAAACCGTCAAGGTTTTAACCGAAAGAGGAGCAATCACCGATAAAGCGAACGACAGCATACTTGCTGTTGCGAGCAAGCTTCGGTGTGTTGCGACGTTAACCCGGTGGCCACTGGAGGTTTCGCCCACCTAACAAATGAAAATGAATGTGTCCAACAGTTTGTCCACCGTCTGTACCGCAGTTGTTTACTATACGATATCCGTTTTCATTGAAACCAAGGTCTTTAGCTATTTTCGCAGCGGTTTCAAAAATTTTACCAATTACCGCACTGTTTTCTGCTGTTATTTCATTGGCTGAAGAAATATGCGTTTTAGGAATTATGATTATATGCTGAGGTGCCTGAGGCTCTATATCCCTAAAAGCAAGAACATAATCATCCTCATACACCTTTGTTGACGGGATTTCTCCTGCAATTATTTTACAAAAAAGACAATCTGCCATTTTTGAGTTCCTCCTTAATTATTGCATTGAGGAGATATATTCTATCTCCTCAATCAAAAATTTACAGTAATGTTTTTACAAGTTCAAGGGCTTCAGCAATTTTACTTTCATCCTTGCCACCCGCCTGTGCACTGTCGGGCTTGCCGCCGCCGCCACCGCCGCAGGTCTTTGCAACCTCACGAATGATGTTTCCGGCATGAGCACCCTTTGCAATCGCATCCTTTGTTGCCATTGCAACAATATTAACCTTACCATCAGCTGCTGATGCAAGAACAATAACTGCACATTCAAGCTTTTGCTTGAGGTTGTCCCCTGCATTGCGGAGAGCATTCATATCAAGTCCGTCACCAAGTCTGCTTGCAATAACCTTGATTCCGTTAATCTCGTGAGCATTGTCAACAAGGCTTGAAAGTCCGCTGTTTGCCATTTTGCTCTTTATGCTTTCAAGCTCACGCTTAAGGTTTTTGTTTTCGTCAACAAGGCTTTGTGCCTTTGTTTCAACTTCATGAACGCTTGACTTGATTGTATCTGCAATATTATTCACAGTAGCCTGTGCATTATTAAGAAGTTCAAGCACGCCCTTGCCGGTAACCGCTTCAATTCTTCTTACACCGGCTGCAACACCGCTTTCGGAAACGATTTTGAAAAGACCTGCCTGTGCGGTGTTTGTAAGGTGCGTACCACCACAAAATTCAACAGAATAGTCACCCATTGAAACAACACGTACAACATCGCCGTACTTTTCGCCAAACTGTGCTGTTGCACCAAGCTTTTTGGCTTCTTCAATGTTAAGTTCCTGAACATTTATGGGCATTGCCTCTAAAATTGCCTCATTTACCGACTTTTCAACAGCCTTAATTTCATCAGCTGTCATTGCCTCAAAGTGCGAGAAGTCAAATCTAAGTCTTTTTGAAGTAACTTCAGAGCCTGCCTGAGCGACGTGAGTGCCAAGCACTTCTTTAAGCGCCTTGTGAAGAAGATGTGTTGTTGAGTGGTTGCGGCAAACCGCCATTCTGTTTGCTTTGCAAACCGAAAGTGTTGCCATATCCCCCTTAGAAATTGAACCCTCTTCAACCTTTACAATATGGAAGTATACATTGTCACCATTCTTTTTGGTGTCAACAACTGTTGCTTTGCCTGTTTCAGTCACAATTAAACCGATATCACCTGCCTGACCGCCCATTTCGGCATAAAATGGTGATTTTGCAACAATTACAACACCCTCTTCTCCTGCACCGATAGCATCAACCTCGCCGCCATCAGCTACAAGAGCAAGTATCCCGCTTTCAATCTCAAGGCTTTCGTATCCAACAAATTCAGTAGCATCAGCCTTAACATTAACTGCTGAATCATCGTCCCAGCTTGAACCGTCTTTGCGGTTTGCACGGGCAGTTTCCTTCTGAATTTTAAGCTGTGCATCAAAGCCTTCGCGGTCAACGCTAAGGCCCTGTTCTTCACAGATTTCAACAGTTAAGTCAATAGGAAATCCATAGGTATCATTCAGCTTAAATGCATTTTCACCACTAAGCACGGTTTTGCCACTGTTCTTTGTTTCTTCAATATATGCACCAAGAATTGAGAGGCCACCCTCAATTGTTTTTGAGAATTTTTCCTCTTCAATTCTGATAATCTTTTTGATGTAATCCCGCTTTTCGTCAAGTTCGGGATAACCCTGCTTTGACTCGTCAATAACGGTGTCTGCAACGGTATAAAGGAATTCACCCTTTACACCCAAAAGTCTGCCGTGGCGTGCCGCACGTCTTAAAAGACGTCTGAGAACATAGCCTCGACCCTCATTTGACGGAATAACCCCGTCAGAAACCATCATAACCGTACTGCGAATATGGTCGGTAATTACACGGAGAGAAACGTCGGTCTTTTCGTCCTCTTTGTAATTAACACCTGCAATGCGGGAAATATGCTTCATTGTATTTTGAACAGTATCAACCTCAAAAAGGTTGTTTACGCCCTGCATAATGCAGGCAAGTCTTTCAAGACCCATACCCGTATCAATGTTGGGGTTCGCAAGACGGTTGTAGTTGCCATCCTCATCCTTGTCAAACTGAGTAAATACCAGATTCCAGACCTCCATAAAACGGTCACAGTCACAACCAAGCTTGCAATCAGGTTTGCCGCAGCTGTGCTCTATTCCGCGGTCAACGTGGATTTCAGAACATGGACCGCAAGGACCTGTGCCATGTTCCCAGAAGTTATCTTCTTTGCCCATCTTAACAACACGGTCAGGGTTTACACCAATTTCATTAACCCAGATATCACGGGCTTCATCATCTTCCTCATATACAGTAACCCAAAGAACCTCTTCAGGGATTTCCATAACCTTGGTCAAAAACTCCCAGCCCCAGCTGATTGCCTCACGTTTAAAGTAGTCACCAAAGGAAAAGTTACCAAGCATTTCAAAGAAGGTACCATGTCTTGCAGTTTTTCCCACGCATTCAATATCAGGTGTGCGAATGCACTTCTGGCAAGTGGTAACACGTCTTCTTGGCGGAACTTCTGCCCCTGTAAACCATTTTTTCATAGGTGCCATACCCGAGTTAATAAGAAGCAGGCTGGCATCGTTTTTGGGAACAAGGGAAAAGCTGTCAAGTCTTAAACAGCCTTTGGATTCAAAAAAGCTTAAAAACTTTTCGCGTATTTCGTTAAGTCCTAAATTTTCCATAATATTCATAACCTTTCTTTTGTTAAAGATATGTTTTCGAAAGAATAATACGGTTTCACCGCATATCATATTATTTTAGCATTTATTTCCCGATTAGTCAACCCTTATATTATAAATAAAACAACCCGTAGCCGGCAATCACCGGCTACGGGTTTAAAGTTGCTTTTAATTTGATTATCTTTCAACAATAATCATTGTCTTAACTACATCTGTATTACCAGTCATATGAATGAATAACTCTGAC
This sequence comes from Clostridia bacterium, assembly GCA_045645805.1. GTDB lineage: Bacteria > Bacillota > Clostridia > Monoglobales > Monoglobaceae > SIG440. Next base: position 10,485 of record JAZRJL010000085.1, on the reverse strand, counting down.
GGAGTGTCACTTGTATTTCCTAATTTGAGACTTCCAAGAATGCTTTCGTATCCATCACCAGTAATATCTTGTATCAGTTCCTGTTCATTTGGATTAAATCTGAAAATCTGCGCTCCACTGAATTTACTCTTTTCCAACGCATAGGTATCAGAAGCAGCCTGATTTGCAGCAAGCACATCTGTTGCTACAATAAAGCGGTTTCCATCATCACCATCATACTGATAAGCCGAACCCCAGATTACGCGATAAGCAATATTGCCGTTTACAGCCTCAGTCTTCGGATATCCGCCAGGATTATTGCCATAACCTATAGCATAATCGTCTCGATAATCTTCTGCCATACTAAATATAATATGTTCAGGCTTTACAGTATAATAACCATCAGAATCAGTACCAACTCTAATTACGTCACCAATTTCAAGGTTTGGAGCCGTTGATACAGTATCGCTGTCTAATATTGAAAGCACCCATTCCTTTAAATTCTTACCTTCATAACCTTTTATCACACATCTGTTCTCGCCATTTATAACCGGATTTTCAATTTCTTTTATCACCACTACAGGTGAATTGCCTTTTACCTCACCAACACTTGCAGCACCATCGTATACTATAACAACCTTAGCTGAATTTGTACCTGTAACATCAAAGCACTCAACCTTGTATTTTCCGTTGTTTTCCAAGTCATCAAGGCTCATAACTTTATACTTCCCTGCCGTACCGCTGTTGCTTGGAGTACTTAAAATCAGCGCACTACCTATATAAATTTTTTCTGTTCCCAATTCCAATTGTTTTGAGGATGTCTTATAATCACACTCATCTGTTTTACTTATATTGCTATACCGATAAAGCTTATCAACTACAATATCTCCGCCTGCTGACTTGTCTTCATAAGTAATGATTTCTTCAATTTCTGTTCCTTTTGAGGTTGTAAATTTTACAAGCTGTTCAAAATCATTATCTGCAACAGCAACATCATTGCTACCCTCGCTTGCTGCATCAAGTAAGTCTACAAATTCAGCCAAAGACACTGGAACCGCACCGTTTAATTTGGTTTTGCTTGTTATTTTATATGTTGTGCCAGATGTGCTTGATTTAGTCACAATGTTCACAAGTGCACTTTCTTCAAAATCACTGCTGTCATACCTCGCACCTGTAACATATCCATACTGCTGATTTGATGCAGCTTCTGTCTTGTCATACCAAATAACCCTTCCGCTCAAATCAAGATAGAATTTTGCGGTATCTCCCATCTGAGGAGCTGTCAAAGTCTGCGAACCACCCAACGAATTTTCCCAAGGAGCAAGATTTGAAAACTTGTAATTTTTTCCATTTACTGTGACACCCTTAGATGAGCTTGTAGCTGTGATTTTGCCTGAAACTGTATCGTTGCAAACGATTACCTTGGCATCATTTACGGAATGTTTGTCTTTAGCCACAAAAATTACACTGCCCTTTTTGATTGCACTAAAACTTGTTGTAGCACCATTTGGGGTGTAGAAACTAATATTGTTTGTCTTGTAGTTAAGCACCACCTGTTGTCCGTTTCTGAGGGCATTGTCTGTAACCTTGTAATCAGAAGATGTAACAGATGATACAAAATATGGCTCATAGTCATTTATAAACACTACATCATAAACATTGTCACCATCACGGTCAATTAATTCCATGTCGCCAACAAGAGGAAGTCCCTCGCCGGTATAATATGCTGCAAAGGTGCTATGTTCAGCATCCGCACCATAAAGCTTTTCATTGTATACAACAACGCTGTTTGAAGCAATACTTAATGTTGTTTCTTTTTTTGCATCCTCACTCTTTAAATAACTTATTCCGCTTGTTGAACCGCCCTGAAGTGAATCTGCATCAACCTTAACAGTTATACTGTTCTTTACAGTTGCAAGAATAAGATGCTTTAGACCACTGTTAAGATCATTCTGATAGTAGAATTCAATCTGTGCACCAAGCATATCATTATACTTTGAATTGTCATCTACCTTGTATGTAGCTGCAACATTACCAACTGTAATTTCGACCTCATCATCACGAAGATTCGCATCAGGCTTTGACAAACTAATTTGAGGATTTGATGAAATATAACCTACATTTTTGGTAAGATTCAAATCATTTTCAAGGATTGTCTTGTCTGTAATTGCATTATTCTCTGCCAATTTCACTTCAAGACAGTTGTAAAGCATGCTAGCAATGGTTGCACGGGTTGCAGGTGTAGCAACCGCACCACCGGCACCATCAAGGAAGCCAAGGGATTTTGCTGTCATAAGGTACTTTGAATACCAGAATGCACCCTCACTACCCATCTCGCCGTAACCCAAAGCACAAACAATCATCTTGACTGCTTCTTCGTATGATACGTTGTTGTTGGGTTTAAATGTACCGTCATCATAGCCGTTGATTATACCCAGTTCACGTGCTGTACGGATGTTTGCAATAGCCCATGATACATCTGATGATACTACATCGGGGAAGGGCGGGTTTTCAAGACTTGTTGAACCAACATTGCCCATACCACGTGTTCTGAGCAGCATAGCTGTAAACTCTGCACGGGTTACGTTATTTAAAGGCTTAAAGCTGCCATCATCATAACCATTGATAACGCCCAGTTTATTGAGAACGTTTACTGCTTCGTAGCTGTTGTCTGATTCTGTCAAATCTGTGAATGCAGCAAAGCTTGGAACAGTCACAAAGCTGGTCAGCACAAATACAACCGCTACTAATGTTGCCAAAACTCTTTGTGTTAATTTCATTTGTTTGTACCTCCATTATGAAATTATATTGAAATTTAATTATTTTACTGTGTTTTCTCTTTCCCCACGCATCATTGAATCGCGCTGTAGGGGTGTGTTAAATTTTATTCTGGCAATGCTTTGAGGCCTGTTTGCAACCTCAAGCTCGTTGCCGTCTTCATCTTCCATATACTCAATTGTATGCTTTATGAATTTGCCGTGAGGTCTTAAAAATTCCACCTCAGAGCCTTTAAAAAAACGATTTTTCTGAATTACCGAAAGAAGTCCTGTCTTTTCGTCATAGCTTTCAACAATACCCAAAAGCTCGTAGTTTCTTATATAAGAGCTTGTTTTATAATTCTGCTCGTTTCCGTCAGGCTTACCAAAGAAAAATCCCGTTGTATAATCACGATGACTTACCTTTTTAATTTCTTCAAGCCATTCGGTGTCAACCTTAAAGTCTTCAGGGTTTTCAAAATATGCATCTATTGCTTCACGATATGCCTTGACAACGGTTGCAAGGTAATACTCTGTCTTTACTCTACCCTCGATTTTAAAGCTGTCAAGACCGCTTTTAATAAGCTTGTCTATGTGCTCGACCATACAAAGGTCTTTTGAGTTGTAGATAAATGTACCTCTGTCATTTTCAAATACCGGCATATATTCGCCCGGTCTGGTTTCCTCAACAAGATGGTATTTCCATCTGCAGGGATGAGAGCAAGCACCCAAATTACTGTCACGGTTTGTCATATAGTTGCTGAGCAAGCATCTGCCTGAATATGAAATACACATCGCACCATGAACAAAGGCTTCAAGTTCAAGACCCTCAGGAGTGCGGTTTCTTATTTCAGAAATTTCTTCAAAGGACATCTCCCTTGCAAGAATAACCCTTTTTGCACCCATTTTGTACCAGCTTTCGGCACTTTTGTAGTTTACATTGTTTGCCTGAGTGCTGACGTGAATTTCAAGCTTTGGAGCAATCTCCCGTGTCAACTGAAACATCCCCAAATCAGAAACAATTATCGCATCAATCCCTGTTGTAATGTACTCCTTAAGAAACTTTTCGTATTGGTCAATATCCTCGTTGTGAGGAATTATGTTTGCAGTAAGATATACCTTTTTGCCCCTTTCGTGGGCAAATTCAACTCCCTCTTTCAGCTCCGTAACAGAAAAATTCTCTGCAGCAACCCTAAGAGAAAACTCTTCACCACCCACATAAACAGCATCTGCGCCATAGGTTATTGCTATTTTTAATTTACTAAGACTGCCTGCAGGTGCAAGCAATTCCGGTTTTTTATTCATTTTGTACTTCCTCTTCCTGTACCGTCTCATAATTAGGCTGCTTTATATCCTTCGGCTGAAGAGCATCATACTCGACAACTGCCGCCGCGACAGCTTCTGCAATAAGGCTCTGTCCGCTGTCTGTTGAAATGATTTCAACGTCCTTAGGGTTATCAATAAACCCTGTTTCAATCAGAATTGCAGGCATCAGTGTATTTTGTATAACATAATATTTTGCCGTCTTTACACCACGGTCATAAAGTCCGGTACTTTGGGTAATATTTTTTTGCACAATTTCAGCAAAAGTGCCCGCATAGCTACTTTTGCTGAAACAATACACCTCTGTCCCTGATCCGCCTCCTGCATTACAATGAATTGAAATATACAAATCCGCAAGGCTGTGATGTGCAAGCTCCACTCGTGCAGAAAGGCTGTCGATTACAGACGTATTTGCAATACTGTCAGTAATGTTGTCACGGGTCATAACTACTGCATAACCCATATCCTCAAGAAGATATCTTAGTTTGTCTGCAATCTGCCAGGTTATGAGCTCCTCCTTAAGATCAAGGTCCTTGTTTTCAGCACCTGTATCAAAACCCTTGTAATTGTGCCCTGCATCAATCAGAATTGTTTTTATATCAAGAACATCCTTCTCTCTGTAGGCAGCAAGAATTTCAGGCGGAATGTCGCTTTCCTCTTCTTCAGATTCAGGTTTCTTTGAAGATTCAAAATTTTCGCCGTTTTCACCATCATCAATAAACCCCTCGTCTTCCTGTGGAAGCTTTTCTTCTTCATCTTCATCAGGCTCACGTTCAGGCTCGCTTTCATATGACTTTGTCAATCCCGACTCGATCATATTGTATACAAGCTGAGCAATATCACCACGAACAGCAGCTTTCCCGAATTCAGGGCTTATCTTATAGAACAAATCATAGATTTCAGCCACTCTTACATAACCCGAATACCACTTGTCGCCCTGATGCTTTTGAGCTTCGGCTTCCTTTTCAATGGCACATACCGCCATTTTGGTCGCCTGCTCAACCGTAACCTTTGCCGCAGGCCAGAACTCGTCATTGCCCATTCCGTTTACAAGACCAAGCTCAAAGCAAAAGGAAATATAATCAATACCCCAGTATTCATCAGGAACATCTGTAAACGGCAGCTCGTCCGCTTTATATGTATCCTTGTTATAGCCAAGGGTACGTGCCATCAATGCACAAAACTCGGTACGGGTAATTTCACGTTCAGGCTTAAAGCTTCCGTCATCATATCCGGCAATCACACCAAGTTCCACAAGGCTGTCAACTGCCATAAAATTTTTATGTGTTCTGGGCATATCCGGAAAATCTGCAGCAAAAGAATTTACACAAACAGCCGAAAGGATATATGCCGCAAACAAGACAATTTGTACTGTTTTACTTAAAAGCTTTTTCATACCTATCCTTCCGTAAATTGAATAAAATTTTTATGTTTTTTTGTTATAAAAGACTAAGCATTTGTGAAATTTTGCTATGCCCCCTTTATACATTTTACATTATACACAAAAAAATTCGATATTTCAAGTGAAATGCCGAATTTCTTTTTTGAAAAATGTAGAAAAACAACTTTAATTATCCTACAACTCATACAAAGTTTGTTACAACACTGTTACTGTTATATTTCAAAATACAAATCTTAAGAAAAAAGTTCTTTTTTTAGATGCATATAACATATTTGTTACGACAAAAAAGTGCGCCTCATTAACCACCCCATATCACTTCGTGTGTTCTTTTCAAGCGCACCCGCCCAAAGGATGTAAAGCCCTGCCGTAAGGCAAATTCCAAATATTGTCTTTTTAAAATTCCCCTCTGCAAGACCTGCAAATAAACCTTGTATCGTATAAATGGTTACCGCCGAACAAATCAGGTGCTTTATCCCCCAACCGAACACCCGAAAGCTCATACCTGCACTTTTGAGCACCTTGGTCACAGTAAGGGTACAGGTGAATATATTGCTTACAGCAATTACCATTAAAAACGCATTTATTCCATACTGCGGTACCAAAACCCAAACAAGAATAATTCTTATTATAGAATCACTGATTCCGTGCATAAGCAACGAGGTCTGCTTGCCCATTCCGTTGAGAATGCCCGAAGAAACAGAATCCATAAACATAAACGGAACAAATATGCTGACCGCCTTAAGCCAATCCGAAATTTCAGGTGCCGAGTATACCAACTTAGCAAGATTTGTTGAAAAAATCAGGAAAACACACATTGCTGCAAAACCAAGGGTTGTGCAAAATCTGTATATTTTTGAAATAAGCGTTTTGAGCCGCACCTTGCTTTCCATGGAACACGCTCTTGAAATTTCAGGTACCAGCATGGTAAAAAACGACGAAAGCAACGTCAGCGGGAAAATAATAATGGGCATAATCATCCCCTTTATATTTCCGTAAATCCGAAGGGCGTTTTTGTGTTCCATACCCGACTTTTTTAAAGACGAAATAACCAGAACATCTTCACGAAGTCTCAAAAAGGACATCGCAAGTGCAGACATTGAAACGGGCACTGAAATTCTAACTATATCCGTATATAGTTTAAATCTGTTATACTCTGTAATTCTTCTTTTACCTTGCTCTGCGGCATAGAAAATTAGCAGGTACAGACAGGAACAAAATTCACCTACGCTTAGACCAAGACAAACTGCTTCGCAACCCTTTTCGATACCTAAAGGAAGCCACTTTAAAAGCAGAAAGCTTATAACAGAAATTTTAACAAGTTGCTCTAAAAACTCCGACGATGCCGGCGGAAAAACCCGCCTTGCCGCATAAAAATAACCTTTTATACAGTATGAAATTCCCATAAAAATTATACTGGGCGAAATGTATACTAAACACATCGCGCCTCTGGATTCCTTAAGAAAGTTCCCTGCTATATACTCTGCCCCCAAAGCCACAGCCGCCGCAACCGCAATACTTGTCACAGCCGTATGACCCAAGGCAACACTCATTGTCATCCTGGCTTTGCCGTCTTCCTTTTTCAAAAGCTGCTCGGACACAAGCTTTGAAATCGCAACACCTATTCCCCCGCTTGAAATATTAAGCATTATACTATGTGCCGCAAAACACAGCGAAAGAATACCAAGTCCCTCGCCGCCCAATCGTTGAGAGTAATATGCCCTGAACACAAAGTCCACAGTTTTTGCAATAAACCCCGAAAGCATCAGATAAGCCGTGCTTCGCAATACATTTTGCTTTTTCAAAAAAAGTCACCCCTTTTTGAATATATATCAAAAAGGGGTAACTTGTATGCACTTTTTTTATTCTTCAAAACCTTTTTCCTTTTCCTTAACATAGTTATAAAGGAAATCTACACTATCCTCTATTGAAAGCGATGCTGTATCAAGACACAGGTTATAGTTATTCACATATCCCCATGTGTTATTTGTATAAAAATTATAATAATTTGCACGGCGTTTATCCGCCTTGTTTACCGCACTTTGTGCTTCCTTTTCGCTCATACCGTCACGCGCCATAAGGGTTTTAACACGCTCCTGTGTATCAGCATAAAGAAACAGCTTTATCAAATTAGGATTTTCCCGTAGAATATAGTCTGCACATCTGCCCACAATTATACACGGACCTTCAGCCGCAATCTTCTTTATTAAATCTGCCTGAATTTTAAAAAGGTTGTCTCCATTAAGCATATCATTGTAATGATAATAAAGTCCTTTACTTGACTGAACGCCCATTACAAGCGAATAAAGCAAACTGCTTGTAGGCTTTTCATTCATTTCATCAAACAGATTTTCACTGAGTCCGCTTTCTTTTGCAACCCGTGCAATAAGATCTTTATCATAAAACTTATACCCAAGCTTTTCAGCAAGCTTTTTTCCGATAATCTTGCCGTTTGAGCCAAGCTGACGCCCTAAAGTAATAACTGTTTTCATAAATTTTCGTCCTTCCTCAAAAAAGTTCTTTCAAAAAGGGCATAAACCTTTTTGATATTCTACCACAAAACCTCGGTTTAGAAAAGATATTTTTCCCTATTTCCTTGCAATTTGTATATTTGAATAATAATGCGACAAAATTTCTGTATAATTCTTCCCGTTTTCTGCCATATAATTTGCCCCGTACTGACTCATTCCAACACCATGACCGTAGCCTGCCGTTTTAAATATAAGTTCCTTTTGCGTTGTCCTTACAGTGAAATTTGCAGACCTTAATCCAAATACTGCCCTTATCTCATTTCCACTGAAAGCACAATCTTCTATCAGAATTTTATTTACTGAACCACCCTCCGTTCGGCTTATTGCCGCAACACTTAAAGGCGTGTCAGACCTTTCAATTTTGTTATTAAGGGTAAAAAGCTTGTTTCGTGCATCTTCGTTTGAAAAGCTTTTTTCTTCATAAAGCTGCGGATGCTTCAAATCACCCTCGCTCTCAACAGATTTAAGGTATTCCTTCTCCTCGCCCCATACATCCTTTGAATTTTCCGTTCTGCCACCGCTGCGTGCAAAAAAGAATGCCTCAACTGTTTCTCCATCATAAATCATATATTCACCGCAGGTTTCATCTACCGCATTTTTCAGCTTTTTTATATATTCATCTTCTTTTTTGTCATTCCAACGCTTTCTTGCCTCTTTTTCGTCAATATACCCCTTGCAATGCTGTGGATTGTTGCAAACATCAGCATTTTTATGGTCTGAGTTTTCAACTTCTGTCTTTTTTAAAATGTAACTTCTTGCCGCAACCGCCTGTGCCTTTAATGCCTCAATATGATATTCGGCAGGCATCTCCGCCGCAAGAACCCCCACAAGATAATCCTCAAGCTCAATCTTTTTCACTTTATTTTCAGCCGTATCAAGGTATGTAATTTTAATATTTTGCTGTTTTTCTGTTCTTTTAACATTCTTTACTGTCCCTACCCTATGCAGCATTCCCGCAAAAACAGGAATTAAAAAAAGCATAAGCCACAAGCACACTAATCTTCGCATTTTATCAATCCCTTTGTAATTTATCTTAAATTATATGCTTATAACAAAAATTTATGTTTGATTTTTTTGCAATAATATATATAATATTGATTAAGAGATATATGGAGGTCCAAACATATGATTATAGATTTTCACACACACGCCTTTCCCGACAGAATTGCCGAAAGGGCAATTTTATCACTGGCACATTCCTCAGGCGGACTTGACCCTCAAACCGACGGAACAACCTCCTCGCTATACAGCGAGATGAAATGTGACCAAGTCGATGTTTCGGTGGTTTTGCAGATTGCAACTAACCCCGCACAACAAAAAAACGTCAACGACTTTGCAGCTGAGCTTAACAAAGAAAACTGCTTTATTGGTTTTGGCTCAATACATCCCGACGCAGCCGACGCACTTTTTGAACTTGAACGAATAAAAGCCTTAGGTCTGAAAGGAGTAAAGCTGCACCCCGAATACCAGAATTTTTTTGTTGATGACGAAAAAATGAAGCCAATATACAAAAAAATCTCTCAGCTTGGTTTGATTACGGTATTTCATTCAGGTTACGATATCGGTTTTGACCTACCCTTTCACTGTATGCCTGAAAACCTATTAAATGCACTTAAGTGGTTTGATTCACCTGTTGTTGCGGCGCATTGGGGCGGTTGGAGCTGCGGTGCCGAGGTTTTAAAGCATCTTGCAGGTAATGACGGTATATGGTTTGACACTTCCTTTGGTTATGGAAACATTCCAAAAGCTTTTGCACAAAGAATTGTAGAAATTCACACACCGGACAGACTTCTGTTTGGTTCGGATATGCCGTGGCACAGACCATCGTGGCAAATGCGGCTTATCGAAAGTCTTGACCTTTCCGTTGCGGATAAAGAGAAGATTTATTTTAAAAACGCAGCAAAGCTTTTGGGAATAAAAGACTGAAAAACATAATTCTTTAGAAAATAAAGGAAATTTTAAAGAAAATTGCTTGACATTTGAAAAAATATATATTATAATTATTCGGTTAGTAAAATCCTTACTTTTGCCATTGGCAAAAGTCAAAGTCCATAAGGAGGTGAAAAAAATGGTTGAAGTTATCAACAAGTACGAGACATTGTTCGTTATCAACGCTAACAAAAGCGAAGAAGAAACAACCGCTCTCGTTGATAAGTTTAAGTCATTGATAGAAGCTAACGGCACAATCGAAAGCGTTGACGAATGGGGACGCAGAAGATTGGCTTATCCTATCGATGATGTGGCTGAAGGCTACTACGTTTTGGTGAACTTTGCTTCAAAGGCAGACTTCCCCGCAGAGCTTGAGCGTGTATTCGGCATTACAGACGGCATACTCAGAAACATTGTCATCAAAAAAGAAGAGAAATAATTATGCACATGATGCATAGAAAGCGAGATTGCTTATGATTAACAAAGCGATTTTGATGGGCAGACTGACTCGCGACCCCGAGCTGAGACACACCGGCAGCGGTACTCCCGTTTGCAGTTTCAGCATTGC
>JAZRJL010000084.1:0-35014 GCA_045645805.1 Clostridia bacterium | reverse complement strand
TCATAATCCGTTAGGATTATTTCATATCGAGCAAAGCGAGATATTTCATTCTGCCTTGCCGAAAATCCGTACACAAATTCGTGCGGATTTTTTTAACTTTCCAAAATTCTTCCCTCTTTTGTTATCACCGCAAGCCTGAATTTTTCTGTTGCTGTAACACAATCCGAAAGACAGTTTTCAACAGTTTTAAGAGCCAGCTGAGGAAAATTATTTTCTTCACTCAAATGCCCAAGAAAAATCCTTTTAGTCCCGTTTTCAATAAGCAACCTTGCAAGCTGACCACATACGTCATTGCAAAGATGTCCGCAGCTACCCTTGATGCGTCGTTTCAAATCATAAGGGTACGGTCCGATATCAAGCATATTCTCATCATAGTTTGCCTCTATAAGCACAGTGTGACATCCCAAAAGCGCATCTTTTATCTCGTCGGTAAGCTTGCCCGTGTCGGTTGCAACAGCAACCCTTTCGCCGCTTTTCTCAAATATGTAACCCACCGACTCTGCCGCATCGTGAGAGGTATGAAATGCTTTTACATTTATCCCATTTATATCAAAGGTTTTTCCCGTTTCGAATATACAAACATTTTTATCACTTATTTTGCCAAGCTGAGTCTTCATTGCCTGCCAGGTGCGGCTGTTTGCAAATACGGGAATATCATACTTCCTCGAAACAACTCCGACACCCTTAATGTGGTCCGAATGCTCATGAGTAATTAATATCGCATTGAGAGAATCAGGTTTTAAACCTGCCGCCGAAAGACATTCTTCCAAAGCCTTGCCGCTTATTCCGCAATCTACAAGAATACGAATCTCTCCCGAAAATACAATTGTACAGTTGCCCTTGCTGCTGCTACGCAGCGGACAAAGCTTTAATTCAGACACAGTTATTTCTCCTCAATATATAATATGTAAAATGAATGCCACACCAAAATTATTTGATGCGGCATTTTAAATTCTCTGTTATGCGGTAACAACAGTATGCATCTTTTCGCCGTTTTTGCGACGTGTAATCTGTGCACCAATACTGCGGAGCTTTTGCTCAAAATCCTCATACCCACGGTCAATGTAGTTGAGGTTGTAAATTTCGCTGACCCCGTCTGCCATAAGTCCGGCAATCACAAGTGCCGCACCCGCACGAAGGTCAGTTGACGAAACGGGCGAGCCGGTAAGACGTCCTCCGCCCTCAACAACCGCACATCTGCCGTCAACGGTAATTTTTGCCCCCATACGTTTAAGCTCGTCAACATATTTAAAGCGATTGTCCCATACATTCTCGGTAACAATGCTTGTGCCCTCAATAGACGCAAGAAGTGTAAGCATCTGTGGCTGAAGGTCTGTGGGAAATCCCGGATAAGGCATTGTGGTAAAGTTTATCTTTTTAAGATTTTTGCCTGCCGCGTTTATTCTGACACAATCGTCATATTCCTCAACCTCAACACCCATTTCCAAAAGCTTTGCCGAAATCGAATCAAGATGCTTTGGTATTACATTTTTTATAAGAACATCACCCCGTGTTGCCGCAGCTGCAATCATAAATGTTCCGGCTTCAATCTGGTCAGGGATAACAGTGTATGTTCCGCCGTGCAGTGTTTCAACACCCTTGATTTTTATAACATCCGTACCTGCACCCTTGATGTTTGCACCCATACTGTTTAAGAAGTTGGCAACATCAACGATATGAGGTTCCTTTGCAGCATTTTCAATAACGGTCTGTCCGCTTGCCATGCACGCCGCCATCATAACGTTTATGGTTGCACCAACCGAAACCTTGTCCATATATATTCCTGCACCAGCAAGCCCCTCGGACTTGATGTCAACAAGACCATATTCAACCTCACAGTTTGCACCAAGAGCCTCAAAGCCCTTAAGATGAAGGTCAATAGGTCTTACACCAAAATCACAGCCCCCCGGCATTGCAACACGAGCCTTGCCGAATCTGCCAAGAAGTGCACCCATAAGATATGACGAAGCACGGATTTTGCTGACCATCTCATATGGTGCTTCATATTTATTTAAATTGGTTGCGTCAATTCGGAGAACGCCCTTATCAATAAACTCAGCACTGCCGCCAAGCTGAGAAACAATATCCATCAAAACATAGGTGTCACTGACAGCAGGAACGTTTTCAATAACACAAACGTCCTTTACCATAAGTGCTGCCACAATCAGTGCAACTGCCGAATTTTTGGCTCCGCTGATTTCAACCTCGCCGCAAAGGCTTGCACCGCCAAGTATAACGTACTTTTCCATTTTTTCACCCACCGTTTTCTTTTCTTTGGTATAAAAATGTATCTGTTAAATCAATTTTATGTTCACAATCTTTTCCAATTAAGTATTATACCATATATTGTCCCTAAAAGCAAGTAAAAAATACAATCTATTGGATTTTTATAATATTTATATCTGATTGTACCCGGTTTCACCCAGTTCAATACCGATTTTGCCATTGGTCTTATCAAATATATCCTTTGTAAAACGTTCAACCTTGCCCGTCGGCACAAGAAGGCTGATTTTTACATCATCAGCATAAGCAGTGTCGCAGACAGTAAATCCAGAAGCCGCACATTCGCTTTGAACTCTGCCCAAAAGTGTGTAATCGCAACTAAGCACAACCTCACGGCAAAGGGTTATTGTAACAGGCTGTGCCGCATCAACACCCATTTTTGCAGATTTTGAATATGCACGCACAAGTCCGCCTGTGCCAAGAAGGATTCCGCCAAAATAACGGGTAACCACAACAATCAGGTTGCTTAACCCCTCTTTTTTTATAATATCAAGCACAGGCACACCCGCCGTCCCTGCTGGCTCGCCATCGTCACTGTATCTTTGAATATTATTCTCTTCAATTACATAAGCATACACATTATGCCGTGCATCCCAGTATTTCTTCTTTAAGGCTTCCAAAAATTCAAGAGCCTCGCTTTCGGTGCGTACAGGCTTTACACTTGCAATAAACCGCGAACGCTTTTCGACCAGCTCGGCACTTGCATCTTTTAAGACTGTTTTGTATTCCTCTTTCACGCCTGTATGCTCCTTTCTTTTGTTTGAATTATGACAAAATCAATTCTATGATTTTGTCAAGTTAATTTAGATGCCAATAATATTTGGAAATTGCGACACATAAGGTTTAGATGCAAACCATTTTTGGTGTCAAGTTCGTGTTAAGTTAGATTCAAAAATTCACATTCCTAAAACAACACATCAAACGCAGCACCAAAAACACAAATTCCCAGTATTATCAGCACTACCGTATTAATGATTTCACCATATTCTGTTTCTCTTAAAAACCAATATATCGAAGGAAATCTCCATTTGAAAATTCCAGCAAGGAGAAAAAGAACACCGATAATTAAAAGTGCAAGAAATTCTAAAGCCGTTTCTATACTACTCATATATCCCCTACCCATCCTTTCGACAAAATTCGACATATTGATATAGTTCAGATCAGGTTAGGGCAAAAATTATTTATCAACGACCTTTGTTTTCGCTAATCTATCACCCAATCTTTGCTTATCAAGCAAAAACAAAAGTGCCTCAATAGACCGAATAAGAATTGTTATGTTTCTAATAACGAGTTTGAATAATGATGTCTTATTACCATTCAAATCTGCAAAAATGATATTACATTTTCATTTTGCTATTTTTTTATTTCTCTTCCGCCATTACCTATTTGAGTGACATAGAACGAAGCATCATGTCCAAACTCTTTTGAAAATGCTTTTCCAACATTTTCGATATAATTATCTACATCCTCATCATTTATAATTGCAACAGTACAGCCACCAAAGCCTGCTCCTGTCATTCTGATACCCAGAACTCCTTTTATTTTTCGACCCTCTTGTACCACAAAATCCAATTCGGGACAAGTAACCTCATATTCATATTGCAAAGAATTATGAGATTCATTCATTAATTCTCCCAATTTAGCGATTTCGTTATTTTTTAAGACTTCTGCACTCTTTTTAACTCTGTCGCATTCATATATAACATGCTTTATTCGTTTTTGTACTGTTGAATCTGTGATAAGGTCTTTATGTAATTCAAAATATTCAGGTGTAACATCAGCAAGTTGTTTTATGTTTGGCATAGCGTTTTTTAATGCTAACAAACCTTTTTCACATTCTTTTCGTCTCTCATTATATTTTGAGTTGCCAAGAGAATGTTTTACATTTGTATTTGTAAGTACAATTTTATATCCATCTAATTTCAATGGAATATGTTCATATTTAAGTGTTTCACAGTTTAAGTATATAGCATGGTCTTCTTTTCCCATTGCTGATGCAAACTGGTCCATAATTCCGCATTTTACATCTATAAAATTATGTTCAGCTTTTTGAGATAATAACGCCATTTCTATCATATCAATATCTTTTTTATTTCCTGATTTCTCATTTGCAAATGTAGCAAACATAAGTGCAGTTGATACTTCTATTGCGGCAGAAGATGAAAGACCTCCACCATGAGGAACAGTATCATCATACAATAAATCACAACCACAAACATCATATCCTGCATGTATGAGCTCTAAAGCTACTCCAATTTGATAATCTCCCCACTTAAGTTTACCCTTAAGGTTTTCCATTTCAGGAATAGTAGTTTTAACCAATATATCCAAATCAGTTGCTTTTAATCGTATAATATTATCCTTTCGTTTTCTAGCAACAATTGTTGTCTTCATTGTAAGTGCAGCAGGCATTACGCATCCACCACAATAGTCTATGTGTTCACCGATTAAGTTAACTCTTCCCGGAGACTCAAAAACACGAAGGTCTGAATCATCGCCGCCATAAACTTCTAAAAATATTTTCTTCATTTCCTCAACTTTCACATCAGCCACATCCCTCTTATATAAATTTAAATGAAGTCACAGTATCGTATCTTTCTCCCCTTTTTAACACTACACTTGGGAAGTGATAAGTATTGATACTATTTGGAAAACTTTGAGTTTCAAAACAAATTCCATGATGCTTACCATAAATAGCACCATCTTTACACACACGACATTCTTCTATCACATTGCCTGAATAAATCTGCATACCAATTTGGTCTGTATATATTTCCATAGATATACCAGTTTTATCTCCAGTAAGAGTTGCAACTTTTCTATAGCCTCTTCCATTTAACACAAAGTTATGGTCAAAACCACCAAACATCCGTATTTGCTCGTGATTAGACAAAAAACAATCTCCAAGAATTCTGTTATCCAAATCAAATGTCGTTCCCTTAACACTTAATACTTCACCAGTCGGCACACATTCACTATTATTGGGTGTATAAAAATCACTGTCAAGGCAAAACTTATGCCCATCTATTACCCCTGAGTTATGACCATTTAAATTGAAGTATGTATGATTTGTCATGTTAAGAACAGTATCTAAATTACTTATCCCTTGATAACGTATTACGATAGAATCATTCTCTGTAAGCTTATAACTAACCTTTACTCTTACCTCTCCGGGAAATCCTTCCTCTCCATCAGGGCTTATATATTCTAAAATGAGTTCTGGCTCAACACCATCTATTTCTGTAGCATCCCATATCTTTTTGTCAAAACCTTCATCTCCACCGTGAAGATTGTTATTATTATCATTTCTCGCCAACTCATAGATGGCATCTCCTAAGCAAATTCGTGCATTTTCTATCCTGTTAGAATTCCTACCGATTATTGCACCAAAATATCCTTTATTTTTAGAATATTCCTCCATATTATTTCTTCCAAGAACAACATCTATTCCCTTATAAACCAAGCGTCTGATGATTCCTCCAAAGGTAAGTATTTCGATCTCTAAAGCGTTATTGTTTGTGAGTATATATGAATGAACGACCCGACCTTTATATTCACCAAACTCCTTTTTAATTATCGACATTGATGGCCTCCTTATATTTGTTCTATAAACTTATCAAATGCTATCATACCATATGTATCTCTTTTATATACTCCGGCGTGTTCAAGAATATTAACAAATACCTTACCTATCTCCTGCTTTATGATGTCATCAACATTTTCACTATTAAAGTCATCATATTTACTTCTTAAAACATCTGCCCATTCTTTATGTAAAGCAGTTTTTACATTATTGTTCATATCTTCGTCATTTACAATTGCTTTTGCGACAGCATCCATCTCTTCAACAAGTCTTGACGGAAGAACAGCAAGCCCCATAACCTCGATTAGTCCTATATTCTCTTTTTTTATATGATGTAGCTCTGCATGGGGATGATATACTCCCAGTGGATGCTCGTCTGTTGTAATATTATTCCTCAAAACCAAATCCATAACAAATTTATCATCTTGCATACTTGCAATAGGTGTTATGGTATTATGTGGTTCACCATTTGTTTCAGCATAGATAAATGCCTCTTCATCTGAATATTCTCTCCAACTTGTCAATATCTTGTTTGATAATTCAATAATCTTATTCTCATTTTCACTCTTTAATCTGATAACTGACATTGGCCATTTTAAGCGACTCACTTCAACATCTTCAAAACCTTTTATATCATAGAACTTTTCGCTTTCAGCTTTATGCATTGAAAAAATATGATTGCCACCCTGAAAATGTTCATGTGTCAAAATAGAACCGCCAACAATTGGTAAATCTGCGTTAGAACCGATAATATAATGTGGGAATTGTCTGATAAAATCAAGTAATTTCGAAAACACGGATCTATCAATCACCATTGGAGTATGCATTGCATTAAGAAGAATGCAATGCTCGTTATAATATACATAAGGAGAATATTGAAATCCCCACTGTTCTCCGCAAATTTGAATGGGAATAATTCTATGATTTTGCCGTGCTGGGTGGTTTATTCTACCACCAAATCCCTCATTTTCAACACAAAGCTGACATTTAGGATATGAAGATTGTTTTTGAAGTTTAGCCGCTGCTATTACTTTTGGGTCTTTTTCTGGTTTTGAACAATTAATAGTTATTTCTATTTCGCCATACTCAGAATCTATTGTCCACTTTATATCCTTCTCAATCCTATCTCTGCGAATATAGTTGCTATCGCAAGAAAATTTATAGTAATAATCAGTCGCTTCTTTAGGACTTATTTCATATTTTTTCTTGAATTCACTAATGACTGTTGACGGATAAGGTGTTAGTATGTCCATAATTTCGGTATCAAATATATCTCTGTATATGATACTATCTTCAATTATACAATTTCCTACAGCATAATCAGTAATATCATTTAGTATTTTACTTAACTCACAAACTGTTTCGCACTTTTCATTTGTTGCCTCATAATCAACAATCCCAAGTTTTGTAAGAATTTTATTTCTTACATACACTGCATCACTTTCTTTTATAAGACCGGTGAGTAGTCCATACGATATTAACTTATCAATACTATTGTTTATCATTTTTACCATTCTTTCCAAATTAGTTATTTTCTCTTAAAATCAGTGAACGATTTAGATGCCACTCGATAAAATGAATAATTAATAATGAATGATGAATAATTTAGTTAAAAATCGCCTTGCGATTTTTTTTAATTCAAATGCGTAGCATTTGTTCCTTAATTTTTCATTATTCATTTTTCACTATTCATTGATTTCATCTTTGATAAAATCAATTCTACCACAAATTACTTTTATATGCAAGCAAAAAATACATTTTCAAAGCAGAAAAATCCTCACCGCCCACACCGCAAGGAGCATCCCTGAAAGGTCTGCAAAAAGTGCCGATTTCAGGGTGTGACGGTGCTTTTTTATTCCCACCGCACCATAATAAACCGCTATGGTATAAAACGTGGTTTCAGTTGACCCCATCATTACCGAGGCAGTTTTTCCTATCAGGCTGTCAGGTCCGAAATTCTTAAAAATATCATTTACAATGGCAACCGAGCCACTGCCCGAAACGGGTCTTAAAAGAGCAAGCGGAAGTACCTCAGCAGGGATTTTCAAAAATTCAAACACAGTCCTTAACAAGCCTGTCAGTATATCCAAAACCCCTGATGTGCGAAGCATATAAATCCCCACCATAAGTCCCACAAGAGGAGCAATTATCTGAAGCATATTTTCTGCCCCCTCCTTTGCCCCTGCCACAAAGCTGTCGTATACATTTACGCGTTTAAAAAGACCGAATCCCACAATAAGACCTATCATAAGGGGAACTGCCATAACCGAAATCATTTTCATAAAAGCCGCGACCTCTTCTGAAAGATTTTTGCCGAGATTACCCCCACTAAAACTGCACCGATGCTGCATATCCACACCGGCACAATGATTTCTGACGGAGCAGCCGAGCCATACATCTGCCGAAGCGCAATCACAGTTGAGGGTATAAGCTGAATTGATGCTGTGTTTATAACAACAAACATACACATCTCATCACTTGCTGACGCTTTATGACGGTTCAATTTATCAAGCTCCTTCATTGCAGAAATGCCCAAGGGTGTTGCGGCATTGCCCATACCAAGCAGATTAGCAACCATATTAAGAACAATGGCCCTTAGTGCAGGCGAATCCGGCTTCAGCTTTGGAAAAAGAATTTTTGTAACAGGCTGCATCAGCTTTGCAAAAATGCCCACCAAGCCCGAGTCCCGTGCAATTTGCGCAAGACCTGTCCAAAGACACATACTGCCAAGAAGCCCAATACAAGTTTCAACAGCGGCTTTTGCCCCGTCAAGGGCACCGCCCGTAACCGTTTCGGTATTTCCCGTAAAAATTGCAACAAGCAGTGATACAAGTATCATTCCGCCCCATACATAATTCAGCATTTTCATCACCAATACAATGATATTCCTACGTAAATAAAAATATTTTAAAATTTTTTTAAAAAAGTGTTGACAAGCTGTTTATTTTGTGTTAATATAGTTTGTGCTGACCGGGAAACGGCAGCATAAATATTGCGTAAGCTGGTGTAGCTCAATTGGCAGAGCAGCTGATTTGTAATCAGCAGGTTGCGGGTTCGAGTCCCATCACCAGCTCCATTATTTGGAGGGGTTCCCGAGTGGCCAAAGGGGGCAGACTGTAAATCTGTTGCGTCTCGCTTCGATGGTTCGAATCCATCTCCCTCCACCAGAAAAAAGCATCGATTTTGTCGGTGCTTTTTTCAATGAAATTCGCCTTGCGGCTAGTGAAATATTGCTACGCAATGTGAAATGGCTTCGCTGTGAAATATTTGCTTCGCAAATGTTAAAGGCGTATTTTATTTCACAGAAAACTTTAGTTTTTTATTTCACAATTTACGCAGTAAATTATTTCATATCGAGCAAAGCGAGATATTTCACTAAAAATATATGGCATCTTAACCTATTCGGTTCTTCCAAAAAATCCGTACACAAAATGTGTACGGATTTTTTATTATTACATCTTCACTGTTAACGTTTCCTTAAGTCTTCTCCGACCGTGTAAAAATTATTTTTCTTGTGGACTACAAAAGTTTAGGGCATACTTCCTTTACGGGGCAGTCTGTGCAGTTTGGCTTTCGGGCATCACAATATTTTCTGCCGTGGAATACAAGCTGATGGCAAAACTGCATTTGCTTTTCAGTTGGAATTATTTTAAGCAAATCCATTTCAACCTTAAACGGGTCGGTGTTTTTTGTAAAACCCATTCTGCGTGAAAGCCTGCCTGCGTGTGTGTCAACCACAATCCCCGGCACACCAAAGATGTCCCCCAACACAAGATTTGCGGTCTTTCTTCCCACACCAGGTAGTGTCAAAAGCTCGTCCATTGTTTTTGGAACCTCGCCGCCGAAATCAGAAATCAGCTTTTTGCAGCAAGCTATAATATTTTTTGTCTTGTTTCGGAAAAACCCCGTTGAGCGGATATATTCCGAAAGCTCTGCTTCATCAGCATCAGCAAATTCCTGAACGGTTTTAAACCGTTCAAAAAGGGCGGGGGTCACCATATTCACCCGTGCATCTGTGCATTGAGCAGCCAGCTGAGTTGCAATAAGCAGCTGAAGTGGTGACTTGTAATCAAGCGTACAATCGGCATCATGATATTCATTTTCAAAAATTTCGATTATTTTTTCAGCTCTTTGCCTTTTTTCCTTAATATTTTCAATCATTTTTATATAACCCCTTGAAAAATGTATTATTCTTTGATAAAATAACAATGTATGTCTATATTATATAACAAAAAAGTAATTTTGTAAACCATAGGAGGAAATTCAATGTTTGAATTAGAACACGTTAAGAAAACCGACCCCGAGGTTGCGGCTGCCATAGAAAAGGAAATTGGCAGACAGAGAAGCAAGATTGAGCTTATTGCATCAGAAAACTTCGTAAGCCCTGCCGTTATGGAAGCAATGGGTACACCCCTTACAAACAAATACGCCGAGGGCTATCCCGGCAAGCGTTACTACGGCGGCTGTGAATATGTTGATATCATTGAGGACCTGGCAAGAGAACGTGCAAAGAAGCTTTTCGGTGCAGAATTTGCTAACGTTCAGCCACATTCAGGCGCACAGGCAAACTTTGCTGTATTCTTTGCAGTAATGGAGCCCGGCGACACATATCTTGGTATGAACCTTGCCCACGGCGGACATTTAAGCCATGGTTCACCCGTTAACGTTTCAGGTAAATATTTCAACGTTGTACCCTATGGTGTTGACCCTGTTACACACCGTATAGATTATGATGCGCTTCGTCAGCTTGCAATCGAAAATAAGCCAAAGCTCATTATTGCAGGGGCAAGTGCTTATGCAAGAGAAATTGACTTTGCAAAATTCCGTGAGATTGCTGACGAGGTTGGTGCATACCTGATGGTTGATATGGCACACATTGCAGGTCTTGTTGCTGCAGGTCTTCATCCAAGTCCTGTGCCTTATGCAGACTTTGTGACCACCACAACCCACAAAACTCTTCGCGGACCCCGTGGCGGTCTTATCCTTTGCAAGGAAAAGTACGCACAGATGATAAACAAGGCTGTATTCCCCGGAAATCAGGGCGGACCGCTTATGCACGTTATTGCTGCAAAAGCAGTTTGCTTTGGCGAGGCTCTTAAGCCCGAATTCAAGGAATATCAGCAGCAGATTAAAAAGAATGCCGCAGCTCTTTGCGACGAGCTTATGAGCCTTGGTATTGATATCATTTCAGGCGGTACAGACAACCATCTTATGCTTGTTGACCTTTCAAAGAAAGGCCTTACAGGTAAAGAGGTTGAACACAACCTTGACGAAGTTGGCATCACCGCAAACAAAAACACAATCCCCAACGACCCACAAAGCCCATTTGTTACAAGCGGCGTTCGTCTTGGTGCACCCGCTGTTACAAGCCGTGGCTTTAAGGAAGATGATATGCGTGAGGTTGCTCAGATTATCAATATGGTAATTACTGATTTTGAAGCTAACAAGGAAGAAGCTGCAAAACGAGTTGACGCACTCTGCAAAAAGTATCCGCTTTATGAGTAAGCCGCTTGCAGACAGGCTTCGTCCCGAAAGTCTTGATGATGTTGTAGGTCAAAAGCATATAATCGGCAAAGGCAAGGTTCTCAGCGAGATTGCAAAGTCAGGGATTATCCCCAATATGATTTTTTATGGACCGTCAGGCACAGGCAAGACCACAGTTGCAAACATTCTTGCCCGTGTCAGCGGAAAAACCCTTTGCAAGCTGAACGCAACCACCGCATCGGTTGCGGACGTTCGTGACGTTTGTGCCAGATGCGACACCTTTGAAGGTCAAAACGGTATACTTTTGTACCTTGACGAAATTCAAAACTTTAACAAAAAACAGCAGCAATCTCTGCTTGAATATACCGAAAACGGTAAAATTACCCTTGTTGCCAGTACCACCGAGAACCCGTACTTTTATGTATACAATGCCGTTCTCAGCCGAAGCTCGGTTTTTGAATTTAAAACTGTTCCGGCAGCGGAAATCAAACTTGCTCTTGTCCGGGGTCTTGACCTCGTGAAAGAAGATTTTGCCTGTGAAATTTCAGCAGATGACGATGCACTTATGCACATTGCCGAGATGTCTAACGGTGATGTTCGCAAAGCACTTAACTCGCTTGAGCTTGCTGTTATTTACGCAAAGCCCGACAAGGACGGAAATCTTCATATTGATATGAATACTGCTGAACAATGCACTCAAAAAAAGGCTTTCCGCTACGACAAGGCAGGGGACAGCCAGTATGATGTAATGAGTGCTTTGCAGAAATCAATT
Source organism: Clostridia bacterium (assembly GCA_045645805.1). GTDB lineage: Bacteria > Bacillota > Clostridia > Monoglobales > Monoglobaceae > SIG440. The sequence goes on along the minus strand of JAZRJL010000084.1, from coordinate 22,892 downwards.
CGAGGCTCTGACCCGGATGCAGCTGTGCATTACCTTGCAAGGCTTATCGCCGCCGAGGATTTGCAAACCGCCTGCCGCCGCCTTATGGTTATTGCGGCAGAAGACATTGGTCTTGCTTACCCAATGGCAATTCCCATTGTCAAGGCTTGCGTTGACAGTGCATTGATGCTTGGTCTCCCTGAGGGAAGAATTCCCCTTGGCGATGCGGCAATTCTGCTTGCCACGGCACCAAAGTCCAATTCGGGACATATTGCTCTTGATATGGCACTTTCGGATATTGAAAATATGGATACAGGCGAAATCCCCCGTCAGCTTCAAAACAAGCACTTTGACGGTGAGGGAGATGTTCAAAAGGGTCAAAACTACAAATACCCTCACGACTACCCAGGCCATTATGTAAAGCAACAGTATCTCCCCGACAACATAAAGGACAAAAAGTATTATATTTACGGTGAGAATAAGACCGAACAGGCGGCAAAGGAATACTGGGATAAGGTGAAAAACAAGGCAGAATCATTTATTAAAACGTAGGGGCGGATGCCCACATCCGCCCGAAACTTTAAATCAAAAGGATTGCTTAATATGGAAAAAACAAACGTAATGCGAGTTCTTGACCAAAAAAAGGTCTGCTATCAGCCGCATTATTACAGTACCGAAACCGCAATTGGCGGTATGGAGCTTGCAGCGGTTTTGGGCAAAGACCCCTGCAGTGTTTTTAAGACGCTGGTGGCTGTAAGCTCGTCAAATAAGTATTATGTTTTTGATATTCCCGTAAACCGTGAACTTAATCTCAAAAAAGCCGCAAAAGCTGTTGGCGAAAAAAAGATTGAAATGCTTAAGCAGGCTCAGCTTTTACCTTTAACAGGATATATCCACGGCGGTTGCTCGCCTATCGGGATGAAAAAGTTTTTCCTCACCACCTTTGACCAAAGTGTTGAAGACATTGAAACCGTAACCTTTAGCGCAGGTAAAATCGGCTATCAGGTTGAGCTGTCACCCGAAGACCTGAAAAAGGTTATACGTTATTCAACCGCAGACCTTTGTGATTGAGAATAATACAAAAACAAGGCTGTTTAAAAAGCAATGCTTTTTAAACAGCCTTATTATTATTATTTCTTAATTTGCGATCGTTACTTTTTTACAGTTTCTTCTTTGTAGAAACAATCAAGCTCCCATTTTTGCACATTGGTATCAATGTATTCCCATATTTTAAGGTAATCTTCTTTGCCACGGATTATGTGGTCGTGAAATGAGCGTTGCCATATTTCCTTTTTTCCGGAATGCATAAATGCATTCCCTACGCTTCTTGACGCCGCTGCCTTGAATTTTCCTATCACATTAGAGATATCATATTTTATCGTAGGGAAGGGATTTATCCCTTCCGTTTCGGAAATTATGATTATCATATGAACGTGATTTGGCATTATTATATATTTATCTACTTTTATATTTGAATAATGCTGTTCTATATTCAAAATTTCTTTTTCTACAATTTTCCCATATTCGGTTAATTTGTTTTTCGGAACATCGAGGACGTCGTCCCCTACATTTATTTTTGACAACACATTTTCCCTGTCTTTTGTGCAAATTGTAATAAAATATACTCCCGGGGTACTGTAATCATAGTCCTTTAACCTTGTAGGTTTTCTTTTTGGCAAATCCATACTACAAAACTTCCTTTAAATAATGCCCCGTATACGACTTTTTGTTTTTTGCAACCTCCTCGGGTGTGCCGCAAGCAACAATCTCGCCGCCACGGTTTCCGCCCTCGGGTCCCAAATCGATTATATAATCCGCCGTTTTTATTACGTCAAGGTTATGCTCAATGAGAACAACCGTGTTCCCTGCATCAACCAATCGTTGCAGAACCTCAATAAGCTTGTGAACATCCGCTGTATGAAGTCCCGTTGTAGGCTCGTCAAGGATATATACCGTTTTGCCGGTGCTGCGTTTGCTTAGCTCGGTTGCAAGCTTTACACGCTGTGCCTCGCCACCCGAAAGAGTGGTTGAAGACTGACCGATTTTTATATAACCAAGCCCTACCTCGTAAAGGGTTTGCAGTCTGTTTCGGATTTTGGGAATGTTTTCAAAAAACTCAACGCCCTCTTCAACCGTCATTTCAAGCACGTCATAGATGCTTTTGCCCTTGTACTTTACCTCTAAGGTTTCACGGTTATATCGTCTGCCGCCACACACCTCGCAGGGCATATATACATCGGGCAAGAAGTGCATTTCAATCTTAATTATGCCGTCACCGCAGCAAGACTCGCATCTGCCGCCCTTGACATTGAAACTGAATCTTCCCGGGCCATAACCACGGGACTTTGCATCAGGTGTTGACGCAAAAAGATTGCGGATGTCCCCGAAAAGACCCGTGTAGGTTGCAGGATTTGAACGTGGTGTTCTGCCAATTGGCGACTGGTCAATATTGATTACCTTGTCAAGATATTCAAGCCCCGATATCTTTTTGTACTTGCCCGGTTTTTGCTTTGCACGGTTAAGCTCATTGGCAAGAACCTTGTATAAAACCTCGTTAATAAGCGAGCTTTTTCCGCTGCCCGACACGCCTGTAACGCAGGTTGCTGTGCCAAGCGGTATTTTAACATCTACATTTTTCAGGTTGTTCTGGCTTGCACCGGTAACTGTCAGGAAATTGCCGTTACCCTTTCGTCTTGTTTCGGGCACGGGAATTTTCTTCTTGCCGCTTAAATAAAGTCCCGTTTCGGAAGCTTCGCACTTTTTAATTTCCTCCACCGTTCCTTGGGCAACAACCTCGCCGCCGTGAATACCTGCACCCGGACCGATATCAACAATATGATCAGCGGCATACATTGTATCCTCATCGTGCTCCACAACAATCAAGGTGTTTCCCAAGTCCCGAAGCCTTTTCAGCATATCAATCAGCTTGTGATTGTCACGCTGATGAAGTCCAATACTTGGCTCGTCAAGAATATAAAGCACGCCCATAAGTCCCGAACCAATCTGACTTGCAAGCCGGATACGCTGTGCCTCGCCGCCTGAAAGAGTTCCGCTTGAACGTGAAAGAGTAAGATAGTCAAGACCAACGCTGACCAAAAAGTTCATTCTGTCACGGATTTCTTTTAAAATTTGATTGCCTATCATCGCTTCACGCTCGTCAAGCTGAATTTTTTCAAAAAACTCAAGCCCCTCAGCAATTGAAAGATTTGAAACCTCGTCAATATTGTGACCCTTAACGGTCACCGCAAGGCTCTCCTTTTTAAGCCTTGTCCCCTTACATTCGGGACAGGGCATATTATACATAAACTCCTGAATTTCCTTTTTTGCCCATTCAGAATCTGTTTCACGGTATCTGCGTTCAACGCAGTTTATAACCCCCTCAAAGCGGGCATACTGCTCGCCTTTGGCAAATTTTCGTTCATATGAAAGCTTTACCTTTTCAGCCCCTGTTCCGTAAAGAAGAATATCTATAACCTCATCTGAAAGCTCCTCAACAGGCACGTCAAGGCTGAACCCGTATTTGTCCGCAAGTCCCCGATAATACATTGCTGAAATACTGTTTTTGTCAGTACCTGTCCAGCCATAAACCGCAATAGCACCCTCGTTGATGCTTTTTGTCCTGTCAGGAATAATGCGGTCAGGGTCAAGAATTTCAACATTGCCAAGACCCATACAATGAGGGCACGCTCCATATGGGGTATTGAAGGAAAACATTCTTGGAGTAAGCTCATCAAGACTGATTCCGCAATCCTCACAGGCATAATTCTGGCTGAACATCATCTCCTTGCCCTCGTCAACAAGGTCAATCATTACAAGTCCGCCTGCCATTTTCAGGGCAGTTTCAAGGGAATCAGCAAGCCGCTTTTCAATCCCCTTTCGGGCAACAAGACGGTCAACCACAATTTCAATATTATGTTTCTTCTGCTTATCAAGAACAATCTCGTCAGCTGACGGGTCATATTGCTGACCGTCAACACGAACACGAACAAAGCCGTCCTTTGCGGCTTTTTCAAACACCTTGGTATATTCACCCTTTCTGCCACGTACTACGGGGGCAAGAATCTGAAATTTTGTCCGTTCGGGAAGAGCAGTAACAGCATCAACTATCTGGTCAATTGACTGTGATTTAATTTCCTTGCCACACTTGGGGCAATGCGGGACACCAATACGGGCAAACAAAAGTCTTATATAATCATAAATCTCTGTTACCGTACCCACGGTTGAACGGGGATTTTTGCTTGTTGTCTTCTGGTCAATGGAAATCGCAGGGGAAAGCCCCTCAATTGAATCCACATTGGGTTTTTCCATCTGACCTAAGAACTGCCTTGCATATGCCGAAAGGGATTCAACATACCGTCTTTGACCCTCGGCATAAATGGTTTCAAAGGCAAGAGAAGATTTGCCCGAGCCTGAAAGTCCTGTCAGGACAACCATTTTATCACGGGGTATTTTTACATCAATATTTTTAAGGTTATTTTCCCTTGCACCTTTTATATCAATATATTTATGCATTTGGGGATTCTCCTTTCAAAACGCAAGGACAGATTCCATATCTGCCCGTCACTGTTGGTCGCGGGTCGTCGGGGACGCCGGCCCCTACAAATTTACACACATACGCAAAAATCACACAAAATAATTATTTTTATTTACGTGAGGTCGTAAAATTTCGTTAGATTGTGCGATTTAACATGTAGGGGCGAACTGCGTTCGCCCGTTTTCAAATCAATTTTCCATTGCCTCTTTAAGTTTATTGATCTCGTCTCGAAGCTTAGCCGCCAGCTCAAACTGAAGAAGTTCTGCCGCCTTTTTCATTTCCATTGTAAGTTCAGCAATCGTACGTTCACTTACTTCCTCAGCGGTCATTTTTTCTCTTTCGGGAACATCCTCGTCTTTGAGGGTTGCCTCAATAATTTCGTGAACTCCCTTTTGAATTGTTTTGGGAACTATGCCATGCTTTTCATTATATTCCTGCTGAAGCTTGCGACGTCTTTCGGTCTCGGAAATAGCCCGATGCATTGAGCCTGTGATTGTATCCGCATACATAATTACCGTGCCACTGGCATTTCGTGCCGCACGGCCTATTGTCTGGATAAGTGACGTATCCGAACGCAAAAACCCTTCTTTATCGGCATCAAGAATGGCAACAAGTGACACCTCGGGGATATCAAGACCCTCACGCAAAAGATTTATGCCCACAAGCACGTCAAACACACCAAGTCTTAAATCACGGATAATTTCCATTCGTTCAACGGTTTCTACTTCGGAATGAAGGTATCTTACCTTAACCCCCATATCCTCAAAATACTCGGTAAGACGTTCTGCCATTTTTTTGGTAAGGGTGGTAACAAGAACACGTTCCTTTTTCTTTACCCTCTCACAGATTTCACCGTACAAATCGTCCACCTGACCCTCAATAGGACGCACCTCTACCTTGGGGTCAAGCAGTCCCGTAGGTCTGATAACTTGCTGAACCACCTGACTTGACCGTTCAATTTCAAATTCGGCAGGGGTGGCACTTACAAAAATCGCCTGATTTATGTGGTTATAAAATTCATCAAAATTAAGGGGGCGGTTGTCATATGCCGAGGGCAATCTGAATCCGTATTCTACAAGATTGTCCTTTCTTGCACGGTCGCCCGCATACATTGCCCGCACCTGTGGGATTGTAACGTGGGATTCATCGACCACAAGCAAAAAGTCCCTGGGCAGATAGTCAAGCAGGGTAAAAGGCGGACTTCCCGGCTGTCTTCCGCTTATGTGACGGGAATAGTTTTCAATTCCCTGACAAAAACCCGTTTCACGAAGCATCTCCATATCGTACTTTGTACGTTCACGGATACGCTGTTCCTCAATAAACCTTTCATCTTCACGAAATTCAGCCGCACGGCTTTCCATCTCGTCCAAGATTGCCGGAATTGCACGGTCAAGCTTGTCCTTGCCGGCAACGTAATGAGAAGCAGGGTAGATGGCGCAATGCTTAAGATTTGAAATCACTTCACCTGTAACCGAGCTGATTTCTGAGATACGGTCAACCTCGTCGCCAAAAAATTCTATACGGATTGCGTTTCCGCTTGAGTATGACGGGAATACGTCTATCACATCGCCCCGAACCCTGAATTTGTTTCTTATAAACTCTATATCATTTCTTTCATACTGAATTTCAATCAGCTTGCTTATTACCTCGTCACGGTCAGCAGTCCCACCGACACGCAAGGACACAACCATATTGTTGTAATCAATAGGGTCACCAAGACCGTAAATACAAGACACACTAGCAACAATGATTACATCCTTGCGTTCAAAAAGAGCCGCCGTGGCACTGTGCCTCAATTTATCAATATCGTCATTGGTCTGTGCGTCTTTTTCTATATAGGTATCGGAATGGGGAATATACGCCTCGGGCTGGTAGTAGTCATAATACGACACGAAATATTCAACCGCATTCTCTGGAAAAATCTCCTTACATTCACTGCAAAGCTGTGCTGCAAGGGTCTTGTTGTGGGCAAGGACAAGGGTTGGCTTGTTGACATTTTTGATTACGTTTGAAATAGTAAATGTTTTGCCCGAGCCTGTTACGCCCAAAAGTGTCTGAAACTTGTCGCCGCGAAGAACCCCCTCGGTCAGCTTTTCGATTGCCTGTGGCTGGTCACCGCTTGGCTGATAATTTGAAACAATCTTAAAATTCATTATTATTCATTCCCATCGGGGTTATTCCCAGTTTTTTGTAATATCCATCACACAAAACATTCATATATCCCATTTCACGAAAACTGAAATGCTCATTTTCGGTAACAATAATACTGTCTGCAAGTACAATTTCCACAGCCGAAAACGCCTTGTCAAGCTTATGGTTTATCTCCACGTCTCCAACCGAAGGGTTTACCTTGCCGCCCGGATGGTTGTGGGCAATAACCACTACCGACGCATTTACCCGAAGTGCCTGCTTGACCGCCTTTGACGGATGTATGTAAACCTCACCGGCAATTCCGTCGGAGATTTTGCTTACACAGATAATCCGATAAGCGGAATTGAGGCAGAACATATATACCTCCTCACACAGCTTTCCGTAAAAGAAGGTCTTTACATAGTCGATGGTTTTTTCAACCGTGTCAAGCTTTGGGGGAACAGATACAAGTCTGCTTCGGTCAACTATACCAAGAATTGCTGGCAGGCTTGTCAAAAACGACGCCGCCCGTGGACCAATGCCCTCAATGTCCAAAAGCTCATTCACCTCAGCATTTAAAACACCGCTTATTGTAACAAACCTGTCAAGCAGACGGTGTGCAAGCTCGTTTGTATCCCCACGGGGAAACACGGTATAAAGAATATATTCAAGCTGTTCGTGGTCTTCAAGAAGGTCAAGTCCATATTCCCTGACCCTTTTGTCAAGTCGCTGTCTGTGTTCATCATGAAGACTCATTGGCTTCTCCTCCTGAGTTTTTCAAGAACCTCCCTGAAATATTCCGGAAGTTCCCGTGTAAATTCCATATATTCGCCGTTTACCGGGTGTATATACCCAACCTTAAAGGCATGGAGAAGCTGTCCGTTTAGCTTAAACTCCTCCTTCTTGCGTCCGTAAACAGGGTCACCCACAATGGGGTGTCCGTTTTTGGACATATGAACCCTTATCTGATGGGTTCTGCCGGTTTCAAGACGGCATCTTACAAGTGTATATTTATCAAACCGCTCCTCAACAAAAAAGTGAGTGACAGCGTTTTTTGAATTTTTTTCGGTTATTGTCATTTTTTTGCGGTCCTTTTCGTCTCTGCCTATGGGTGCGTCGATTGTACCGCTGTCTGTCTTTATATTGCCATAAACCAGGGCAATATATTCACGGGTTAGGCTGTGTTCCTTTATCTGCTGTGAAAGACCCGTGTGTGCTGTGTCATTTTTTGCCACAAGCAAAAGTCCGCTGGTGTCCTTGTCTATACGATGAAGTATCCCCGGACGGATTTCGCCGTTTATACCCGAGAGTGTATCACCGCAGTATGCCATAAGAGCATTCACCAGAGTTCCGCTGTAATTACCTGCCGCAGGATGCACAACCATTCCCTGCGCCTTGTTGACAACCAGCATATGCTCGTCCTCATATACAATATCAAGAGGGATTTCCTCGGCAACAATCTCAGCATCCTTTGGCTCGGGGATTTCAACCTCAATCCTGTCACCGGCTTTCAGCTTTGTATTTGCCTTTGCCGAAAGACCGTTTACAGTAATATTTCCGTCATTAATAAGCTTTTGTATTCTTGACCGGGTAAGGTCCTCAATCCGGTTTGAAAGAAAGACATCAAGTCTTTCGCCGGGGCTTACAAAATCAAAGGTCATTTCAAGTCACTTTCCTTTTTGCTGCTTTCATCCAAAAACAGAATATAAACACAAATTAAAAATGCGCCGATACACACAAAAATATCGGCTATATTAAACACGGGGAAGTCAATCAGACAAAAATCAAGCATATCCACCACAAAGCCGCGAAGTATCCGGTCAATAAGGTTGCCCAACGCCCCCGCAAGGACAAACACAGCACCAAAATCCAACACTTTTGATTTCCCAAAAATTTTTGGTGCAAAATAAACCGCTGCAACAAGCAGCAAGACCGTAATCACAATAAAAAATATCCGCCCGTTTTGAAGCATACCAAATGCCGCACCACGGTTTTCAACATAGGTAAGGTGAAATATGCCGTTTATGATAGGAATACTCCCCTCTGCTTTCAGCACATTTACTGTCCACAGCTTTGAAAGGATATCGGCTGCAAGTATCAAAAGAAAAACTGCTGCATAAATCATTGATTAACCCCCAATGCACACAACAACAAGGTCTAAAGTGTCTGTAATATAAGATAAAAATCTGTTTCCCAAAAGTATATACATCCTGAGAAACAGATTTGTGCCTTATTCGCCCTTGGCTTCCTCGTCGGTGTCTGCCACCACAAATTCGCCTTTTTCGTTTTCAACAATTTTGGGAAGCTCCATGGTAACTCTTTCAAGCTTTTGAAGTGTAGACATTACCTCTTTAGGTTGCTCGGTAGTAATATTTTCAAGCTCAATATGAGGTGTTTCCATCTTTACGCCCTCAGCCCTTGTTTTGCCCTCAACAGGCATATTAAATTCCTTAACTATATCAAGCTGAGAAGTAAGAAGGGATATAATTCTTGTTCTGAAAACCTCAACGTTTCGTTTCATATCCTCATATTCATAGCTGACACGTGTTACCTCACGGCTTGCATCCGAAAGCATCTGTGCCGCCTTTGTCTCAGCATCAGCAATAATGTTTTCTGCACGCTTCTTTGCATTCTGGATAACCTCATCACCCGCACTCTGTGCAACAAGAATTGCACTTTGAAGAGTTTCCTCCATTGTTTTGTACTGCTTAATTGCGTTTGAAAGCATATTTATTTTGTCCTTGTTTGCAAGGTTCTCCTTGTATATCAGCTCGTAGTTCTCACTGATAACATTCATAAACTCGGCAACTTCGACCTTGTTGTAACCCGAAAGCTCTTTTTTAAATTTTCTGTTTTCAATTTCCAATGGTGTCAACATAATGCATCACCTCATAAAATTTTATTTCTTTTAAATGGCTTTTTCAATACAAATACCAAGCCGGCCTTTTTTTGTTTCGTTCACGGTCTCACAAAGGCGAAATCTTCCCGCACCTCTTACCGACAACACATCACCCGGCAAAACCTTTGCCGAAAGATTGTCACATTCTGTCCAGTTAACAGACACTCGTCCCGAACGAATTACCTCACAGGCGGAAGACCTTGAGGTTTTAAGTGCCGCACCGACAATGCAATCAAGCCTGAGCGCGGCAACGGTTGTGCGAATTTCCTCTACCTTGCGTTTAGGAATTTCAAGTCCGCTTGGGTCTGCCTTTTTAAGGGTAACCCCCACACTTCCTACCTTGACAAGGTTTTCAATTATGTAATCCGATATATCCGACGCCGCAAAGACCAGACATTTGTCCTCAAGACACAGAATATCACCAATTTTTTCACGCTTTATTCCAAGACCTAATATGCTACCTAAAAAATCACGGTGTGAAAGGCTTGCAATATCCCTGCCCGAGATTTCGATTATATCCACAAAATCCCAAAGTGAATCCTCGTCAAGATAATCGGGAAGTGCCGCAAAAAGGCATCGCTCGGCTTCGGGATATCCGCCAAAAAAGGTGATTGAAATATCCACGCTGCCAAGATGCAGTTTTTTAAGCACAGCCGCATCACTAGGCGTCAAAAAGCCAAAAACCTTGGGCGAATACTGCTTTTCGCAAAGACGTACTGCATCCTCGGCACGGGCAATAAGGGCTTTTTCATCAATACCCTTGTCCATTTTTTAGTTGCTCCAGGGGAATATACCCTTGTTGCGAAGCTCGTCCTTGAAGTCACCCATAATGCCTACATTGTAAGGTGCAATAAGGAATATTCCGTTTGAAACCTTTTGAATGTTTCCGTCAAGGGCATAAACCGCACCGCTTAAAAAGTCAACAATACGGCGTGCAACCTCACGGTCAACAGATTCAAGGTTCATAACAACCGGCTTTTTGCTCTTTAAGTGGTTTGCAATGTCCCTTGCGTCCTCAAAGGTCTCGGGCTGCATAACAACCAGCTTAAGCTGTGCAGTTGTGTGAATTTTTACCACCTTGCCGCGTTTGCCGCTGTCAAGTGTTTCGCTTTCATCGGCCTCAAATTTTGAACTGCTTTCAAACTCGTTACCCTCTAAAAGCTCGTCCTCATATTCATCCGCAGCTTCAAAACCGATAAGATTAAGCATTTTGTTCATTATACTCATTGTTTTTTACCTCCTGATTTGGATTATATATAAGCTTTAATAATATTTAATTTAAATTTTTATCGGGGTACAAATGCCCATGTAATCAGTATAACACAAAATTATCCGTTTGTATAGTCCCGTTTTCCAAATATTCCTGTGCCAACCCTTACCATTGTGGAACCGCTTCTTATTGCAAGGCAGTAATCATTGGTCATACCCATTGAAAGCTCGCTCATATCAACATTTTCAATCTGTTTTTCGGCAATCCGGTCACTCAAATTTTTAAGTCCGTCAAATACCTCTTTCAAAACAGCCTGGTCATCTGTAAAGGGTGCCACCGTCATAAGTCCTTCAATTTTTACATTGGGGAAGCTTTGTGCAATCTTTTGGCAAAGGCTTTCGCACTCAGCTGGCAAAATACCAAACTTGCTTTCCTCGCCTGACACATTTACCTCAAGTAAAATTCTTTGAATTTTATTATGCTTTTGAGCCTGACGGTTTATTTCCTTTGCAAGCTCAAAACTGTCTACCGAATGTATAATCTCTACCTTATCTATTATATACTTAACTTTGTTTTTTTGCAAGTGTCCGATTAAATGCCATCTAACCGGTTTTACAAAATCATACTTTTCCAAAATCTCCTGAACACGATTTTCACCGATATCAGAGACACCACAGTCAATAGCCTCGTTTATCATATCAACGCCGTAGGTTTTGGTAACTGCAATCAGCCTGGCACTGTTCTCATCTCTGTTGCAGTCTTCAAGCTCTGCTTTGATGTTTGAAGTTACTTCCTTTAAATTTTCGCTTATTGCAGACATCTATCTCACCACCTTGCCTTCAAAAATATCCTTGCCGTTTATAATCAGCTCGTCATAAAGCTTAAGAACCTTGGGATGCTCGGCAGTTTCCATCATTTCACGCACAACCACCCACGAGCCTGCATTGTATAAAAGCTCAACAGGTACAAACCTTGCCTTGTTGCTGCGTATAACATAAACACCCATCTCGCCATCGGTCATACGCAGGCTTTTTGCGGGGATTCTGAATCCCTCATAGCTGTTTCGGATAAGTTCTGCCTTTACCCTTGATGAAGAATATATGTTGTCAATGTACTTGTTTGATTCTATTATCAAAATCACCTTGCCCGATTGCTGGGGTGTTATCCTTGACACTCTGCCCGAAACGGTTTCAATCCCCACATCAGGAAACCTTATCTGCAAATTGTCACCCACGGCAATGCCCTCGATTTTGTCCTTTTCAACCACAACCGCAAGGCTCCAGGCAAAATTGTTTACAATCTTACCCACAGGCTCACCTGCTGCTGTCTTTTGCACATTCCTGGGTTCTGCTGAAAGCTTGTCAAGCTCTTTTATATAATCAAGGCTTATCCCCTCAAGTGCTGCAGGCGAAAGCTTTTCTTCAAGACCGTCAACCCGTGAAGTAAACGCTCCGGTTTTTGGACTGTGAATAATTGTTCGCTCAATATTATACTTTTGTTCAAGCTCTGCCTTCTGCTTTTTAAGTTCCTCAAGCTCGCGGCTTCGGTCTGTGGGCTGAATTTCACCTGAAACTATCCGTCTCTTTTCAATAAGAGAATTAACTGTCTTTGAAATTTCCGCCAATCTTTCCATATTCCCCTTTGCGCCAAGCCTTGGAACACCCCTCAGGCTTTGAGCAATATTCTGTTCAATTTTTGCAGTGTCGCTTGAATATACCTCCGAGGTGCGTATCCCCTCGGACAGTTCTTTTATTTTTTCCTCAACAGATTTAAGCTCACTCATTGCAGAAAGATTAATTTCATTTTTGTAGATATACATTACCGTCTCGCCGGCACCCACACGTTCGTCCTCAGCAACCTCACAATAGACATAGCCGTCAGCAGGTGCAGTTATAACAGTTTGTTCTCGGAATATATAGCCACGGGTGCTGATTAAATCCTCCTCGCTGCCCTGACGGACAATGGTGGTCTCAAGCCTTGAGTCATTGCTAAGCAAAAGGTTTACCGCAACAACCAAAGCAAAGGTAATTATCAAAAACCCGACAAAACCGCCCCTATGTTTTTTTCTTTTATTCTTTTTTCGTGTTTCCGGCATTTTCTCTTCCATTTTTAAGGCTCCGTTTCTATGTGTTTAAAAACCTTTCGCATTTTTCAATAACTTCTTCAATTGCCTTTTCGTCACCGATACTTACCCAGTTTATATCAGAATTACGTCTGAACCAGGTAAGCTGCCTTTTTGCATAACGGCGACTTTCCTGCTTTATTTTATCAACTGCCCCGTCAAAGCTTATTTCGCCCTCCAAAAAGTCAAGCAGCTCCTTGTATCCAATAGCCTGCATCGCCGTAGTATCACGGTCTATACCGGCTTCTTTCAGGGCTTTTACCTCATCAAGAAGTCCCTTTTCAAGCATAATGTCAACACGCTGGTCAATCCTTTCGTAAAGCAGTTGACGCTCTGTTTCAATACCCAGAACCAACGCATTATATACAGGTTTTCGGATTGATTCGGCATTGACCTGGGTAAAGGTCTTGCCGGTAACGTGGCAAACCTCAAGGGCACGGATTACCCGTCTGAGGTTGTTTGGATGAATATTCTGTGCCGCAACAGGATCTTTTTCCACAAGAAGCTGATGTACCACAGCATTTCCTTTTTCTTTCGCAAGACTCTGCATTTCAGCACAAAACGCCTCGTCACCCCGAAAGTCCTTGAAATCGGTGTTGTTTAAAACACTGTCCATATAAAGTCCTGTACCGCCTGCAAGTATCGGCAGCTTTTTGCGGTCAAGAATGTCATCTATTGCCGCCCTCGCCATGGTGCAATATTCAGCCACACTGAACCTTTTATCAGGCAAGGCAATGTCAATCATATGATGCGGAATACCGCACATTTCAGCCTCGTCAGGCTTTGCCGTACCCACATTCATGCCCTTGTATATTTGCATTGAATCGCAGGAAACCACCTCGCCCGAAAACCGTTTTGCAAGCTCTATGGCAAGTGCCGTCTTGCCCGAAGCGGTGGGTCCTGCAACCGCTAAAATCTTTTTTGTCATATCTGTTACCCTTGAAGATGTAATTTACATCTAAACAATTCTTTTAAACATTTTTTCAATTTCTTTCTTTGTAAAGGCTACGCAAATCGGTCTGCCGTGGGGACAAGTTGTGATACCCTCGGTTTCAAGCTCCTCCACGGTTTTTACAATGCCCTCCATCTCAATTATACTGAGACGTTTGTTTGCCTTGATGGCATATTTGCAGGAAACTGTGTCCAAAAGCCTTTCCTCAAAGGACAAAAGTCCTGTTTTTCGGTTGTCAACAAGCACCGAAATTACCTCATAAGAAAGAGCTTTTATATCCTCTTCGTCACCAATCAGTGGTGTTTCACGGATAATAACACTCCCTTTGCCAAACTCCTCCATATCAAAACCCATATTTTTAAGGGTCACAGCATTGTCCTTGATTGCCTGAAGTTCAACAGGGTCAACGTCAAGAACAATTGGCACCAGCAAAAGCTGACCCGCAACTCCCTTACTGAGATAGTCTGCCTTAAGGGTTTCAAACCGTTTCCGCTCGTGTGCGGCATGCTGATCTATAAGCAGCATTTCTCCACCCTTTTCAACAATTACATAGGTATCAAAAAGCTGTCCCACTACCTTTGTTAATGGCTTTTCTTTTGCAATATCAATAATTTCCGTCTGTGCTTCCTCTTGAATTTCAATCGGCTTTTCCAGCGTCTGCTCCGCAAGCCTTTCAGGCTTTATATCCTTTTGTGCAAAGCCTTGCGAAAGCTGAAATGTTAAAGGCTGTGATTCAGCACTTCTTTCCGTATCCACCTGTGCAAGCCTTTCATCAACGGCTTTTTTTGAAGCATAGCTTGACTCATTAAAGGCATATCCGCTTTGTACCGCCTTTTCACGGTTTGGAATTGTATTTTCAATAAATTCCTTTATAATCTGTCTGTCAGGAAGCTCTCTGTCCTTATTTTTGTCTGTGGTCAGCGTCTGGCCTTGACTTATGGTCCGTTTTGCCTCGGCACGGTCAAGCATTTCTTCAAGAGGACTTTTTACCTCTTCCGATATTTTCTGTTTTGCTGATGATACACCATTTCTGTCATTTGTTACGGGTCGGCTGTAAATCGCATTTTTTACAGCACAGTGAACTATATTGTAAATTTCTTTCTCGTTTGCAAATTTAATTTCTGTTTTAGCGGGATGAACATTCACGTCAACCAATTGAGGAGCAAGGTCGATATTAAGCACAAAAAACGGGAACTTGCCTGTCATAAGTGCGTTTCTGAATGCTTCATCAACCACCTTTGCGACAACATGGTTCTTTATGTATCTGCCATTTACCAAAAGGGTCTGCCGTGTACGGTTTCCCCGTGCAAGCTCGGCTTTGCCCACAACGCCGTGGACTCTTACCCCGTGCTCGGTATAATCAACCTCCATAAGCGCCTTAGCATGGTCAATACCGTAAATATTAAGCACAACGTTTTTAAGCTGACCGTCACCCGAGGTTGAAAAAACCTCTTTGCCGTCCGAAATATATCTGAACGCAATATCGGGATTTGCAAGGGCGATTCTGCCAATGACATCTGTTACATAGCTTGCCTCGGTTGCATCTTTTTTAAGAAACTTCATTCGTGCCGGAACATTAGCAAACAAATCTTCAACAATCATTGTTGTACCGAAATTGCAGGCAATCTCCTCTTTTTTTGAAGCCACCCCGTGCTTAACAGTCATAAAGCTGCCAACAGCACTGTCTGCCGTACGTGACATCACCGAAACATGGGCAACAGCACAAATGCTTGCCAAGGCCTCACCACGAAAGCCCATGGTGGCAATCTCAAATAAATCATCTATCTCCCTCAGCTTTGAGGTTGCGTGTCTGAGAAAAGCACATTCAAGCTCGCTTGATGGAATACCCTTGCCGTTATCTTCAATGGAAATATATTTTATTCCGCCGCTTTTAATCTCAACAGTTATGCGGCTTGCCCCTGCGTCAATGGAATTTTCAACAAGCTCCTTGACAACAGCCGAGGGGCGTTCAACAACCTCACCTGCGGCAATCTTGTCGGCAACCGCCTGAGGTAAAACCTTTATTTCAGCCATTGTGCAATTCTCCTTTCGTTTGTTGCGTAGGGAATGCATTTATGCATTCCGTAATCGGAACTGATAAATTCCGTTCCCTACCACCGTCATTTCACTCAATGCTCCTCGGTATTCCGGACAGCACATCTTATATCCTGATGTGCTTAATATACGCAGAGATTTTTTTGTCAGATTTCTCAAAAAATGCAGACCCACACCGACGGACAATAACAAATATCTCTGTGCGTCAGGGGACGCCGACCCCTACATATGCTTTGCCTTTGCCTTTAATGCATAAAGCTTTGTAAGTGCCTCCATTGGTGACATAGAATCAAGGTCAAGTGCCTTTATCTCACTTACAATCTCATTTTCTTCAAACAAATCAAGTCCAAGCTGTGTATCATCAGCCACATCCGATTTTTTTACAGGCTTTATGCTCTTTGTTTCAACTTCAGCCTTACCATCACGAAGCTCAAGCTCCTTAAGTATCTCTTTTGCACGCTTGATAACATCTTTTTTAACACCTGCAAGTGCCGCAACCTCTATACCGTAGCTTCCGTCTGCACCACCACGAATAATTTTTCTGAGAAATGTTATGTCATCACCCTTCTTCTTGACAGCAATGCAGAAGTTCTTTACATTTTCGGCAGTTTCTTCAAGCTCGGTAAGCTCATGATAATGTGTTGCAAAAAGAGTTTTTGCCCCGCACTTCTTTCGATTGGCAATATATTCAACCACTGCCCAGGCTATACTCAAGCCATCATAGGTGCTTGTTCCTCTGCCGATTTCGTCAAGAATAACAAGGCTTTTTGATGTTGCATTGTCAAGTATGTAGGAAACCTCGGTCATTTCCACCATAAAGGTTGACTGCCCTGCAGCCAAATCGTCCGATGCACCTACACGGGTAAAGATTTTATCAACAATCCCGATTTCAGCCTTCTCGGCAGGTACAAATGAACCCATCTGTGCCATAAGAACAATCAAGGCATTCTGCCGCATATATGTAGACTTACCTGCCATATTGGGTCCTGTAATAATCGCCACCTGATTCTGACCGCCGTCAAGCTGTGCATCATTTGGTATAAACAAATTATTTGTGCCAATGCTTTCAACCACAGGATGTCTGCCGTCTTTAATAACAATTCGGTCAGACATATTCATCTCGGGCATTGTGTAGCGGTTCTTTTCAGCCACATAAGCAAATGAACAAAGAACATCCACCGTTGCAACAGCGTGGGCGGTTTTTTGAATTCTTTCCACCTGCGCGGCCACAACCTCGCGGATTTTGCAGAACATATCATATTCCATTGATACAATCTGACTTTCCGCTTCAACAATCTTTTCTTCAACCTCTTTAATTTGAGGTGTAATATATCTCTCACAGTTTGAAAGAGTCTGCTTTCTTACAAAATAATCAGGTGCTTCAGCAGTATTCGCCTTGCTGATTTCAAGATAATAACCAAACACACGATTATAACCTACCTTGATATTGCGTATCCCTGTTTTTTCCTTTTCCTCTTCGGCAAAGTCGTTTATCCACTTTACACCGTTGGACATAATATCACGACGCGAATCAATTTCATCGCTGAAGCCGTCACGAATCAGATTCCCCTCACGAAGTGAAATTGGTGCATCGGGATTAATCGCCTCGTGAATAACCATACGGATATCTGTCAAATCGTCAAGCTCTTCGGAAAGCTGAATCAGAACCCCTGAGTTACACTTCTCAAGCAACCCCTTAATGACAGGCAGCTTTTCAAAGGATGCGGCAATGGAAAGTAAATCACGGCAATTTGCTGTTTTGTACGCAATTTTTGAAATTATACGCTCAATATCCAGCACCGTTCTTAGTGCATCGGCAATCTCCTGACGGCGTATAGGCTCTGAAACAAGCTCTGCCACCGCCTTGTGACGGTTTTGAATTTTTGCACAGCTTGCAAGGGGCATTGTTATCCATTTTCGCAAAAGCCTTGCCCCCATCGGAGTACGGGTCTTGTTAAGAACCCCGAAAAGGCTGCCTTTTACCTTTTGGCTTCGCATAGTTTCAACCAGTTCAAGATTGCGAATGCTGTAATTATCAATTTCCATATATTCTTCCGGCTCGACAACCTCAACATGTCTCAGGTTTGAAAGCTCGGTCTTTTGCGTATCATCAAGAAACATCAAAAGTGCACCAAGAGCACATACCGCATTTTTCTTTCCAAATAATGCGGTATCATCTCTGCTGAATTTTTCTATTACTTTTTTTTCAGCCTCGGCATATTCAAATGCCCAATTATAGTAGTTGCGAACCGAACAACCAAAGCGTTCAGCCACATAGCCAAGCAAAAGCTTGTCCTCATATCCCTCAAGATTGAATATAATCTCCGATGGCGAAAACCGGCACAGTTCGTTAAGAACAAGTATTTCTATATCCTCGCCCGTAACCTCGTTTACCGAAATCTCTCCTGTTGAAATGTCAACAAGAGCAACGCCTGCAGACTTTCCAAACAGACAAACCGATGCCAGATAATTGTTTTTTGTATCCTCCAAAGCGGCTGAATCCATAATTGTACCCGGTGTAACCACACGGATAACCTCACGTTTTACAATACCCTTTGCCTGTGACGGGTCTTCAGCCTGTTCGCAAATTGCAACATTATAGCCATTTTCAACCAGTTTTGCTATGTACGAATCCACTGCATGAAACGGAACACCGCACATAGGCGCACGCTCCTCTTGCCCACAGTCCCTGCCCGTGAGGGTAATTTCAAGAACCCTTGACGCAAGTAAAGCATCATCAAAAAACATCTCATAAAAATCGCCAAGACGATACATAAGAATTGCATCCTGATACTGCTCTTTAATTTCAAAATACTGACGCATCATTGGCGTATATTCAGCCATCTGAGGTTACCTCTTTTTCTTTTATTTTATCGTTTGTGCGGGGAATTTACCATACAGTTTCAATTATCGTATGGGCGGATATCTTCCGCCCGTGACCCACAACGCCATGCCCTGTCACCCTCGCAGAAAACCTTTGGTTTTCTGCGAAAAGGAGCAAATGCACCTGCAAAATGAACGGCAACAATCAGTTGCCGTGAATACCAAAGGTGCATTTGTGACTAGTGGCAGCTCGAACAGCTTGAGCAATTGCCGCTGCAGCCGCCATCATTGCTTTCCTGACCGGTAATAAAGTAGCTGAGTACAGCATTAACCTGATTTACCATATTATCAAAATCACGGCTTGCCTCAATGTAATCTGAAATAAGCTTGTTGTCAACAATCTTCTTAAATTCTGCATCAACGTATGACTTGAATTCTTCAAGCTCTTCTTTTGAGGGGTTTGTTCCACGTAATTTATCGGTCGCTTTCTTGCGGTTTTCATTATAAACTCTCAAAAGCTCAACAGCCTCTTCATCTGCATTCATCTTCATTCCTGCCTCATCAACTCTTGCACGCTCTTCGCTTTCTGCAATCATCTGTCCAAGTTCCTGGGCCTTTTCAATAATTTCGTTTCTCATTTTCCTTTTCTCCTTTTATGTCTTTTATCTGATTATTTCACCCGTAAGCGACCAGGTCTTGCACTCGGTAATCTTTACATCAACAATACTACCGATAAGTGCCTCATCGCCACGGAAGTTAACAATTTTACCGCCGTCTGTACGACCGCTTAAAAATTCGCCGTTGGTCTTGCTTATGCTCTCAACCAGTACCTTTTCGCACCGACCAAGGTATGCATCATTCTTCTTCTTTGAAATTTCGTTCTGAACCTGTAAAAGCCTTTCAAAATTACTGTGCTTTTCTTCATCAGTTATGCAATCAGGAAGCTCCGCCGCAGGCGTACCCTTTCTCCGTGAATAGATGAATGAAAATACCATATCATATTGCACCTCGCGAAGTATGGAAAGGGTGTCCTCAAAATCCTCGTTGCTTTCACCGGGGAATCCCACAATTATATCGGTGGTAAGAACCACATCAGGCATCCTTTCTCTCACCCGTCTGACAATATCAAGATACTTTTCACGGCTGTAGCTTCTGTTCATTGCCTTTAAAATTTTATCTGAACCACATTGCACAGGAAGGTGCAGCTGTTTGCAGATTTTCGGCTCGGTTGCCATAACATCAATAAGCCTGTCCGAAATATCCTTTGGGTGCGAGGTCATAAACCGTATTCTCTCAATCCCGTCGATTTGGCAAACCATCTTTAAAAGCTCGGCAAAATCAATGCCTGACTCCAAATCCTTGCCGTAAGAATTTACATTCTGACCAAGAAGCATAACCTCTTTATAACCATTTTCCGCAACACTCTTAACCTCTTCAAGGATATTTTCCGCACTTCGGCTGCGTTCTCTGCCACGAACATATGGCACAACACAGTAGGTACAGAAATTGTTGCAGCCATACATAACCGAAATCTTTGCAATTGGCGGTTTTTCACGGTAAAGGGTAATCCCTTCGGCAATCTCGCCGTCACTTTCCTCATTCAGAATTGCACGGACGCCTTGCCTTGCCTCGTTTAAGATTTCAGGCAGCTTATAAAGAGAATGTGTCCCAAAAACCATATCAACGTGCTTGTATTTTTTGCGAATTTCTTCGGCAATATGCACCTGCTGTGCCATACATCCGCAAACCGCAATCAGCATCGAGGGGTTTTGCTCCTTTTGATGCTTTAAAATGCCAATGTTTCCAAACACCTTCATTTCAGCATTTTCACGAACCATACAGGTATTTAAGATTACCAAATCGGCATTTTGGGTTTCCTCGCAAAACTCATAACCCATATCCGAAAGCATACCCTTTATTCTTTCGGAATCATTTTCGTTCTGAGCACAACCGTAAGTCTTAATGCACGCACGGGGTCTTGCTGACAGAAACGCATTTTCGCTGCGTATTTTCTCTATGAAATTTTGTTGCTCCGAAAGACGTTCGGGGCTGATTTCCTTTGAATTTTTAATCATCATTATCCTCTTGAAAAATCTAAAATGTTTTAGACAATATACCAAATTAATTATACTATTTTTTCGTCACGTTTGCAATAGCTTTAATGCAAAAATTTATGTTAAAATGAATAAAAATTTACTGCGTGCAAATAATATTTCCGAATTAAGAAAAAGGAGGTTGCAACACCTTATGAAATATACAAAAAACGAATATTCTGACTATGTAAACAAAAAATCCCCCAAAAGTCCCCTTTTTAAAAATATAGTTATTGCATTTTTGGTTGGCGGAGCAATCTGTACCATCGGTCAGGCAATTGGCGAAGCCTATAAAAGCTTCTTGGGTCTTGACGACGAAGCCGTCAAAACCGCTGTGCCTATAACAATGGTGTTTTTAGGTGCACTTTTTACAGGTCTTAACCTTTACAACAAGCTTGCAAAACACGCAGGGGCAGGAACCTTGGTGCCCATAACCGGCTTTGCAAACGCAATCGTATCCCCGGCAATGGAATTTAAACGTGAGGGCTGGGTTTTGGGTGTTGCGGCAAAAATGTTTGTAATAGCAGGTCCTGTTCTTGTCTACGGAATAAACGCATCAATCTTTTTGGGAATTATATATTACTTTTTGAAATAAACCCGTAACTCACAATGACGGGCAACATCATACGGCATATAATTTGTAGGGCAGGGGCTTGCTCCTGCCGCATCACACAACGTACAATAACGATAATCCAACAAACGAAAGGCCTGATTTTTATGCAATATCTAAACGCATTTTGGGTAGGCGGTGTAATCTGTGTCATCGCCCAGATTCTTATTGACAAAACAAAAATGACCCCGGCACGAATTCTCGTCTCCTTTGTGGTTGCAGGGGTTGTCCTTGGCTTTTTGGGTATTTATGAACCCCTTGTAGACTTTGCTGGTGCAGGTGCAACCGTACCCATTATCGGCTTTGGCAACACTTTAGCCAAGGGTGTAATGAAAGGAATTGCCGAAAAAGACTTCCTTGGTATATTCACCGGTGGAATTTCAGCTGCGGCAGGCGGAATTGCCGCCTCGGTGTTCTTTGGATTCTTAATGGCAATTATTTTTACACCGAAACAGAAATAATTCTAAAGACACATTTATCAACATTCCGTAGGGCAGGGGCTTGCTCCTGCCGCATATCCGAAACAATAAACCAAACCAACATTTCCCGTCCAACGGAGGTTTTAACGTGAAAAATCACGTTAGCCTCCGGCGGAATTAATTGCACCGCCGAATTTTTCGTGCCTTTCGGGCACGAAACGTCGATGTGCATAATTTCCATTATACGCCTTATCTGCCCACGATAAGAAGCGTTAGTATTTTCAATTACTATTTGTGGGCAGAAAGGCTATGGAAATTACATGTCAAAAAAACAAGGACTGCAAACTATAGAATTTGAAACCGGTGTACCCATCCTGAGCTGTGCGGCAATTGCCGGAAAGCACGAGGGCGAAGGTCCTCTTGCCAAATACTTTGATAAAATAATGGAAGATGCCGAATGGGGCGAAGAATCCTGGGAGAAAACCGAAAGCAAAATGCAAAAAACCGCACTTTCACGTGCGGTTGAAAAGGCAGAGGTTGATGTGTGCAAAATTGATTTACTTTTTGCAGGCGATTTGCTTAATCAATGCACAAGCTCAACCTTTGCGTTTCGTGACTTTGGTATTCCATTTCTGGGCGTGTACGGAGCATGCTCGACAATGGCTGAAACCTTGGGTCTTGCCGCAATGTCAATTGACGGCAACTTTGCGGATATGTGTGCCGCAGTAACCTCAAGTCACTTTTGCACAGCCGAACGTCAATACCGCTTTCCATTAGAATACGGTGGTCAACGCACCCCCACCGCACAATGGACAGTTACAGGCTCGGGTGCGGTTGTTTTGTCCCGAAGTGCAGACGGACCAATGGTAACACACTTCACCACCGGAAAAATTGTTGATGCAGGCATTTCAGATGCAAACAATATGGGCGGTGCAATGGCACCTGCAGCTGCCGAAACTTTGTCAGCACACTTCAAGGACACAGGCAGAAGTCCCGATTATTACGACTTGATAGTAACAGGTGACCTTGGAAAGGTCGGAAAAAGCATTTTAAGAGATTTAATGAA
>JAZRJL010000083.1:0-77978 GCA_045645805.1 Clostridia bacterium | reverse complement strand
TGTATTCCTCTTTTGAAAAGCCTTTCTTTGGAAAGACGGTATTATACAAATCCCTTATACTGTGCTGATACAGACCCGAAAGGGAAATATCCTTGTTTACATCAGTAAAGTTTTTGTAAATTACCCACGGCTTGCTCCATGAATTCCAGTCATCGCTTGAGCCAAGCAACGAGGAAGAAAAAATACCGTGAAATACTGCAATTACCCCTATGGGAACAACAATCAAGCCATTTAACCATTTGTGTCTGAAACTGATTTTCTGCCATCCCAAAGCCGCAAACACAATTGCCGCCGCCGAGGAAAGTGTGCACAAAAGGCATTTTGCATCAAGATAATCAAGGGCATAATCAAGATATTCACCGCCCTCGCCCAAAAGTGCAATGCTTTTAAGCCAGAAGAACTGTCCAAATATTCCATGATACACATATTGGCACATAGCAAGCACGGTAAAAAAGGTGCTTATAATAATAAATGTAATTCTGCCCCATTTTTTATTTAAAAACACCGAGCAAAAGAACACAAAAATAAATATCCAACAAAATGAAAAAACACTTGCAGCCACCCGTGTTATCGGCAGTGTTGCTTCAAACATCCGTTCAGGAAACGCAAGCTTTGTCAGAATATGTGGCAAAAGCATTGCCAAAACCGCAAAAGGAAGAAAATAATGCTTTTTAAAAAATTCTTTTGCCTTGATTTTATTCAAAAAAATCACCTTCTGTATTATATAAACAGGAATTATTTTTAATTTACCTTTTTTACCATTCTGCCCAAGAAAATTTTTACACGGCGGAATGGTCTTAAAAACCACACATAAAGCTTGTATTTAAAGCTTTTGCATGAAATTACCCTTCCGTCACGGCAGATATGGGTAACAGTTGCAATTATTGATTCGGGCCTAACACCGTATTCATTTTCAACCTGATTGTCACCCCGAAGAACGTACCCGTCCTTGCGTTTGCCTACAATACGGTGCAAAACAAATTGCCCGTTTGGCCTTGTATAAAAGATAATATCATATTTTTTGGGGGCATTATCTGATTTTTTTAGAACAACCCCGTCTTTGCCCTGCCTGATTAAAGGCATCATACTTATCCCTTTTGGATTGAGGGTGACGTTTCCGCCACCCTCTAAAATCTCATTCATTTCAGGAAAAACATCGCAAAGTCTTACTTTTTTATGTGAATATTCAAAATTATTCATCAAGCAGCTTTGCCTCCCGCAGTTTTTTCAAAAACATATCAACCCCGCAGCAGGCAAGTTCTCTTTTTACATCATACTCATCAAGCAATGCTTTAACAAGTCCGTCACGGTCATTTTCCTCTGACAGCTTACTCCACAAAAAAGCACCGCTTTCGTTAAGACTTATCATTCCGTTAAAGCTGACAGCAGCACTACCTACAGGGACAACTATTGTCTGTCCCGCAACTGTTCTTAACATAAAACCTTCTTTGATTTTCATATTTTTCACTTATCCTTCCGCAAGCTACAAAACCCCGTTCATTCCTTTAAAAGCGGTAATTGCCGCATCGTCTGTCATATTGCAGCCCATTTCGTAAACCGCACTTTTTTGAAGAACCCTGTCCAATACATCAAGAAGCAGTGTCATTTTGTCAGCACCGTCGGGTCTGATTGTCTGATTAAGTATTTTGTAAATAGCTGTTTTTGTATCAATTTTATTTATTTGATTTTTCTCTGCTCTGTTTATAAAGCAGATTCCCTGCAGCAAAACCCCTGCATTTCTGTTTTGGTCGGTTTTGCCGCTCCAGGGTGTGCCAAAAACATAAACCTGTCCGTCAATCATACGGATAACCGGCTTGTCGTCATTTAAGATATAGGTATTTTCCTCACCAAAAACACGCTGCCAAATCCCCGTGTGGGTGGATTTTCCTGTACCGCTTGGTGCGGAAAAAAGGTAGGCACGGTCTTTATACACAACCGCCGAGGAATGAAGCATAAACCCGTCGAAACCCAAAAGCTGACGGCAAAACTGCTCGCCCGTCCACATATATTCACATTCCTGAATGGTAAGCATAGGAAAATTACTGCTTTTTTCCGTAAGACTTTTGTCATCTACTGCGCAAATAATGTCGGGAACACCCTCAAATTCGGCAATATAAGGTCTTGCCTGTCTTTCAATAATCCAGTCCTTGCGGGAGATAATCCCTGTATTGATGCCGGCAATCCGGTATTTTTCCTTAACCACCTTTATATTATTCGGCATTTCGTTTTGTCTAAATCTCAGGCTCTGCAACCTGTTCGTTTGCTACAAAAGAATCAAACTTAGCAACGCTGCCCTTGCAAACGTGAATATGACCTATACCGTCAGAATTAATGTTTATAGTAATTCCGGGAGCAGCAACAACAACCTTGTTATACTGACCCTTTACCTTAACAGTCGAACCGCCGCGAAGAACAATTCTGTCACCAATTTTGCCGTCAACTACACTGTATTCTGCATCACCGACTGAATCGCCTACAACAACCATATACTCTGTATCAAGGCTGTTTAAGGGATAATCCTTTGCTCTTACCATTACGTTTCCGTCTGTGGGGAATGCAGCTTCTTTGTCATCAATATAGTATTTGATAAGTCTGTCCATAACAACAGCAAATTCAGCACGTGAAATATTGTTTAAGGGGTTGATATAACCTTCGTTTCCTGCAACATAACCGTTGTATACGATAGCTGCAACGCCGCCTTCTGCCCAGTCAGCAATTTTTTCTGCATCCTTGAAAGCAGCAAGTGCTGCAAGCTCTGAATTATCATCTACATCAAGACCGAATACACGTGAAAGAACAACAAATGCTTCCTGACGTGTGATGGGGCTGTTGGGGTTAAGCTTGTTGTCCGAGCCATTGAATGCACCCATTGCAACTGCACGTGCCATTGAGGTATAGAACCAATCTTCTGGCTTTACATCACTAAAGCTTGAAATATCAACTTCCTTGGTTGCACCGCAGGCACGAACCATAATTGTAGCCATTTCAGCACGGGTCATATTGTCCGAAGCCTTTATGTAACCGTCGCTGCCTGTAAGAAGACCGTTTTTAACTGCTGCTTCCAAAGCTGAAGTTGACCAGTCGTTTGGCATATCCTTAAAATCTGCAGCAAATGCAACTGTTGAAAGTGCCATCATACATACTAAAACCAATGCAATAATTTTTCTCATTTTAAAAACCTCTCTTGTAACTTTTATATTTAACTTTTAATAATTTACGCTTTTTTTACACAATCAAGTGCCTGCTTGATGTCGTCAATAATATCATCAACATTCTCAATACCAACCGAAAATCTGATAAGGTCAGGTGTAACGCCTGCCTTTTCAAGCTCTTCATCATTAAGCTGACGGTGGGTATGACTTGCAGGATGAAGAACCGATGTACGTGCATCTGCAACGTGGGTAACAATTGCCGCAAGCTTTAAGCTGTCCATAAATGTAACAGCTGCCTCTCTGCCGCCCTTAACACCAAATGAAATAACACCGCATGAGCCGTTTGGAAGATACTTCTTTGCAAACTCGTGGTATTTGTCACCCTCAAGACCGCAGTATTTAACCCATGAGATACGCTCGTCCTTTGCCAAAAATTCCGCAACAGCCTGTGCATTGCTGCAATGACGTTCCATTCTTAAAGGAAGGGTTTCAAGACCTAAATTAAGAAGAAAAGCATTATGGGGTGACGGGATTGAACCAAGGTCACGCATTACCTGAGCGGTAATTTTTGTTATGTATGCCGCTTTACCGAACTTCTCGGTATAGGTTATGCCATGATAAGATGCATCAGGTGTGGTAAGACCGGGAAACTTTCCGCTTTTTTCCCAGTCAAAATTACCGCTGTCAACAACACAGCCGCCAACCGAGGTGGCATGACCGTCCATATATTTGGTGGTTGAATGAACAACAATATCAGCACCCCATTCAAAGGGACGGCAGTTGATTGGTGTTGCAAAGGTGTTGTCAATAATCAGCGGAACACCATGTGAATGAGCAATGTTTGCCCACTTTTCAATATCAAGAACAACAAGAGCAGGGTTTGCGATTGTCTCGCCGAACATTGCCTTTGTATTTTCCTTAAATGCAGCATTCAGGGTTTCTTCATCAGCATCGGGGTCAACAAATGTAACCTCAATACCAAGCTTTTTCATTGTAACCCCGAAAAGATTAAATGTACCGCCATAAACCGATGACGAGCATACAAAATGATCGCCTGCCTGACAGATATTAAAAATTGAATAAAAGCACGCAGCCTGTCCCGAAGATGTCAGAATTGCCGCAACACCGCCCTCAAGGTCAGCAATTTTTGCCGCAACAGCATCATTGGTTGGGTTTGCAAGACGGGTATAAAAATATCCGCTCTCTTCAAGGTCAAAAAGCTTGCCCATTTGCTCGGTTGAAGAATACTTCCAGGTGGTGCTTTGATATATAGGCAGAACTCTGGGTTCGCCGTTTTCGGGAGTATATCCCGATTGTATACACTTAGTTTCTATTCTCATTGGTTAAACTACCCCCATTTTTCTATTTTCCCTTTCATTTTACTATTTAAATATTAAAAAGTCAAGAAAAAGTATAGCCATATTAAAAGTTTTGTGATATACTATTTTAAATCTACCTTTATTTTTGAGGTTTCACAAATTCCGTGCAGAAAGCCCTCCATATCTGTAGAATAAATATCTGCAGCAATTATTCGGCTTTCAAACACAATTATACCCATAAAAACTTCCATATTTTCAGACATTTCGTGGTTTTGAAGATTGTAGGTATATCGTGTGACGCTTTTTCCCTTAAACGGCTCAAGGTCAAAGCCGGATTGCTTTTGCACAGAATTATAGGTTTCATAAACCGAATCAAATTCCCTGGGAATTTTAAAATGAGAAATTTCAACAGGCGACGGAAGAACCTCCCAACCCATATTTTTGGCGTATTCAATATTCATTGTGTTGGAGGAGCTGTCAATACTGAAAAAAATATACATTAACGAAAACAACAAAAAAGATAATATAAGAATTACAACGACATATTTTTTTAGGTTATGAATTTTCATTTATTTTTCTCCTTGGAAAATATTATTCTATACTAATATATGTAAAATAAATTTCTAATATAATAAATTTTTATAATATCCGGAGTAAACATATGCGACTGGACAAATTTTTATCGGAATGCGGTTTTGGCACACGTACCGAAGTTAAAAAGTTAATAAAGTCAGGAAAAATAAAGGTTGAGGGCATAAAAAAGCCAGCTCCCGAGCTTCATATTGACCCTGAAAATTCAAATGTTTATATTGATGGGAAAAAGGCGTGCTACCGTAAATTTATATATCTTTTAATGAACAAGCCTGCAGGATATGTCTCAGCAACCTGGGATAAAAAACTGCCTGTTGTTTGTGACCTCATTCCTGAAGAATACAGGCATTTTGAAGCCTTTCCCGTTGGACGTCTTGATATTGATACCGAGGGACTTTTACTTCTTACCAACGACGGCGACCTTGCCCACAGGCTTCTTTCGCCAAAGCATCACGTACCAAAAACCTATATTGCTCAGCTTGAAAAGGCTGTTAAGGAAAGTGATTTTGAAATTTTTGAAAAAGGAATTGACCTTGGCGATTTTACCACACTTCCCGCCTCATTAACCATAATTTCAAATGAAAAACCCTACTTTGCCGAGGTTACAATCTGTGAGGGTAAATTTCATCAGGTAAAGCGAATGTTTGAAGCGGTAGACAACAAGGTTATCTATTTAAAAAGAATTAAAATGAAAAATCTGATTCTTGATGACGATTTAAAGCTTGGAAAAGTGAGAGAGCTTACTGATAAAGAGTTAGAAGAATTAAAAGGAGAATAAAAATGATAAACAGCTTTATACCCCGTGCGGCGGTAATAAATGACCTTTCAGGCTTTGGAAGAGTTTCACTGACCGAAGCCTGTCCCATACTTTCAGCAATGGAGATAGAAGCGTGTCCGCTGCCTACTGCTATACTTTCAACACATACATATAAATTTGAGGATTATACCTTTCTTGATTTAACCGATGAAATGAAAAAAATTCTCAAGCACTGGAAGGACCTTGATATTAAATTTGATGCAATCCTTACAGGTTATATGGCAAGTGCAAAGCAGATTGAGCTTTTATCGGAATTTATAAAGGAGAAAAAAGCTGAAAATTCTCTTATTGTAATTGACCCCGTACTTGGTGATAATGATTTGTCGGATATTGAAACTGTATATTATGACAGAATGCAGGACTTGATGTGTGCAATGAGAAATTTTGTTTCACTTGCAGATGTAATCACACCAAACCTGACCGAAGCCTGCCTTTTACTTGGCAGAGATTATCCAAAGCACTATCTTTCAATAAATGAAATAAAGGAAATATTAAACGCTCTTTCAGAGCTTGGTCCAAAAAAAATTGCTATAACCAGCCTTATGCTTGACGAAAATAATATGTCGGTTGCAGTTTTGGATAAAGAAAACAATGTATTTCGTCTGCTTGATTGCGGATATGTAAACCGACCATTTCACGGCACAGGTGATATTTTTGCTGCAGTTTTGTGCGGCGGACTTTTGAACGGACTTTCAATGCTTGAAGCCTCGGAAAATGCAGTTGATTTTATAAAATCTGCAATTAAAGAAACTATAAAATATAACGATATGAAAATTGAATACGGTGTTATATTTGAGAAGGCATTAAAAAATTTGAAAGAATAAAAATATAATATAAAAGCAGATCCCTCGACTATGCTCGGGATGACTTTCGAGCATACAAATTGAGTCGAGAAATCTGCTTTTTTTATAGAAAAATACATTTTGCGGTCTTACCATTTTTTATATATTATTTAATCTTATTTGGTTTTCTTGGAAATTGTCTTGGTGTTTCTTTTATCTTTTCAATCAAAACAATCTTACGCTTTAAATCCGACATAGGAATATCAATTTCAATAACTTCTTTGATTTTTCCTCCAAGGTTACCTGTCATACTTTTTGCATTTGAAATTTCTTCATCAATATCGCATGATTTATATGCAATAAATGTACCGCCAACCTTTAAAAAGGGAAGACAATATTCGCATAAAATATGAAGAGGTGCAACTGCACGTGATACTGCATAATCAAATTTTTCACGAAGTTTTTTGTCGTGACCTGCATCCTCGGCACGACCATGGATAAATTCAGCTTTTTCAAAACCAAGTTCATCTGATACCGTCTTTAAAAAATTTATTCTTTTATTTAATGAATCAAGATAGGTAAAATCCAAATCATCACGCATTATTTTTAAAGGTATACCAGGAAAGCCTGCACCTGTACCAACATCAATAATTTTGCTGTTTTCTTTTATATCAATATAAAATAAAGGAATTATGCTGTCCAAAAAATGTTTAACAGATATACCATCATCATCTGTAACTGCAGTAAGATTCATTTTTTTGTTCCATTCAACTAAAAGATGCGAAAATTTTAAAAATCTTTCTTCCTTTATATTATCAAGTTCAAAACCTTTTTCATTTAATCCGTTTTTTAAAATTTCTTTGTTCATAAGCAAATCCTTAAATTTAAAGGGACTGTCTTTTAAAAAGACAGCCCCTTTATTTAATTTTAATCTAATTTATGCCTCAGGAGCATTTACAGGGCATACATTTGCGCAGTTACCGCAATCGATGCATTCGTTTTCATCAATTACATACTTGCTGTCACCCTCAGAAATACAAGAAACGGGGCATTCGCTTGCGCAAGCACCGCAGCTGATGCATTCATCATTGATTTTGTAAGCCATTTTTTTCACCTCTTGACTATCTTTAAATATTTAATTTTATTAAATTTAAGTATATAATAGAACATTTTTTGAGTTTTGTCAATCATTTTTTTATGGCGGAAATATAAAAATTGTTTAGAACGCAAAAAAAAATTTATTTTATAAAAAGAGGTAAAAAATCTTACGATGTTCGATTTTTCATATAATTATATCTTTTTGCTATCCCCTTATGTAAGACTTATCCACATAATTAAAGTTAATTAACAGTTGAAAAAATGTTATCAATTTTTTAAATCAATATCCCCTGTGAAAACTGTTTATAATTTTTCAAACTTTTCAACATTTTTTAAACAAGCCCAAACTATTTATTTTAAAATAAATTTTAAGGTTTTTAACATAATCAACAAATACTACAACAACAACTACCATAAATAAATATATATTATTATTTTATTATATAAAAGAAAATTTTCTAATCCTCAATTGCCCGTATAAAGTTTCTGATTTCTTTAGGTGTGGCATCTGAGTTCTAAAACTCGTAAAATAATTCTTCCTTAAATGAATCAAATGAATTTTTATTTTAAAACAAATAAATTAAAAATACAAGATAATTTTATAAATATATAATTTATAACAATCCCTCAGTCTCGGCACAGCCGAGCCAGCTCCCTTTACACAAGGGAGCCTTTTAAACGCACCATATTTAAAGTGATTGGATATTTATTGTGAAGATTATATAAATTTTAGAAAAATGCCTTGCAATTAATTTCATTTGCAGGCAAAGCATTTTAGCGAGAGCACACAATAAGTTTGTGTATTCAAGCGTTCTTAAATTTATATAAGATAAACAATTAAAATATCCTGAGCTTTAAATCGGTGCAAAGGGGGTCAAAGGGGGCAACGCCCCATTTAAAAAAAACCTTGACTTGACGGCAATTTTGGTGTATTATAAGTACTAAAATGGGAAGAATTTTCAAATTTGTTAAAATAGCTTTTAAAATACAAATTTCACACATTCCTAAACGAAAGGATTGATAACATATGAAAATTGCCATTATGGGCTTTGGTGTTGTTGGCTCGGGCGTTGGAGAGGTTGTCACAAAAAATCAGGAAAATCTTGTAAAAAGATGCGGTGAAGCAATTGAAATTGCTCATATTCTTGATTTGAGAGACTTTCCAGACAGTGAGTTTAAGTGCTTTACAAAGGACTTCAACGACATTTTAAATGACGATGAGGTTGGCATTGTTGTTGAAACAATGGGCGGTGTAAATCCTGCTTATGATTTTACAAAAAAGCTTTTGCTTGCAGGTAAGCAGGTTATTACTTCAAATAAAGAGCTTGTTGCAACTCACGGAACTGAGCTTTTAAAAATTGCAAGAGAAAGAAACATAAACTATCTTTTTGAGGCAAGTGTTGGCGGCGGTATACCTGTTATCAGACCTATGTATTCCTGTTTGACAGCAGGCGAGGCAACAGATGTATTTGGTATATTAAACGGTACTACAAACTATATTCTAACCCAGATGTTTGGCTGCGGCGAAAGCTTTGAATCAGCTTTAAAGGCTGCACAGCAAAAGGGTTATGCTGAGGCTGATCCAACAGCAGATGTTGAAGGATATGATACCTGTCGAAAAATTGCAATTCTTGCAGCTTTGGCATTTGGAAAGGCACTTGATTATAAACAGATTTCAACCGAGGGTATTACAAAGATAACTGCTGAGGATGTTGCTTTTGCCGAGCATTTTGGTTATTCAATTAAACTCATTGGACATACCTGCAAGGATGACGAAAAGGTATATGCAGGAGTATTTCCGGCATTTGTTCCCAAAAACAATCCCCTTGCCGGAATTAATGATGTATTTAACGGAATAATAGTAAAAGGCGAGGATTTGGGAGATGTTATGTTTTACGGCAGAGGTGCAGGCAAGCTGCCTACAGCAAATGCTGTTGTTGCCGATGTGGTTGATGCTATCAAGCACAAAAATGTAAACATTATCATAAAATGGGATGAGTACAGTCCTGAAAATCAGTCAAAGGGCGAAAATCTTAAATATGCATATTATGTACGTTTTGAGGGCAAAGCACCTTCAAATATAAAGGATGCAAAAATTGTTGCATATTCTGAAAGCAATTCTTTGGAATTTGCCGTACTTACCAATGAAATGACAGCTGCACAGCTTGATGAATTTGTAAATTCAGTTGAGGGCTGCAAAATGCTTTCAAAGATGCGTATTATAGGTTAATTTAAGTAAAATTTTAGCAGAAGTTAAATTCTGCATTTAAGTATAAGTCAGGAGGTTTTAACTTTGGGTATTATTGTTCAGAAGTTTGGCGGAAGTTCGGTTGCCGATGCTGCCAAGGTGGAAAACGTGGCAAACAGAGTTGTTGATACCTACCGCGAAGGAAACAGCGTAGTGGTTGTAGTTTCAGCTCAGGGCGACACAACAGATGATTTGATTGAGAAGGCTTATGAAATTAACAAAAGCCCCTCAAAGCGTGAAATGGATATGCTGCTTGCATCAGGCGAGCAGATTTCAATTGCACTACTTGCAATGGCAATTGAAAAGATTGGTGTTCCGGTAATTTCTCTTACCGGTTGGCAGGCAGGCTTTAAGACAAATTCAAATTCAGGTAATGCACGTATCAATAAGGTTGATACCGAAAGAATTTTGTCCGAGCTTGACAAAAAGAAGATTGTTATTGTTGCAGGCTTTCAGGGTATTGATAAATATGACGACATCACAACCCTCGGCCGCGGCGGAAGTGATACTTCGGCTGTTGCAATTGCGGCGGCAGTACACGCAGATAAGTGCGAAATTTATACCGATGTTGACGGTGTTTATACAGCTGACCCACGTATTGTAAAGAGTGCTAAAAAGCTTGACGCTATTACTTATGACGAAATGCTTGACCTTGCAAGTCTTGGTGCAAACGTTCTTCACAACCGTTCGGTTGAGATGGCAAAGAAATACGGCGTTAAGCTGGAAGTTAAATCAAGTTTTGAAAAAGTAGACGGAACTATTGTTAAGGAGGCGGTTTCAGTGGAAAAAATGTTAATCAGAGGTGTGGCAAGAGATAATGACGTTGCCCGTATTGCAATTGTAGGTCTTGAGGATAAGCCCGGTATTGCGTTTAGGGTATTTTCACTTCTTGCAAAAAAGGGTATCAATGTTGACGTAATCCTTCAGTCAATCGGAAGAGACAACAAAAAGGATATTTCATTTACAGTTACCAAAAATCATATGCAGGATGCAATTGATTTGCTTGAGGCTGAAAAGGAAACACTTTGCTATGAAGAAATTACACACCGTGAGGATATCAGCAAGGTTTCAATTGTTGGTGCAGGTATGGTTAACAATCCCGGTGTTGCTGCAAAGATGTTTGAAGCTCTTTATGATGCAGGAATTAACATTCATATGATTTCAACATCAGAAACAAAAATTTCTGTTCTTATTAATGTTAAGAATGCTGAAAAGGCTGTTCAGGCTATTCATGACAAGTTTTTGATTTAGGTTTATATTTAAATATTGTAGGGAATGCATTTATGCATTCCGTTGCGGAAGGGATAAATCCCTTCCCTACAAATTTTAAAAGAAAAATAACATCTTAAAGAAAGGAAGATAATGTATGACAGGACTTTCAAACGGATTTGTAGTTATTATGGGTATGGGAACTGTTTTTATTGGTCTTATTGCTATTGTTCTTATATGCAATATTATGAGTATTGTTATAAGAGCCTTTGTAAAAAAAGATAAAAAGACAGCTGCACCCGCTGTAGTAAATGCTCCTGAAATGAGTGCTGCAGAAAAATCGGCAGTTGTTGCCGGAATTTGTGCTTGTATCGCTGAAGAGCTTGGCACAGATTGTTCAAATATAAAGGTTGTATCCTTTAAAAGGGTGTAAATAAGATCCTTCGGCTTGTTTTACTCGCTCAGGATGACTAATGATGATTTGTCATTCCGAGCGTAGTCGAGGAATCTGATTACTAATTAAAAAAATTATTTTACGGAGGAAATTTAAAATGAAAAAGTATAAAGTAAATGTAAACGGTACAGCATATGAAATTGAAATTGAACTTGTAAGCGAAGCTGAAGCAAAGGCTGTAGAAACTAAAGCTGAGGTTGCTCCTGCACCCGCAGCAGCTCCTGCTCCTCAGGCAACAGGCGAGGGTGAAGCAGTTGCAGCACCTATGCCCGGAACAATTCTTTCAGTAAATGTTAAGGCAGGCGACACTGTAAAATCAGGTCAGGTTCTTTTCATTCTTGAAGCTATGAAGATGGAAAATGAAATTATGGCAGGCTGTGATGGTACAGTTACTGCAGTTTCTGTAAGTGCAGGACAGGCTGTTGAATCAGGCACACCTCTTTGCACAATTAAATAATCTACTCAAATTTTGATGTTTTGCCAACCCACGGCAGACGTTTTCAAAATTTGTGGGTAGAAAGGCTATGAAACTATTATGAAAAAGAGAATATTTACAGGTTTTCTTGCGATGGTAGTTGTTCTTATGTCTATGCTTTCATGCTTTGCAGAGGGCGAGGCACAGACTCTTATCGTAAAAACCCCATCATATAATGCGGAAACAATGACTCTTGAATTTGTTGTTGCAAACGTATCAGACAGCTCGGTTATTTTTGCTCTTGCCGGCTTTGACGAAAAGTCAATGGCATTGCTTGGCGAGCTTAAGAAAGAGCCTACAACCATGACAATTGGTGCAGGCGGCGAAGTTAAGATGACGGTTCCATTCAAATTTGATAATTTTGATGCAAAGAACCCTCCGGTGGTAGATGTGTACTTCCAGTACCTTGAAACAAGCGAAACATCGGTTGACCTTTCAAAGGCTGACGAGGTCAAAACTGCTACCTGCAAGAATATTTTTGCAAATGACGTAACACCTGTGCAGGCTGTTATGAACTTCCTTTCACAGACAGGCTTTAAGGCAATTGCTGACAACTGGAAGGTTGCAGTTATGATTCTTATATCATTTGTTCTTCTTTACCTTGCAATTGTTAAAAAGTTTGAACCACTGCTTCTTTTACCTATTGCCTTTGGTATGCTTCTTACCAACCTCCCGGGTGCAGAAATGTTCCACGAGGAGCTTTTTGCTGACGGTCATGTACATTGGGATTTGTTTACAGCATCAAACAACTTTACCCCAGGACTTATTGACTATCTTTACCTTGGAGTAAAGCTTGGTATTTATCCTTGTCTTATCTTCCTTGGTGTTGGTGCTATGACAGACTTTGGTCCGCTGATTGCAAACCCAAAGAGCCTTCTTCTTGGTGCTGCGGCTCAGCTTGGTATCTTTATCACCTATGTTGGTGTAAGTTATCTTGGCTTCAACCCTGCCGAAGCTGCATCAACCGGTATTATCGGCGGTGCTGACGGTCCTACTGCAATCTTTGTTACAACAAGACTTGCTCCGCACCTTTTAGGCCCAATTGCTGTTGCGGCATATTCATATATGGCACTTGTGCCTGTAATTCAGCCGCCTATTATGAAGCTTCTTACCACCAAAAAGGAAAGACAGATTGTTATGAAGCCTCTCCGTGAGGTATCAAAGGTGGAAAAGATTATATTCCCCATTGCAATTACTGTGTTTGTAACACTTCTTGTACCTTCGGCAGGTCCGCTGATTGGTTCATTGATGCTTGGTAACCTTGCAAAGGAATGCGGCGTTGTTGACAGAATTTCAAAGACAATGCAGAACGAGCTGATGAACATTGTTACAATATTCCTTGGAATTTCTGTTGGTGCAACTGCAACTGCAGATACATTCCTTCAGTTCAGAACAATTGCAATTATTCTTATGGGTGTTGTGGCATTTGGTTTTGGTACTGCAGGCGGCGTTCTTCTTGCAAAGTTTATGAACCTGTTCCTCAAGAACAAAATCAATCCGCTTATGGGTTCGGCAGGTGTTTCGGCTGTTCCTATGGCTGCTCGTGTTTCGCAGACTGTTGGTCAAAAGGAAAATCCACAGAACTTCCTGCTTATGCACACTATGGGCCCCAATGTTGCCGGCGTAATCGGCTCTGCAATTGCTGCAGGTGTATTGATTGCACTGTTTGGATAATAAGCCTTCCCCTTGAGGGGAAGGTGTCAACCTTTGGTTGACGGATGAGGTGTTAATCATCTAATCGTATTTAAATCACACGAAAGGAAAAAGTAATTATGGCTAAATTACACATTACAGATACAATTCTTCGTGATGCTCATCAGTCGCAGGCTGCAACAAGAATGAAGCTTGAAGATATGATTCCTGCCCTTGAAGCACTTGACAAGGTTGGATACTGGTCACTTGAATGCTGGGGCGGTGCTACCTTTGACTCATGTATGAGATTTTTGAACGAAGACCCATGGGAAAGACTTCGTACACTTAAAAAGTATCTTCCCAATACAAAGCTGCAGATGCTGTTCCGCGGTCAGAATATCCTTGGCTACAAGCACTATGCTGATGACGTGGTTGAACAGTTCTGCAAAAAATCAATCGAAAACGGTATTGATGTTGTCAGAGTTTTTGACGCACTCAATGACCCAAGAAACTTAGAAGCTGCAATTAAGTTTGTTAAGGAATACGGCGGTATGTGCGAGGCTGCAATCAGCTATACCACAAGCCCTGTTCACAACGAGGATTATTTTGTAAAGCTTGCTATGACCCTTGAAAAAATGGGTGCTGATACAATTTGTATCAAGGATATGGCAAACCTTCTTCTTCCTTACGATGCATTTAGCCTTGTTAAAAAGCTGAAAGAGAATGTTTCTGTTCCCATTCACCTGCACACACACAACACAGCAGGTACAGGTGATATGACCAACCTGATGGCGGCTCAGGCAGGCGTCGACATTGTTGACTGTGCACTTTCGCCTCTTGCAAACGGAACTTCAAACCCCTCGACCGAGGCTATGGTTGCAACACTTAAGGGTACAGACAGAGACACAGGTCTTGACCTTGTTAAGCTTTCAAAGGCTGCTGAGCATTTCAGAAAGATTGCCGACAAGATGAAGGCTGAGGGCACACTTGACCCCAAGGTTTTAAATGTTGACCCCAATGCACTTTTATATCAGGTACCTGGCGGTATGCTTTCAAACCTGATTTCACAGCTCAAACAGCAAAATGCTGAGGACAAGTACTATGAAGTTCTTGCTGAAGTTCCCAGAGTTCGTGAGGACTTTGGTTATCCTCCCCTTGTTACACCTACAAGCCAGATTGTTGGTACTCAGGCGGTACTCAACGTGCTTATGGGCAGATACAAGATGATTTCAAAAGAATCAAAGGGACTGCTTCGTGGCGAATACGGTAAGCTTCCGGGTGTCGTAAATGAAGACGTAAGAAAGCTTGCAATCGGTGACGAAGAGGTAATTACAGTAAGACCTGCAGACCTTATTGAACCCGAGCTTGAGAAATATCGTGAAGAAACAAAGACAATAGCAAAGAGTGAGGAAGACGTACTCAGCTACGCACTTTTCCCACAGGTTGCAAAGAAGTTTTTTGAAACAAGAGATGCAGCATCGGCTGCTGCCCCTGCTACCGTTTCAGCTGATGGGGTAAGAGAAATAAATGTAATAATGTAATTTAAAAATATTAAAGCCTTGCAACTAATTGTCTGCAAGGCTTTAATATTTGATAATTTTAGTTATTTGTCAAATATTAGGGTCAGATCCCTCGACTTCGCTCGGGATGACATTTCCGTTTACTTCTTACTATTCCGTTTCGTCATTCTGAGCGAGTGTAACGAGTCGAAGAATCTACAATATTTTGTAAAACCCCAACATTTATAAATGGTCCATAATTCCGTTTCAAAATTATTCACAATTCTTAAACATTTCTATTATATCTATCATTTCCTCAAGGGATTCAGCCTTGTTGATTATCTCACGAAGTCTTGCACCGCCCTTTGCACCCTTTATGTACCAGGACATATGCTTGCGTGCCTCCTGAATGCCACGATAGCTGCCCTTAAATTCCACCAGAAGTTTAAGATGCTTTTCCATCATTTCGGCACGTTGCTTTGTTGTGGGCAGGGGAAGCTTTTCGTTTGTTTCAAGAAAGTGTAGCACTCTTTCAAATATCCAGGGGTTGCCCTGTGCACCTCTGCCAATCATTATTCCGTCACAGCCTGTATAATCAAGCATTTTTTTTGCACTTTCCTCATCTGTTATATCACCGTTGCCGATTACAGGAATGGAAACTGCCTGCTTTACTTCTTTTATAATATCAAGGTCGGCATATCCGCTGTAAAATTGTTCACGGGTTCTGCCGTGTATTGTAATTGCTGCAGCACCGTTTTCTTCAGCAATTTTTGCCATTTTAACTGCGTTTATTGAATTTTCATCCCAGCCTTTGCGAAATTTTACGGTTACGGGGACATCAACTGCATTTGAAACAGCCTTTATTATTTCACCTGCAAGCTGCGGATTTTTTGAAAGTGCCGAGCCATCGCCGTTTCCCGTAATCTTGGGTGCAGGACAACCCATATTTATATCAATGATTTCAGCACCGAATTCAAGCGAATTTTCTGCAATTTTTGCTAAGATTTCGGGTTCATGACCAAAAAGCTGCACCGCAACGGGTTTTTCGGATTGGTCGGTGTCAAGCAAATCCGAGGTCTTTTTGTTGCCAAAAAAAAGACCCTTGCCCGAAACCATTTCGGTATACATAAGTGCAACGCCAAAAGGCTTGGTAATAAGGCGAAATGCCTTGTCGGTAACACCAGCCATCGGTGCAAGAATTACATTGTTTTTAAGCTGAATATTTCCAATTTTCATAAAATGTGCCTCAATTCTGATTATGCTAAGTTGATTATACAGTTTTTCGGTAAGGATGTCAACAATGATTGAGATTGCTTGACTTTTTTAAGCCTTGGGTATATAATAAATTGGTATTTTACATAGAAAGAGTGGATAAAATGGATTTTCTTAAATTTAAAAATACAAAACGCCTTGTTGTAAAGGTTGGTACATCATCACTTACATACGAGACGGGGAAAATAAATATAAAAAAGATAGAAAGTCTTGTACGGGTAATTTCCGACCTTGCAAACAGAGGTGTTCAGGTTGTTCTGGTGTCCAGCGGTGCGGTGGGTGCTGGTGTAGGAAAGCTTAATTTGCCCGAAAAGCCTGCGGGGATTCGTGAAAAGCAGGCTCTTGCAGCAATTGGTCAGGCTACACTTGTTTCGATGTATGACCGCTTTTTCTCGGAATACGGTCACAATACCGCACAGGTACTTCTTACTAAATTTATTTTAGATGATGAGGAACGTTATCAAAACACAAAAAACACCTTTGAAAAAATGTTTGAATACGGGGTTATTCCCATTGTGAACGAAAATGACGTAATTTCTACCTACGAGCTTGAGTTTGGTGACAACGACACCCTGTCTGCCTACATTGCCGAGCTTGTTGAGGCTGATTTGCTTGTAATACTTTCGGACATTGACGGACTTTATGACAAGAACCCTGCCGAAAATCCTGATGCCAAGCTTATCCCCGTGGTTGAAAAGGTGGATGCCAAAATTGAGGCACTTGCAGGCGGTGCAGGAAGCCGCCGTGGCACAGGCGGAATGATTACCAAGCTGAAAGCGGCAGAAATTGTAAATTCCTGCGGAATTGATATGATAATTACCAACGGTGCTGCCCCTGAAAGAATATATGATATATTTGAGGGCAGGCAGGTAGGAACACTATTTAAAAAAGCGGGATGTTAAAATTGTCCGGAACGCAAATTATAGAATATTGTAAAAAATGTAGGGGTTGATGCCTGCATCAACCCGAATTACGGGCGGATGAGGGCATCCGCCCCTGTTATATTGTAATATTTTAATCTTTACATTTTACTTGTAGGGAATGGATTTATCCATTCCGTTTCGGAACGCATAAATGCGTTCCCTACAATTTACGTAATATCAAGTTTTAAATGTTATAAGGCGTTATCTTATGTTTACTTATTACAAATCCTCAGGCAGCTTTGTTTCCAATCCCTCGAGGTGGTCGCAAATATCCTTTTGGACAAATTCAAATTTTCCGTCTTCATAATCCATAATATTTATTGAAGCATTGGGTGTCCAGGGCACATCTTTAAGACGGTTTGGTTCTAAACCCATTGCATAGCAGCAGATTACACGGATTGGTGTTGCGTGGGTTGCAATACATACAGTTTTGCCCTTGTTTTCTTCGGCAATTTCAACCACAGAATTATATACTCTTTCAACAAATTCCTTAACGGTTTCGCCGCCCGGGCAACAGCTGTTGTATAAGTCCTCCTGCCACAGCTTATATGCATCGGGGGTAAGGTTTCCCAGCTGTGTAAAAGGCTTTTCGTGCCAGTCGCCGCCGTGAATTTCCATAAGTCCGTTGTGGGTATGAACGCTTAGGCCGCGTTCCTTTGCAATGGGAAGACCTGTATCGTATGCACGTCTTAAGGGACTTGCGAAAACTGCGTCAATTTGAGTATTTTTAAGATATTCTGCTGCACGCTTTGCCTGAAGATGTCCTGTTTCGGTAAGAGGCGAGTCAATCTGACCAGTAAAAAGACCAAAACGGTTTGATTCGCTGAAGCCGTGACGGACAAAAATTAGTCTTGTTTTCATTTTATGTGCTCCTTTAAAAATGCTTATGTACTGTATCAATAAGGTAAATATAACATTTTTCGTCATAAAAGTCAAATATCATTAGGAATATTGTAAATCTGTATAAAAATTGCAAAAACGGGTTGAAATTTTTAATTGAATATGTTAAAATAAAGTCGTATGTAAATTAAAGTTGTGGTTTTTAATACTGCAAGCTTTGATGGAAGGATAAATTTTTAAAATGCGTAGATTTTTTACCGAGCCTGAAAATATCAAAGACGATATTGCCGAGATTTTTGAGGATTCAAAGCATATTGAAAAGGTACTGCGAATGAATTGCGGCGATGAAATTCTTGTTTTTGACGGCACGGGCTTTGAATATACTGCCCGTCTTGATGAAATCGGAAAGAATGTATGCCGTGCAAAAATACTTGGGAAAAATCTTTCTCTGTCTGAGCCTTGTGTTAAAATTACCTTGTTTCAGGGACTTCCTAAGGCAGGTAAAATGGAAAGTATTGTCCAAAAGGCTGTGGAGCTTGGTGTTTTTGAGGTTGTTCCCGTAGAGATGCAAAGGTGCGTGGTTAAAATCAACTCACCAAAGGCAGGTCAGGAAAAGGCTGAAAGATGGAACAAGGTTTCGGTTGAGGCTGCAAAGCAATGCGGCAGAGGGATTGTGCCAAGGGTTTTAAGGCCTGTTTCCTTTGAGGTTGCTGTAAAAAGGCTTTCTGAAATGCCGCTTTCAATTATGCCATATGAGGAGCTTGGACACAAAGGCGACAAGGGACTGAAAAGTCTTCTTGCAAAATTTCCTGATGCCAAAGAAATCGGCATACTTGTAGGGCCCGAGGGTGGTTTTTCGGAAGAAGAGGCAGAAATTGCAAAAAGTCTTGGGATAAATACCGTGGGGCTTGGCAAGCGGATACTCAGGACAGAAACCGTTGCAAGTGCATTGATACCTGTGATTATGTTTGACAGGGGCGAATTTTAAAATTATATCCAATACAAAGTGGAAGGGTAGTGACTTTTAATTATGGTAGCAAAAATGAATCAGGATATTAAAAGAGAAAAAAGACGTGCAAAACGTGCTGAAATAGATAGGGTAACAAACGGATATATGATAAACCTTGCTTGGGGAATATTTTTGATTATTCTTTTAAGATTTGTTGAATCGGGATATTCTTCGGGTAACGCCGTTTTAATGATGCCTGTTCTTATGAAGGTTCTGGCAGGTGTGTTTGCAGCAGGTGCAATTTTGCTGTTTGTATTTGGCAGTAAGAGCAAAAAAGCCAAGTCGAGATTTTTTGGCTATGGATTTTTTGCGGTAGCTTTGGCACTTGGCTCGCTTTGGATTGGATTTTTCCCGCAGCTGAGAATGTTTTTTGGAAACCTTAATGCAGGTATTTTAAACATTGATTCGCGTTGGTGGATTTCAAGAGGGCCTATCGTTTTGATTGCGATATATCTGGTTGTTACACTTGTTTTGACTACTGTGAAAATTGCACTTATTGAAAAAGGAAAGAAGCTTTAATGAGAAACCCTCGTCAAAACAGACGGGGGTTTAGTTTTTGGAGTATTTTGTAAATTTGTGATTATAAAAAACAATTCAGACCCTTCGACTGTGCTCAGGGTGACGAAGTCGAAGGGTTAAAAAGGAAAACAAACAATGGGATATGTATATATATTAACAAATTTTACTAATAATGTAATGTATATTGGTGTTACCAATAATTTGCAAAGAAGAATATATGAACACAAAAATAAATTAGTTGATGGTTTTACAAAAAAATATAATGTTAATAAATTGGTCTATTTTGAAGAATATAGGGATATAAAAAATGCAATAGCAAGAGAAAAACAATTAAAAAAATGGAGAAGAGAAAAAAAGAATATATTAGTTGAGACTCAAAATGCTGATTGGGAAGATTTGTCAATAGGGTTTTTGAAATAGTATATTGTCTTGTATTGTTGTGTAGACCCTTCGACTGTGCTCAGGGTGACGAAGTCGAGGGGTGAAGGATGACACAATATCATAAAAAGCAAAGTAAAACAAAAAGCCGTCATCCCGAGCGAAGCCGAGGGATCTAAAGCATTTAGTAAAAAATAAAATACGGGTCGTACCCGTTTACAAAGGAAAGGAAGTATAAATTATGACTATTGCCGAGCAGCTTGCACAAGAGCTTAATCTTAAACAGTGGCAGGTTGACAACACAATCGCACTGATTGATGAGGGAAACACCATTCCCTTTATTTCACGTTACCGCAAAGAGGCAACAGGTGAGCTTAATGACGAAGTTCTTCGTGCCTTTGACGACCGCCTGACCTATCTTCGCAATATGGAGGAAAGAAAGGCGGATATAAAACGTATAATTGAGGAACAGGGCAAGCTGACCGATGAGCTTGCGGCAGAAATTGACAATGCCCAAAAGCTTTCAGAGCTTGAGGATATCTACCGCCCGTATCGTCCCAAACGTCGCACCCGTGCAACAATTGCAAAGGAAAAGGGTCTTGAACCCCTTGCAATGATGCTGTATATGCAAACGGTGAAAGAGGCAACGGCAGAAGAAGCCGCGGAAGGCTTTGTTGATGC
Source organism: Clostridia bacterium (assembly GCA_045645805.1). Classification (GTDB taxonomy): domain Bacteria; phylum Bacillota; class Clostridia; order Monoglobales; family Monoglobaceae; genus SIG440. Next base: position 57,080 of record JAZRJL010000083.1, on the reverse strand, counting down.
TGAAAAGGGTGTTGAAAGTGTTGATGATGCACTTGCGGGTGCAATGGATATTATTGCAGAATTGATTTCAGACAACGCTGACCACAGAAAGAAAATAAGAGAAATGACCGAGAAAGAGGGCGTGCTTTGCTCAAAGGCATCAAACCCTGACGAGGACTCGGTTTACAGAGATTATTATGAATTCAGCGAGGCTGTTTCAAAGGCTGTACCCCATCGAATTCTTGCAATCAACCGTGGCGAAAACGAGAAGTTTTTGTCGGTTAAGGTTGAAATTGATGAGGAAAGAATTTTAAGCTATCTTAACAAAAAGGAGCTTCCCAAGGAAGACTTTGTGGGCAGAAGCTATGTTGAAGCTGCGATTTCGGATTCGTATACAAGACTTATCCAGCCCAGTATTGAACGCGAGGTAAGAAACGAGCTTACCGATATGGCACACGAACAGGCAATGCAGGTATTTCGTGAAAATCTTAAAAATCTTCTTATGCAGGCACCAATCCGCGGTCAGGTGGTGCTTGGCCTTGACCCCGGCTACCGCACAGGCTGCAAGGTGGGGGTTGTTGACGAAACGGGCAGAGTTCTGGACACAGGTGTTATTTTTGTTACACATTCAGAGGCACAGAAGGAGTCTGCAAAGACATTTATCAAGGGTCTTATAAAAAAGCATAAAATCACCCTTATTTCAATTGGTAACGGAACTGCATCAAAGGAGACCGAAATCTTTGCTGCAAACCTTATTAAGGAAATCCCTGAAGCAGGGGTAAAATACATAATTACCAACGAGGCAGGGGCATCGGTGTACTCGGCGTCAAAGCTCGCAACCGAGGAATTCCCAGATTTTGACGTAACTCAACGTAGTGCAATTTCCATTGCAAGACGTGTTCAGGACCCCCTTGCTGAACTTGTTAAAATTGACCCCAAGGCAATCGGGGTGGGTCAGTATCAGCACGATATGAATCAAAAGCGTCTTGGTGAGGTTCTTGGCGGTGTGGTTGAGGACTGTGTAAACAGTGTTGGTGTTGACCTTAATACAGCATCTGCACCCTTGCTTGGCTACATTTCGGGCATAAGCTCGGCTATTGCTGCCAATATTGTAAAGTACCGTGAGGAGGAAGGCTCGTTCACAAGCCGCAGTCAGCTGAAAAAGGTTGCAAAGCTTGGGCCTAAGGCGTTTGAACAATGTGCAGGCTTTTTGCGTATCCCGGGCGGAAAGAATGTTTTTGACAACACTTCTGTTCACCCTGAATCCTATGACGCTGCCGAAAAGCTGATTGCTGAGCTTGGATATTCAGTTGAGGATGTAAAAAACGGAAACCTTGGTGATATAAGAGACAGACTTGCAGATAGAAAAATCGAAGTGTTGGCAGAGAGCCTTGGTGTGGGTGTTCCGACCCTACGTGATATTGTTGAGGAAATAATCAAGCCCGGACGTGACCCTCGCGACTCGGTTGAGCAGCCGCTGCTTCGTGAGGACGTAATGTCAATCGAGGACCTGAAGCCTGATATGCTGCTTACGGGTACCGTCCGCAATGTAACAGACTTTGGTGCATTTGTGGATATTGGTGTTCATCGTGACGGACTTGTGCATATATCCCAGCTTGGCGACAAATTTGTTAAACGTCCTATGGATGTGGTTTCAATAGGTGATATTGTAAAGGTAAAGGTTTTGGAGGTTGACACAAACAAAAACCGCATTTCTCTTACAATGAAAGGCATTTAACATAAATGGAAAAATATGGAAAATACAAAAGGAGAGTGACGGTGTGAATTCCATATATAAAAGCTTTTTCTGGCTTATGATACCTATGGCTCTTAAGGAGCTGATAGCGGCGTTTATAAATCTATTAGACAGCGTTATGCTTGGCGGCTTTGGCGAAGAGGTCATTGCGGCTGTGGGGATTGCAAATCAATGGTTTTTTCTTTTTGCGGTGTTCTCATTTGGTGTGTGCGGAGGTGCGGGGGTTTTTGCCTCTCAGTACTGGGGTGCAAGAAACTTTGACCGTATGCGAAAGGTTTTGGGACTGAATATTCTTCTTATATTTGGAGTAACGGCAATATTTGTTACGCCTGCCATTGTCTCGCCTGAAACCATAATCCGGATTTTTCGCAAGGACCCCCTTGTGGTTGAATATGGTGCAAAGTATTTAAGGATTGCTTGTATATCTTATGTGTTTTCGGGTCTTACATCAGCTTATGACATAAGCCTTTGCTGTAGTGAAAAAGCAAATTTGTCCTTTGTGTCCCGTGCTGTGGGACTTGTGGTAAATCTGGTGTTTAATCAGCTGTTTATTTTTGGGTTTGGTGCTATACCTGCCATGGGTGTTGAGGGTGCAGCATATGCGACTATTATTGCAAGAGCAACCGAGCTTTCAATTATTCTTTTCACAGTGTATGGAAAAAAGTATATTCAGGCAAGCTCAATAAAGAACCTTTTTGCTGTTCCCCGTGATATGGTTGGCGGATACTTTAAGGCGGCACTTCCTGTTGTGATTAACGAGGGTGCCTGGGCACTTGGTACAACAATGTATTCGTGGGTATTTTCGCAAATCAGTACCGAGGCAACTGTTATAATGGTAATTGTGTCAAACGTTGAAAGACTTTTGCTTGTGTTTTTCCATGGCGGCGGTAATGCAGCAGGAATTATGATAGGCAAGCTGGTAGGCGGCGGCGAATATGATAAGGCATATGATATGGGAAAACGTCTTGCCGTAATGAATGCAATCTTCTCCCTTGCGGTGTCTGCTTTATTTGTACTAGTAAGACCGATTGTTCTTATTCCGTACAAGGTTGACCCTGCTCTTCAGGCAGATGTACTGAACGTGCTTTTTTTGATGGCGATACTTATGAATATAAAGGCCTTGACTTTCTTGTTTATAGTTGGTATTTTCCGAAACGGTGGTGATACCAAAAATGCAGCACTTATAGATATATGCTCGGTGTGGCTGATTGGTGTGCCTTGTGTATGCATTGCGGGTCTTGTGCTTAAACTGTCAATAACTCAGATTTATATGGCACTTATGATTGAGGAGATTGTAAAGGTTATACTTTCGATTTATCATTTTAAGAGCAAGCGGTGGATAAGAAATCTCGTTGCCGAAAAAGTACAGTGAATTTAAAATGTAGGGGCGGTTAATAACCGCCCTTTTTGTTTCACGTGAAACATCGCAGACACAATCTGCGTTTTAAACAGCCTTAGCAAAAAAGCAAAGGCTGTTATTTTACTTCGGTGTGTCTGCTCTTTCGGACAAAATAAAATTTTGTCCGATATTTTATTGTCTGTCTTCGGGGGTCGTTGTTTCACGTGAAACATCGCAGAGGCAACCTTTGTTTTGAGAGGCATTTGCTGTTTGACAAATGCCTCTATTATACTTCGGTGCCTCTGCTCCTTCGCACAAAATTATATTTTGTGCGATATGCAATTGGAAAACCCTTTACAATTTGATTAAATATCTATTTTTATATTGAAATTTCTTTTAAATAGTGGTAAAATGTATTTTAAGAATAAAACCTAAATGGAGAAAGGCAACATAATGGGAAAAGTAATTGCTATTGCAAACCAAAAGGGCGGTGTGGGTAAAACCACAACGGCTGTGAACCTTAGTGCCTGCCTGGGAAAAAAGGGGAAGAAAACTCTTTTGATTGATATTGACCCTCAGGGAAATACAACAAGCGGTCTTGGCGTTGACCCTCGGGGAGTTTCGCAATCGGTTTATGACTGTATTATAAATGATACTCCAATGAGGGACGTCATTATAAAAACCGAATTTGAAAATTTGTGGATTTGTCCTGCAAATATCAATCTTGCCGGAGCAGAGCTTGAGCTTGTTCCAAAGCCGAACCGCGAATATGTTTTAAAAGAAGCAATTTCAGAAATTAAAGATGATTTTGATTTTATATTTATTGATTGTCCGCCGTCATTGGGACTTATTACACTTAATTCCTTTGCGGCAACTGACTCAGTACTTGTTCCTATTCAGTGCGAGTACTATGCTCTTGAAGGACTGAGTCAGCTTACCAATACAATAAAGATGGTTAAAAAGGCGCTTAACCCTGAAATTGTTCTTGAGGGAATTCTTCTTACAATGTTTGATGCAAGAACAAATCTTTCAATTCAGGTTGTTGATGAGGTTAAAAAATTCTTTCGTGACAAGGTTTTTGCGACCATAATTCCCCGAAATGTACGACTTTCCGAAGCGCCAAGCTTTGGTCAGCCAATAATCGAATATGACAAAAACTCAAGAGGTGCGGAATGTTATAATGACCTTGCGGATGAGGTTATAAAACGGAACAGTTAAATATTATATTGTAGGGGACGGCCTCCCGGACGTCCCGTTATATACATATTTTGTAATTTAAAAAACATACTGAAAGGAGATATATATGGCAGAAAAAACAAAAGCTAAAACGTCAAAGGGTCTTGGCAGAGGCTTGGGAGCATTTTTTGACAATGTTGAAACTGTTCCTGTAAAGGCTTTTGCAAAAGAAGAAAGTGAAAAAAGCGATGCTGAAAACGGTGTTTTGCGACTTAAAATTCGTGATATCGAGCCAAACCCAAAGCAGCCGCGAAAAACCTTTGACAAGGACAAGCTTGAAGCCCTTGCTTTATCAATCAAGGAGCACGGACTTATTCAGCCGGTGCTTGTGAAAAAAGAAAATTCTGGAATGTATACAATTATTGCCGGCGAACGTCGCTGGCGAGCAGCAAAGCTTGCAGGATTAAAGGAAATTCCCTGTATACTTGGTGAATATACCGAAAAAGAAATAATGGAGCTTGCTCTGATTGAAAATCTTCAGAGAGAGGACTTAAACCCCATTGAAGAAGCCGAGGGCTATCAAAAATTGATGGAAACCTTTGCTCTTACCCAGGAAGAGGTTGCACAGAGAATAGGCAAAAGCCGCAGTGCCATTGCAAATTCAATGCGACTTAACAACTTGTCGGCAGAAATTAAAAAGATGGTTACGTCAGGTCAGCTTTCTCAGGGTCATGCCCGTGCATTACTTGCTCTTGAAAATGAATCGGACAGAATTGCCCTTGCTGAAAAAATAATTAAGGAAAATCTTAATGTTCGGCAGACTGAAAATGCGGTTAATCTTTTGAACAAAAAATCAAAGGACAAACCTGCAAAAAAATCAGCAGATAAAAATATTGAAAACTATTTCAAAAATCTTGCCGCTGACCTTTCATCAAAGCTTGAAACCAAGGTTACAATAAAATACGGGAAAAAACGTGGCAAAATTGAGATTGAATATTACAATAATTCTGACTTGGAAAATATTCTCAAAAAATTCAAATAATGTAAAATAATGTCAAAAAAGTGACCTAAAAAACATAGCCTTAAATGCAGAAACTCGAAACGAGTAATAATAAGACATTAAAAACGGACAAAATGGATTTAAGGGGCAAAATTTTGGCAACAAGACAAGAGGTGAGATTTTTGAAGAAAAATTACAAAAAATTATTTGGGTATGCTGTTGTGATGGTTGTTTGTGTTTTCATTATTGTTTTGATGGCGTGTCTTTCAGAAAATCGTCTTGAAGGATATGAGAACGAATATGAGCAATCTATTCTTGCAACACAAAAACAAATTGATGTTCTTGAAGAAAAGCTTGTAAATCTTACAAACGAAAATCTTGAGCTTAAAAAACAGCTTGAAAAAAATTCGGGACTTGAATCTGATTTGGTTACATCCCAGCAGGCACTTTCGGATATGAAGGATATCTTTGAGATGTATAAGACAGGAGATTTAAGCTCGGCAAAAAAGGCTTATGAAAAAATTGAGCCTATTGGCTTTGACGACAGTACCCTTGCTTATTTTGAACTGCTTGGCGAGCTTTTGAAAAAGTAAATTATAAAAATTACAGACAGGAGATAAAAGAATGATTGATATTAAAATTTTGAGAAACGAACCCGAAAAGCTTATTGAAGCACTTAAACGCAGAAAGGAAGACCGTATTGACGTTGACGGACTTCTTGCCCTTGATAAGCAGCGTCGTGAGGCTTTGTTTGAAGTTGAACAGATGAAAAGCCGTCAGAACGAGGTTTCAAAGCAGATTCCTGCACTTAAGAAAGAGGGCAAGGACACAACCGAAATCTTTGCTGAAATGAAGGTCCTTTCAGACGACATCAAGGCTCTTGATGAAAAGGTTCGTACTATTGACGAGCAGATTGAAACAATTATGTATACAATCCCCAATATTGCAAACCCCACAGTTCCTGAGGGCGACACCGACGAGGATAATATTGAGGTAAGACGCTTTATGCAGCCTACCGAGTTTGATTTTGAGCCTAAGGCACACTGGGATTTGGGCGAAGATTTGGGAATTTTGGATGCTGCAACTGCTGCAAAGATTACGGGTACAAGATTTACCGTATACAAGGGTGCAGGTGCTCAGCTTGAACGTGCGGTTATCAACTTCTATCTTGATACGCACACCAATCAGAACGGTTATACCGAAATCTTCCCTCCGTTTATGGTTCACAGAAACAGTATGGTTGGCACAGGTCAGCTTCCTAAGTTTGAGGAGGATGCTTTCAAGGTCGCAAACACTGACTACTTTATGGTTCCAACAGCTGAAGTTCCTGTTACCAATATGCATCGAGACGAGATTTTAGAGGGTGACAAGCTGCCCCTTAAGTATTGTGCGTACACCGCTTGCTTCCGTGCAGAGGCAGGAAGTGCGGGCAGAGATACCCGCGGTCTTATCCGTCAGCATCAGTTCAACAAGGTTGAGCTTGTAAAGTTTACAAAACCCGAGGATTCATATGAAGAGCTTGAAAAATTAGTTGCAGATGCAGAATCTGTGCTTAAGCTTTTGCAGCTTCCTTATCGTGTTGTTAAAATCTGTATCGGTGACCTTGGCTTTACCGCTGCAATGAAGTACGATATCGAGGTTTGGATGCCCAGCTACAATCGATTTGTTGAGATTTCTTCATGTTCGAACTTTGAGGACTTCCAGGCAAGACGTGCAAATATCAAGTTTAAGAATTCTATAAAGGAAAAGGCACAGCTTGTTCATACCCTTAACGGCTCAGGTGTTGCAATCGGCAGAACAGTTGCAGCAATCCTTGAAAATTACCAGAATGCAGACGGCTCGGTTACCGTTCCTGAAATTTTGAGACCATATATGGGCGGAAAAGAAGTAATTTTGCCCGAATAAAAGTAACGGGAATGTAAAAAATGTCCAGACCGCAAAAGGTACATATACCTTTTTGCTACAAACAAACGCCACCTCTCGTACGCGTCAAAACACGTCTTTTTTCTCGGTTTTCCTTAAAGGAAAACCATCGCTTGACAGACGGTTTTTCCTTTCTCCCCAAAAAGGAGACCTTTTTGGGGAAGAGGAGCAATTCAAGAGTATGTGAGCAGTAGAAATTTTCAACTGCGAACAAAACGATAGAAATTGCGACGAAAAGTACACCTTCGGGATGGCGTTTGTTCGTTCTGCATCATTTTTCTTATCCCCTACCCCTACGATTTGAAAACAATGCGTAATTATTGTAGGGCAGGGGCTTGCTTCTGCCGCATTCTATAAGGTTGGGCGTTTACTACATAAATAAATTATATAAATTCCGGACAACTTTTCAAAATTAAAAGAAAAATCCGCCAAAACTCTTGACAAATACTGCAAGAAGTGCTATATTAGCATTAATGATTAGCACTCTATCGAGATGAGTGCTAACAAAATCTAAAAAATGTCGGTTCACCGAAATTGGAGGTGGCACAAAATGGCATTAGACGACAGAAAACGTATGATTCTTCAGGCAATTGTTGAGGATTACATCAACACCGCCGAGCCTGTCGGTTCACGAAGCATTTCAAAAAAGCCCGAGCTTAACCTCAGTGCGGCGACAATCCGCAATGAGATGGGTGATTTGGAGGAAATGGGACTTCTTATTCAGCCTCATACCTCGGCAGGGCGTGTCCCGTCAACGGGCGGATACAGACTTTATGTTGATTCACTGATGGAAAAATACGAAATGACCGCGGCTGAAATTGCCGAAATCAAGCAGGTTGCAACACAAAAAAAGCAGGAGCTTGAGTCGATAGTCCGTGACGTTGCGGCGGCTTTTTCGGGGATTACGGGACTTCCGGTAATTGGTATGCTTCCCGGTACCGAGCTTGGTGTTGTTAAAAACATTAAGGTTGTAAAAATTGATGCTGAAAAGGCAATGCTTATTGTGTCGGACAAATCGGGAATAATCAAAAACAAGATTTTAAACCTTAAAACCGAAATTTCCGATGATTTTGCCGACCAGCTCAGCAAAATTCTTAACGAAAACCTTTCGGGACTTACCGTTTCGGAAATCAATCTTTCAAACATAATGGAAATTCAGTCGGTTATCGGCAAAAACTTTGAAATTCTTGCCTCGGTGATGGAAATGGTCCACGAGGCGGTTATGGAGATTGATGCAAAGCAGATTTTTGTTGACGGACTTTCAAGCATCTTTAGATTTCCCGAATACGGCAGCGTTGACAAGGTCAAGGAGCTGTTTGAGGCGGTTGAAAATACCGAAAATCTGTCAAAGGTGATTGCCGAGGCTGTTCCGTCGGGTCAGGTAAAGGTTCTTATCGGTGATGAAATTCCCATTCCAGAACTAAAAAACAACAGCGTGGTGCTTGCACCTTATCGTGTATCTGATAAAATTATGGGCGTTCTTGGGGTTTTAGGCCCTGCAAGAATGAACTATTCAAAAATAATTTCCGCACTTGAATTTTTTACACAGCAGCTTAGTGATGTGCTGAGTAAGAATTTTGGCGGAAAAGAGCGACCTCAATTAATGATAGGCAAAGGAGATGAATAGAAATGGCAGAAGAAGAAAAAATAACTGCGGAGGAAACCCCCAAAACTACCGAGGCTGTTGAAGAAACAGTGGAAACCGCGGCAACCGAGGAGATTTCTGAAACAGATGCATTAAAGCTGGAGGTTGAAAGCCTTAAGGACAAAATGATTCGTCACGCAGCTGAGTTTGACAACTTCAAAAAGCGTACAGCAAAGGAACGTGAGGACCTTTATCTAATGGCGGTTTGTGACACGGTTGAAAAGGTTCTGCCCGTAAAGGACAATCTTGAGCGTGCGATTTCCGCAGCAGATGCAGATGACAGCAGTATGCTTGAGGGCGTAACAATGATTTTAAAACAGCTTGACGACGTACTTACGGCTCTCGGGGTTGAAAAAATCAAAACTGTGGGCGAAGTCTTTGACCCCGAGCTTCACAACGCAGTAATGCATGAGGAAAACGAGGACTTTGGTGAAAATACAGTGTCAGACGAGCTTATGTCAGGCTTTACCTGCAAGGGCAAGGTAATTCGCTTTGCGATGGTTAAGGTAGCAAATTAAATTAAGTAAAAACAATCCTCCCGTCACACTTTCGTGTGACACCCTCCTTTACACAAGGAGGGCGGCTTAATGATGTAGTAGGGAGGCTCCCTTGTGTAAAGGGAGCTGTCACGAAGTGACTGAGGGATTGTAATATATCAAAATAGAAAAATGAAAGGTGATTTATTATGGCAAAAATTATAGGTATTGACTTAGGTACAACAAACTCTTGTGTAGCAGTTATGGAAGGCGGCGAGCCTACTGTTATCACAAACCCTGAGGGTGCAAGAACAACTCCCTCGGTTGTAGCATTTACAAAAACAGGTGAAAGACTTGTTGGTCAGGTTGCAAAAAGACAGGCAATCACAAACCCCAACACAATTTCTTCAATCAAGCGTGAAATGGGTACTGACTACAAAGTAGACGTTGACGGCAAAAAGTACACTCCTCAGGAAATTTCAGCAATGACACTTCAAAAATTAAAGGCTGATGCTGAAAGCTATCTTGGTGAAACAATTACACAGGCTGTAATTACTGTTCCTGCTTACTTCAGCGACGCACAGCGTCAGGCAACCAAGGACGCAGGTAAGATTGCAGGTCTTGAGGTTCTTAGAATTATCAATGAGCCAACAGCTGCAGCTCTTGCTTATGGTCTTGACAAGGACACCGACCAAAAGATTATGGTATACGACCTTGGCGGCGGTACATTCGACGTTTCAATCCTTGAAATCGGTGACGGTGTGTTTGAAGTTTTGGCAACAAGCGGTAACAACAAGCTTGGCGGTGATGACTTTGACCAAAAAATTATCGATTATCTTGCAGCTGAATTCCAGAAGGAAAACGGCATTGATTTAAAGACCGACAAAATGGCACTTCAAAGACTTAAGGAAGCTGCTGAAAAGGCTAAAATTGAACTTTCGGGCGTTATGTCATCAAACGTAAACCTGCCCTTTATCACAGCAGATGCAACAGGTCCAAAGCATCTTGACATTACTCTTACAAGACAGAAGTTCAATGAGCTTACAGCTGACCTTGTTGAAAAGACAATGATTGCTACACAGAATGCAATCTCAGACGCAGGCATTTCGCCCGCTGAAATTGACAAGGTATTGCTTGTTGGTGGTTCATCACGTATCCCTGCTGTTCAGGAGGCTGTTCAGCGTCTTATCGGTAAAGAACCCCACAAGGGCATCAACCCTGACGAATGTGTTGCAATCGGTGCGGCAATTCAGGCAGGCGTGCTTTCGGGCGATGTTGAAGACCTTGTTCTTCTTGACGTAACACCTCTCTCTCTTGGTATCGAAACAATGGGCGGCGTGTTTACAAAGATTATTGACAGAAACACCACAATCCCAACAAAGAAGAGTCAGATTTTCTCAACTGCAGCTGACAGTCAGACCAGCGTTGAGGTTCACGTTCTTCAGGGTGAAAGAGAAATGGCTGCTTACAACAAAACTCTCGGTCGTTTCAGCCTTAACAACATTCCTCCCGCACCCCGTGGTGTTCCTCAGATTGAGGTTTCGTTTGACATCGACGCAAACGGTATTGTTCACGTAACCGCAAAGGATATGGGTACAGGCAACAGTCAGGATATCACAATTACATCAAGCACCAACCTTTCAGACGAGGATATCGAAAAGGCTGTTAAAGAGGCTGAACAATATGCAGCAGAGGATAAGAAAAAGAAAGAAGCTGTTGATGCAAGAAACACAGCCGACAATATGGTTTACCAGACCGAAAAGACCCTTGCTGACCTTGGTGACAAGATTACTGCAGACGAAAAGGCGGGCATCCAGGCAGAGGTAGATAAGCTTAAGGATATGTTAAAAGTTGAGGAAATTGACGTTGAAGGCGTAAAGGCTCAAACCGAGGCTGTATCAAAGAAATTCTACGAGATTTCATCAAAGCTTTATGCTGATGCTCAGGCACAGGCAGGTGCACAGGGTCAGCCTCAGCAGGACCCCGCAGCAGGTGCAGCAAATGATGATAATGTGGTTGATGCAGACTACAAGGTAGTAGACGATAACGAATAATTAAGGCTTGTAAAAATTGAGCATATCGGCTGAACTACACCGCTCGCAGTGCAAAAAGCACAGCTTCGGGTTAGGTTCAACCAATCTCCAACAATTTTTACAGCGCCTTAGGGTATGTAATAAATGGTTGTAAGGGGGCGGCTTAATTACCGCCCCGTTACTGCTGAAAGAAATAAATTTAGAACAGACAGTTGGTGACAATTTTGGCTGAAAAACGAGATTATTATGAGGTGCTTGGCGTTGACAAAAGTGCCTCGCCCGATGAAATAAAAAAAGCATACAGAAAGCTTGCTAAAAAGTACCACCCTGACCTTAACCCCGGCGAAAAGGCAAAGCCTGCCGAGGAAAAGTTTAAGGAGGCAACCGAGGCTTATGAAATCCTCAGTGATGCTGAAAAGAAACAACGCTATGACCAGTTTGGTCACGCAGGGGTTGACCCTCAGGCGGGCGGCTTTGGTGGCGGCGGTTATGGTGACTTCGGCGGCTTTGGCGGCGGCTTTGAGGATATATTCAGCAGCTTTTTCGGCGGCGGCTTTGGCGGCGGTCAGACAAGGCGCAACCCCAACGCTCCACAGCGTGGCCGTGACCTTAAGTATGCCGTTGACCTTACCTTTGAGCAAGCCTGCTTTGGCTGCGAGATTGAACTTAACGTAAACCGTACCGAGCGTTGCGATTCCTGCGGTGGCAGCGGTGCAGAAAGCGGTACTGCTCCTGCAACCTGTAATGTGTGCCATGGTACGGGTCAGGTTACAACCGTTCAGCGGACTGCGTTTGGAAACTTCCAGAGTACAAGACCCTGCAGCACTTGTTCGGGTACAGGTAAGATTATTACCAACCCCTGCAAGGCTTGTCGTGGTGACGGCTCTGTACGCAAAAGTCGAAAGGTAAAGGTGAAAATTCCTGCAGGCATTGACAATGAGCAGATTATTTCGGTAAGCGGTCAGGGCGATGCAGGCAAAAACGGCGGACCGGCAGGTGATTTGCTGGTCGTTACCCGTGTTAAAAAGCATAAGCTGTTTACCCGTCAGGGCTATGACATTATGTGTGACTTTCCCATTACCTTTGTTGAAGCGGCTCTTGGTGCCGAGGTTCAGGTCCCCACAATTGACGGAAATGTTAAGTATAACATCCCCGAGGGAACGCAGACAGGTACGGTGTTCCGCTTAAAGGACAAGGGTGTGCCAAAGCTTCACGGCAATGGTGCAAGGGGCAATCAGTATGTAAAAATAAATGTTGAAATTCCCAAAAACCTTTCCGAAAAGCAAAAGGATTTGCTTCGTCAGTTTGGTGACACTGTTGAGCCGGCAAAGTATAATGAGAGAAAGAGTTTTATGGATAAGGTAAAAGATTTTTTGAAATAGAGGATGTAAAAATTGCTCAGACCGCAAAAAGAAAAGAATATTTCATATAAATAGGTAGAAAAATCTTACGATGTTCGATTTTTCGCATAATTATATCTTTTTGCTATAAACAAACTTCACCTCTCGACGTACACAAGTACGCCTTCGGGTTCAGTTTGTTCATTCTGATTCAATTTTCCCTATCCTCTTTGACGAGGATGTAAAATTTTTTCAGACCAATCTTGTAGGGGCGGATGCCCACATCCGCCCGTTTTAAGGAGAGCTTTTATGAACTGGACAGAGCTAAAAATAACCACAACGGCTAAAGGGATTGACCCCATATGCGGTGTTCTTTATGATTTGGGAATTACCGGTGTTGAAATTTCCGACAAGGACGACTTTAAGGAATTTCTTGAAAACAATCGCAAGTACTGGGATTATGTTGACGAGGAGCTTGAAAAGCTTAAGACCGCCGACAGCTGCATTACGGTATACTTTGGCGATGATGCCGAGGGCGAAACCGAGATGCAACAGGCAATTGATGCGGTTTCGGCACTTAACCTTGAAAAAACAGCCTTTCACCAAAGGGCGGTCAAGGATGAGGACTGGTCCGAGAACTGGAAACAATACTTTAAGCCAATTGAAGTGGGCGAAAAGGTTTTGATTGTTCCCCAGTGGGAGGACGTCCCCAAAAGTGACAGGGTTAAGTTTATAATCAATCCAGGAATGAGCTTTGGTACAGGCTCGCACGAAAGTACCCGTATGTGTATTGAGGAAATGGAAAAGCATCTTGAAAAAGGCGACAAAATCCTTGACCTTGGCTGTGGCTCGGGGATACTTTCGGTAATCGGTCTTTTGCTTGGTGCCAAAGACGCAGCGGCTGTTGATATTGACCCTATGGCGGTTGAAACAGCTTACAACAACCTTGAACTTAACAAGCTGCCCCGTGAAATTTATCATGGCATTGCAGGGGATATCACCTCGGACAAGGTGCTTTGTCAAAAGCTTTCGGAGAATAAGTACGAGATTGTCCTTGCAAATATTGTTGCTGATGTAATAATCAGCCTTTCGGGTTATGTAAAGGACTTTTTGAAGGAAGACGGAGTTTTCATCTGCTCGGGAATTATAATTGAACGCAAGGATGAGGTAAAGGCTCAGCTTGAAAAAGCAGGACTTAAAATAATCTGTGAACGCACAATGGGCGAATGGGCGTGCTTTGCGGCAACTCTTTAAAATGGAAGAAATCACTGCCCCGACCTGTTGACAGGGTCGGGGCAGTTGTTGTATAATGAAAAAAATGCTTCGGATGGAGCAAGCCCCATCCCTACATTAATTGGTTGTAATTATGCAATTTTCTATTAGATAAAAAATATTTTACCAAAGAGGGTGTTTTTGTGCCAAACGAAAAAATTGAGAAGCGCAGAGAATTTATTATCAATGCAGCGTATTTTGCACTTGTTGCAGTGATTGTTTTTTTGTGTTTTAAGTATGTTTTAAACTGGATAATGCCCTTTTTTATAGGGTTTTTGCTTGCATTTGCGGCGCGTCCTGCGGTAAAGGGTCTTTCGAGACTTACCAAAATGAACAGAAAGCTTGCCGGAGTGTTGGTTATACTTTTTGAATATGCGGTTATTGTACTGGTTGTATGGGGACTTGGTGCAAAAATTGCTGATTCACTCAGGAATCTTTTTACCAACCTGCCCGCATATTATGACAACAGTCTCTTGCCGTTTTTTAATTCAATGATAACAACACTTGAGGATATGGCATCACGGATATCGCCCGAAACCCTTGCACAGATTTATGCTGTGATTGAAAATGCCGCTGACAGCATCCGTGACTTTGTGCTGAGCTTTTCGTCAAATATGCTTTCGGGTCTTGCAGGAATTACAAAAAAGATACCATTCTTCTTTATTTCATTTGTTTTTACAATTCTTGCATCAATATTTATCAGTATGGATTACAAAAGCGTTATGGATTTTCTCGGAAATCAGCTTCCGCCAAGGGCAAGGCTGGTTCTTGACGATGCAAAAAAGCATATTGGCAGAACGGTGCTTGGCTATCTTCGGGCATATACCATTATATGGGTAATTACCTTTACCGAGCTTTCAATCGGACTTTTTGTTCTTGGAATCGAAAACGCAATCGGCATTGCGGCACTTATTGCCGTTGCGGACATTCTGCCGGTAATCGGTACAGGCGGAATTTTAGTCCCCTGGGCGATTGTAGCTCTTATTACGGGAAATTACTTCCTTGCAATCGGTCTTATTGTGCTTTATTTGATTGTTCTTGCAGTGCGAAACTTTACCGAACCCAAAATTGTTGGTGACCAGCTTGGACTTAATCCCCTTGTTACCTTGCTTGCAATCTATGTGGGTTACAGACTTATGGGATTTTTAGGAATGATACTTTTCCCCGTTACGGTAAATATTCTTGTGGGCTTGCAGAAGTCGGGGAAGATAAAGATTTGGAAAGAATAATTTAAAAGGGGCTGTAAAAATAATCCAGAACGCAAAAAGGTAATTGCAAATTTTTCCAGAATATGTTGTAGGGACCGGCGTCCTCGACGGTCCGTTACCTTTTTGCTATAAACAAACGCCACCTCTCGGAGTACACAAAGTACGCCTTCGGGATGGCGTTTTTTCATTCTGAATCATTTTTTCCTATCCTCATAAAAGAAAAATTTCCACCTCATCAGTCACTTCGTGACAGCTTCCCCTCAAGGGGAAGCCTTGTAAAAAATACAAACAAAGGCTTCTCCTTGAGGAGAGGCTCCGCTTGTTAAAGCGGTGGTGAGGTGGGTGAAAAATGTAACGTTGGGGATGCCGGTCGCTATAACGCCTCAAACCGATATATTATAAATTCAGCAATATGGCGAATACGTATGTAGACAACAATGGTATATTGTTATGCTACCATATAAAGGAAAGATGTTATATCTTTTATTATGATTGTTGCCACACAAACACAAAGGGCTGTCTTTTTAAAAGGACAGCCTTTTGTGTTTTACCCAATCGACAATATTTGCCTTGACGGCAGAGGATGTATGTTATACAATAATGTTATATATTTTCTGACATAGCAACAATCTGGCCACAGGCAATACGCTTGCCGCCCATTGCGGGCTGTGTAGTATAGTCATCGGGAGAAAGATGGATTACCACCGACTTGTCGATTACCTCGTCGGGGACAAAACGGTCGGTAAAAAACAGCATTTTTGCCGTTCCGCCGTTTGAAAGAAGTATGGGAAAGTCCCCTGCGTGGTTGCCGTGGGGCTGGTCGTCGGGATTCCAGTGTCCACCTGCTGCCATAAAGGGATTATCCCCCGCAAGAGCACCACAGGTTTCGTTTTCGTGAATATGAAAGGCGAAAGGTCCTGTCTGGGGCGAGTTGTCGGTTTTTTCGCTGAAATCAGGCAGACCAAAGATTTCGGCTTCGACCCAGGTGCCGTCAGAAACCTCAAGAAATTTTACAGTGCCGTGTATGTCGGGGTATTCAAGGCTTCCTGTCATACGGGCAATTGCATCAAAAACATTAAGCATATTAAACCTCCATAAAGCTTTTTATATACAGTTTATGTAAGTCATTAAATACTGTGCGAGAAAGGAAAGGTGATAAAACCGTGACAAAAACCATAAAAGCAATGTGTGTTCTTTTGGGGATACTTTGTGTTGTCGGGTCAGCCCTGCCTGAGGGCAAAAACGGCGGTGTTCTTGCTGTGGACAGCGAAATCCGTGGTGTGTGGGCGGCAACCCTTTATTCAATGGATTATCCTGAAAAACCCACACAAAATTCTGACGAATTGAAAAAGTCCGCCGAAAAACTGATTGATGATGCAAAGGCACACGGGTTTAATACCTTGTTTTTGCAGGTAAGACCCTCGGGGGATGCGTTTTACAAGTCCGAAATATATCCCTGGTCAAGGTATCTGACAGGGAACGAGGGAGCAGCACCAAATGACGGTTTTGACCCCCTTTTATACATAGTTGATCTTGCACATAAAAACGATATAAAGCTTCACGCATGGATAAATCCTTATCGCATAACTGCATCGGCTGCGGACAGCGAAAGTCTTTGCGACCAAAGCATTGCAAAAAAATATCCTGATCTTGCGGTTAAACATACTGACGGAAAGCTTTATTTAAACCCCGGCGAGCCTGAGTCTGTTAAGCTGGTGATTGACGGGGCGGTGGAGCTTGTAAAAAACTATGACATTGATGGAATTCATATTGACGATTATTTCTATCCGTCAAGTGCCTTTCCTGACAGCGAGACCTTTTCAAAATATGGCGGTAAATTCTCTGAAATAGGGGATTGGAGACGTGACAATACCACAAAGCTTGTACGTGAGCTTGGCAAGGCTATAAAAAAGCAGAAGTCGGACATTATGTTTTCGGTAAGTCCGTCGGGGATATGGGCAAACAAGGAATCTCATCCCGATGGCAGCAATACAACCGGCAAGCAGGCGTATTATGACTATTATGCCGATACAAGACTTTGGGTTAAGGAGGGTCTTGTGGACCTTATTATCCCTCAAATTTACTGGGAGAACGGGCACCCCCTCGCGAATTTTGAGACGGTTTCAAAATGGTGGAGTGATACTGTTGAAGGTACCGACGTGGCACTGTGCATAGGTCAGGGTGTTTACAAGGCTGCCGAGGAAGAAAATCAAAGCTCGGTGTGGTACGGCGACAAGGGCATAGCAGAGCTTAAAAAACAGCTTGGACAAATAAAAGCTTTAAAAAATTGTAAAGGTTTTGTGCAGTACAGGCTTGGAAGTATTACGCAAAACAAAAAGATAAGTGAAGCATTAAGAAATGAAAACATTGCAGAGTTAAGGCTGTTTTGGGATACAAAAGATTATCCCTGGGCAGAGGAAGCAATTGAAAAGCTTTATGAAAGCGGAATTGTCAAGGGGATGGGCGACGGGAGCTTTGGCTGCAGCCGTCAGGTCACACGTGCTGATTTTATGGTGATGCTGGTGCGACTTACAAAGCAGAATGTACCGTTTAACGAAAATTTTGAGGACGTGACCGAGGATAAATACTATTACAAAGAGATTGGAATTGCTAAGGCACTTGGTTTTACAAACGGCAGGGACGGAAAAATTTTTGACCCACAGGGCTTGATTACCCGTGAGGATATGGCAACCCTTGCCCATCGTGTAATGAGCCGTCAGGGTAAGCTGCCTGAAAAAGGTAGTACAGACCTTGACAAAAAGTTCACCGACGGAAATCAGGTTTCGGATTATGCAAGGAATGGTGTAGCCGTTCTTGTTGAAGAGGGTATTCTTCAAGGCTATGAAACAGGAGCATTTTTGCCCCGCGGTAATGCCACAAGGGCAGAGTGTGCGGTGATGTTGGCAAGGCTAATGAGGATGTAAAAATTGTTTAGACCGCAAAAGGCAAAGGGAAAATAAAGAGGTTTGTCATATGATATATATTTGCGATAAAAATGAAAAAATCTCACTATATCAGAGTTTAAGATTTTAAGCCTTTTGCTATAAGCAAACTTCACCTCTCAACGTACACAAGTACGCCTTCGGGTTCAGTTTGCTCATTCTAACTCAATTTTTCCTATCCTCTTTGACGAGAATGTAAAAATAGTAGGGGGGTTCTGTGCCCTCATGCACGGGTCGTCAGGGACGCCGACCTCTACATTGTACGGGCGGTTATCAACCGCCCGTGACCTACTACGGCAACAATAAGGAGCGATGTAAACATCGCCCCTATTTATGTCCCTATTTATTTCTTGCCTTATCTTTGAGTCTTAATTGTGTATTTAAAATACGTTTTCTCAAACGAAGGTTTTTTGGTGTTACCTCCAACAGCTCGTCATCTGCCAAAAATTCAATACACATTTCAAGGCTCAGCCTGATTGGCGGTACAAGCTTTAATGCTTCATCACTGCCCGAGGCTCGGGTGTTGGTAAGCTGCTTCTTTTTGCAGACATTAACCGCCATATCCTCAAGCTTGGGATTGATACCAACAATCATACCCTCGTAAACGGGTGTTCCAGGCTCGATAAACAGAGAGCCTCTGTCCTGAATTTTAAACAATCCATAGCCAACAGCCTCGCCTGTATCAAAGGATACAAGTGAACCTGTGTAGCGGCGTGTAATATCACCCTTGTAGGGTTGATATTCAAAAAATACCGAGCTTAAAATTCCCTCGCCCTTGGTATCGGTCAAAAATTCGTTGCGGTAGCCAAGTAGTCCACGGGCAGGAATAAGATATTCAAGACGCATACGGTCTGTTCCCTGAGGTGCCATCTGGCAAAGCTCACCCTTGCGAGAGCCAAGCTTTTCCATAACCGCACCCATTGAGGTCTCAGGCACGTCAATCAGCAGCTTTTCAATAGGCTCGCAAAGCACGCCGTCAATTTCCTTGAAAAGAACTCTGGGTGTGCTTACTGCAAATTCAAAGCCCTCACGGCGCATTGTTTCAATCAGAATTGAAATATGCATTTCGCCCCTGCCTGCCACACGGAAGGTATCGGTGGTGTCACCATCTTCAACACGGAGAGATACGTCCTTTAAAAGCTCTTTTTGCAGGCGGTCACGCAGCTGTCTTGAAGTTACAAACTTGCCCTCTCTGCCTGCAAAGGGGCTGTCATTTACCGAAAATGTCATTTCAATAGTAGGCTCACCAATCTTTACAAAGGGCAATGGTGTGGGGTCAAGGGGTGATGTAACGGTGTCGCCGATAGTAATGTCGGTAATGCCCGAAATACACACAATGTCGCCCACCTCGGCGTGGTCAACAGGGGTCTTGCCCAGTCCGTCTATCTGATACATATTGGCAATCTTTGCTTTGTATGGTGCGTGCTTTTGATGAAAGTCGCACACAGTAACTTCCTGATTCTGGCGAATTCTGCCTCGTTCAATTCTGCCGATAGCCATTCTGCCTACATAGTCATTGTAGTCAATTGACGAAACAAGCATTTGCAGCTCACCGTCAGGGTCGCCCTCGGGGGCGGGAATATGCTCGATAATGGTTTTGAACAAAAGCTCAAGATTTTCGCCCGGAACATGGGGGTTAAGGGTTGCTGTACCTGCCCTGCCCGAACAAAAGATAATAGGACTGTCGATTTGCTCGTCGTTTGCGTTAAGGTCTAAAAGAAGCTCTAAAACCTCGTCGGGGATTTCGTCAAGACGTGCATCGGGACGGTCCATCTTGTTCACAACAATAATTATGCGGTGCTGCATTTCAAGCGCCTTTTGCAGAACAAATCTGGTCTGGGGCATAGGGCCTTCGGCAGCGTCAACAAGCAGAATGACACCGTTTACCATTTTCAGAATTCTTTCCACCTCGCCGCTGAAGTCAGCGTGACCGGGAGTGTCAATAATGTTCATTTTTATACCGTTGTAGAAAACGGAGGTGTTTTTTGCAAGGATTGTAATTCCGCGTTCACGCTCTAAATCGCCGTTGTCCATAACACGGTCGGGTGCAACCTGATTTTCACGGTAGATACCGCCCTGCTTCAGCATTTCGTCAACCAATGTGGTCTTTCCGTGGTCAACGTGGGCAATAATTGCAATGTTTCTTAAATCTTCTCTTTTCATATAAAAAAACTCCTTATTCCGGAATATATTCTTTTTTACACAAATACTAATTATACTACTTTTTAACGTGTTTGTCTACCGATATTACGCAAAAAATATTAAAATCTGTGCTTTACCTTTTGCTGAAACTGTGCTACAATGTGGTTGATATAATTTTTGTACGGGTGATTTGGCATGGAGTATCCCAAAAGAAAGAATTTACGGTTGAAGGAATACGATTATTCACAAAACGGTTATTATTTCATAACGTTGTGTACGAAAAACAGAAAGCCTTTGTTCTGGGCAAACAACGTAGGGGCGGATATTATCCGCCCAAATTTGTCCTTAAAAGGTAAAATTGCAAAAACAGCAATAGACTCGATTGCAAAGCACTACTCGAATGTAAAGGTTGATGAATATGTAATAATGCCTGACCATATACATTTGATTTTAAAGATTTCAAAAGATGATAACGGGCGGATATTATCCGCCCCTACGATAATGAGAGTTGTTGGTCAGATGAAACGATGGGTTTCCAAAAAAGTTGGTTTTTCTGTATGGCAGAAATCATTTTATGAACACATTATCCGTGATGAAAGGGATTATGTTATGCACCTTTCTTATATGGAACAAAACCCTGCTAAGAAGATTTATAACTATTAACCCGCAAATCATAGTTGGATGGAGAGAATATTATGGACATAATTAAAAAATTATATATTGAGCCTACCTCTGCCTGCAATCTTTCCGGCAAGATGTGCTTCCGGCATACCTGGATTGACGAGGAAATCGGAAGTATGTCTGACGAAACGATTGAACGGGTGTTTGATTACATAAACGAACATAAACCCGAGACGGTGTTTTTTGGCGGTATGGGTGAACCGTTGGTTCACAGACGTATTGACAAAATGGTGAAAATGGCGGCGGAAAATTGCAAAAATGTTGAGCTTATCACAAACGGAACCTGTCTTTCGGCTGAGGCAAGCAAGATACTTATCGAAAATGGACTTACCCGTCTGTGGATTTCAATGGACGGATTTTCCAAAGAGGAATATGAAAAAATCCGCCTTGGCGGAAGATTCGAGACCATAACCAAAAGTATTGAAATGTTCAATCAATTACGAAAAGGTACGGCTGTTCAGCTTGGTATCACCTTTGTTGTAATGGCTGAAAACGAGGCACAGCTTGAACTTATAAACGCTTTTGCGGACAAATACAAGGTGGATATTATTAATGTAAGCCATGCAATACCGGGTATACCCAATGCTGATGCACGGGAATTTTACAAAAAGGATATTCACGTAGGCAAAATGTCAAGATATGGTGTGGGTTATGAGAAAAAGAAATGCGAATATTGCCCATTTGTTAAAGAGGATATGTGCTTTGTCAAGTGGGACGGAAGTGTTGTGCCGTGTATGCAGCTTCTGCACTCGTCAAAGACCTTTATGTTTGACCTTGAACGGACAGTATACTCGCACAGCTTTGGAAATGTAAATGATACGCCACTTTATGATATATATACGGGCGGGGAATACACTGAATTTCGTGAAAGAGTTAAGGTTTTTGATTTCCCCACCTGCACTCTTTGCGAGGGCTGCGAATTGAGGGAGCAGAATATTGAGGATTGTATGTATAACGAAAAACCCACCTGCGGAGCGTGTCTGTGGGCAACGGGCAAGGTTTTTTGTCCGTAGTTTGAGAGAAGTTTCCCCTTTTTGATTTTAACACAGCAGAATTTGACAAGACTTGACAAAATATACGCTTTTTTGGTATACTTTAAAAAACCGAAGAAAAAGGAGAAATATAATTATGTTGAAAGAATTTAAGAATTTTGCCCTTAAAGGCAACGTTGTTGATATGGCTGTCGGCGTTATTGTCGGCGGTGCTTTCGGGACGATTGTAAACTCGCTGGTTAATGATATTGTTATGCCGGTCTTTGGCCGTATTACTGCGGGAATGGATTTCAAGTCCCTCAAGGTTGTTCTTGCCGAGGCGACAGAAACAACACCCGAGGCGGCTATTCTTTACGGAAACTTTATTCAGAATATTGTAAGCTTTCTTATCATTGCGTTCTCAATGTTTATGGTTGTAAGTGCCATCGGAAAGGCAAAGGAGAAATTTGCTAAAAAAGAAGAGGAAGCACCAGCACCTGAAGAGCCAAAGGCTCCCACCGAGGCAGAGCTGCTCGCTGAAATCCGTGACCTTTTAAAGGAAAAGGCACAAATTGAAGAGGAATAAGAAAAACAAAGGTCACAGCTTTTTGCTGTGACCTTTATAATATTAACCTAAAATTTCACAAATTTCTTTTTGGGTTTCCTTTAAAAGCCCGATATTCTTTTCAATGGTCTGTGCGTCTGCACGCTGAATGGGAGCAGAAATGCTGAATGCGTGGGCGGGACTGTCGCCGATACGTGGCAAGGTCGCCGCAATGCAGAAAACTCCGTTTTCATTTTCTTCGTTATCAACTGCAAAGCCCTTTGAGCGGACATTTTCGATTTCTTCTAAAAATTTGTCAAAGCTTGTAATTGTATTTTCGGTGTGCTTTACAATGTCACAGCTTTTCCAAACCTTTTTGATTTCGCCGGCATCAAGCTCTGCCATAATTGCCTTGCCCACAGCGGTATTTGGCATAGGCAGTGACATTCCAATACGGGAAACCATACGGATAGAGCTTTTAGGAGCTTCAAACTTGTCGATATAGACCACGTTTTTGCCGCTGCGTTCCACAAGATGCACGGTTTCGCCGCAGTTTTTTGAAAGCCTTTCAAGAAAAGGTCGCACCTGTTCGCGAATGTCAAAATTTTCAAGAAGTCTTGATGAAATTCTTAAAAATTTCGGGCTTAATCCGTACTTTTCGGTTGTGGAGTTCTGCATAACATAGCCAAGGCCTGAAAGGGTGTTTAAAAGTCTGAAAACCGTGGCTTTGTGGAGCCCCGACTTTTCAGATAGCTCTTTTATGCTTATTTCCTTTTTTGCAGACAAAAGCTCAATCAGTTTAAATGTACGTTCAACTGACTGAACGCCTGATGTTTGTTGCTCCATATTTTATCAATCCTTTCGGGGTAGGTAAAGGCGATTTCGCCTCATCCACCACTTGCGTGGTCCCCCTTCTCCAAACGGAGAAGGCATGAATTTGCCTTAAAGCTTTATCTTTACCACAATTTTCTTTACGGCTGAGGAATTGCCCTGGTATGCAAGACCGGGCTTGTGAACGTCATTGGGGAAGAATATTCCGTACTCTCCTGCTTCAACAACGCATTTTGAGGTTTTTTCCAAATCCTCAAAAAACTCCACGTCCTTTTCGGGGTTGTAGCCGTCGCATTTGGGGCATACCTTTGAAATATCAACAGCTTCAATGGTTTCAATTCCTGAAATTATATACTGAATGTCAATGTAATTTCTGTGTGCTTCAAGCTTACCGTCTTCAGGCTGTTTTGAGTTGTAGCTTTGGACAATGGCATAAAGCTCTTTACCGTCAAGCTCGTACTTTTTATCCTCAAGGTCGGCGGTTGCATTTTTTAAAAAGTCAAATGCTTTTTCAAAGTTTTTGTTAAGACCAAAATATTTTTCGCAGTTATTCAAATTATCAAAAATCATTCCAAAATCTCCTTTATGTATAAATTACCCATTAAGTATATCATACAAATTTTCCCTTTGCAACAATTTTCTATTGACATTTTAATATATTTTGGTTATAATGTAGACAGAAAAATAAAACTACGTTTCACAATGCGAAACAAAAGGAGTGGATATAATGGAACAGCTTATTAAAAAAATAAGTGACACCGGTATAATTCCGGTGGTAAAAATTGACGATGCAAAGGACGCAATCCCTCTTGCAACCGCACTTAAAAACGGAGGTCTTTGCTGTGCAGAGATTACATTCCGTACAGATGCGGCAGAAGAGGCAATACGCCTTATTGCAAACGAGTATCCCGATTTCTTTATAGGTGCAGGTACTGTTCTTACCAAAGAACAGGCTGACGCTGCAATGAATGCAGGTGCTTCGTTTATTGTAAGCCCCGGTTTAAACCCTGAGGTTGTAAAGTACTGCTGCGAAAAGGGTTATCCCATTGTTCCCGGCGTTTGCACACCCTCTGAGGTTGAAATGGGTATGTCACTTGGTCTTACATATCTCAAGTTCTTCCCTGCTGAGGCTGCAGGCGGCGTAAAGATGATAAAGGCAATGGCAGCACCCTATACAAAGGTTAAGTTTATGCCTACCGGCGGTATCGGTGTGGGCAACCTTGCTGATTACTTAAACTGCAAGGCTGTTTTTGCCTGCGGCGGCAGCTGGATGGTTCCCGCAGACAAAATTTCAGAGGGCAAATTTGATGAAATTGAAAAGCTTACAAAAGAAGCAACACAACTTTTAAAGGAGATAAGAGGATGAAAAAAGTAGTTACTTTCGGTGAAATTATGTTGAGACTTGCTCCCAACGGATATTACAGATTTTTCCAGAACGACCAGATGCAGGCTACCTTTGGCGGCGGCGAAGCAAACGTTGCTGTATCACTTGCAAACTATGGTCTTGACAGTACATATGTTACCAAGCTTCCCAAGCACGCAATCGGTCAGGCGGCTGTTGACAGCCTTAGATATTTTGGTGTTGATACCTCAAAGATTGTTCGCGGCGGCGAAAGAGTTGGTATTTACTTCCTTGAAAAAGGTGCATCACAGCGTGGCTCGGTTTGTGTTTATGACCGTGCATATTCTTCAATTCAGCAGGCTCAGGCATCAGACTTTGACTGGGACAGCATTTTTGAGGATGCTGACTGGTTCCACTTTACAGGTATAACTCCCGCTTTGGGCGAGAACGTAGTTGAAATTTGTAAAGAGGCTTGTAAGGCAGCAAAGGCAAAGGGCGTTAAAATCTCCTGTGACCTTAACTACCGTGGCAAGCTTTGGACAAGAGAACAGGCAAGGGCTGCTATGACCGAGCTTTGTCAGTATGTTGATGTTTGTATTTCAAACGAAGAGGATGCAAAGGATGTATTTGGCATCGAGGCAGAGGGCAGCGATATCTATGGCGGAAAGCTCAACCACGACGGATACAAGAGCGTTGCAAAGCAGCTTGCTGATAAATTCGGCTTTGAAAAGGTTGCAATCACACTTCGCTCATCAATTTCGGCAAACGACAATGACTGGGCAGGTATGCTTTATGATGGCGAGGATTATTACTTCTCAAAGACATATCACCTTCATATAGTTGACCGTGTAGGCGGCGGTGATTCTTTTGGCGGCGGGTTGATTTACTCAATCCTTTCGGGCAAGTCCTCAAAGGAAATTATCGAGTTTGCAGTTGCTGCATCGGCACTTAAGCACACAATTGAGGGTGACTTCAACCGTGTTTCTGTTGCTGAGGTTGAAAAGCTTGCAGGCGGCGACGGCTCGGGCAGAGTTCAGAGATAAATTTAAAAGTATCAAATTTTAATTGTTACCTAAATCCATTAACACAAAAGCCACGGTAAACCGTGGCTTTTGTGTTTTGTTGTATAAAAAATCGGGCGGATATCAGCCGCCCGATTATAAAAATTTTGCAAATATGTTGTATCTTAAAAAACCTTGGGAATATTCTTAACTGCACCGGTTTTTGCAAGAGCCTTAAGAAGAACAACTGCAATTACATAGTCGATTGTGTGATGGATAAGTGTACCAACACCCGTGGTATAAGCAAGCAACAAGCCACTGTCTGACGGGGTCCAGCCCATTGCAAAGAAGATATAAACCATCAAAGCCTCAAATGCGGCATGAAGAACGGCTGTTACAATTCCCACAAGGACAAGGTTTCTTTTCTTAACCACCATATAAGCACCCACAAGTGCGAAAACAATGTGAGATGCGGCACGTGCAACAACCACAAGGGGAATGCCTGAAAGCAAAAAGCCGAGGGTTGTGCCGATTGAAGTGAATATAGCCGACGCAGGTGAGAGGCACATTGAAATAAAGATGGGAACATGTGCAGTAATGGTTGCCGTAAACGCAGGAGACAACTGAACCTGCAGGGGTTTAAACAAAGTCGGAATGATTATGCCAAAGGCAATCATCAATGCGGTAATAACCATATCCTTGGTATTAATACTTTTTTTCATAGAGTAATCACGACCTTAACTAAATATTAATATAGCATATATTTTACATCTTTTGCAGAAATTTGTCAATAAAAACTTGTAATTGACAGGCAAACGGTTGACATCCTTTAAAAAAAATAGTATAATTACAATGTATCTTTGTGCATAACCAAAAGTTCTTTAAAGATACATATGAGGAGGTTTAACCAATGAGCTACAAAAAGTTATTTACATCAGAATCGGTTACCGAGGGACATCCCGATAAAATCTCGGATCTTATCTCAGATGCCATTCTTGATGCTATTTTAAAACAAGACCCCAACGCTCGCGTTGCCTGCGAGGTTACCGTTACAACCGGTCTTGTGGTTGTTGTGGGCGAAATCAGCACAACTGCGACAATTGACGTTTCGGATATTGTGAGACAGACTGTTCGCGAGGTAGGCTATGACCGTGCAAAATATGGTTTTGACTGCGATACCTGCGGTGTTATTTGTGCTCTTGACAAGCAGTCAGGGGATATTGCAATGGGTGTTGACAACGCTCTTGAATTCAAAGAGGGTGAAGAGGGTCACGGCCACGGTGCAGGCGACCAGGGCATGATGTTTGGCTTTGCCTGTGACGAAACCGAAACCTATATGCCAATGGCAATTCACCTTGCCCACAAAATGGCAAGACGTCTGACTGAGGTCAGAAAAAGCGGTGAGCTTTCATATTTAAGACCTGACGGCAAGACCCAGGTTACAGTTGAATATGACGAAAACGGCAAGGTTAAACGCATTGATGCAATTGTTGTATCAAGCCAGCATGATGCTGCTGTTGAAATGAGTCAGCTCAGGGCAGATATACTTAATGCGGTTATTAAGGCAACTGTTCCGGCAGAGCTTATTGATGAGGATACAAAAATCTTTATCAATCCAACAGGCAGATTTGTTGTGGGCGGACCTCAGGGAGACTCAGGTCACACCGGCAGAAAGATTATTGTTGATACTTATGGCGGCTATGCACGTCACGGCGGCGGTGCTTTTTCAGGCAAGGACTGTACCAAGGTTGACCGCAGTGCCGCATATGCTGCACGTTATGTTGCAAAGAATATTGTTGCGGCTGGTCTTGCAAAAACCTGTGAAGTTCAGCTTGCTTATGCAATTGGTGTTGCAAAGCCTGTTTCTGTCCGCATTGACACCTTTGGTACAGGACGTTTCAGCGAAGAAAAGCTTTCTGAAATGGTGGCAAAGGTGTTTGACCTTACCCCATCAGGAATTATAAACACCCTTAAGCTGAGACAGCCTATCTACAAGCAGACAGCGGCTTATGGTCATTTTGGCAGAGAGGATTTAAACCTTCCCTGGGAACAGCTTGACAAGGTTTCAGAGCTAAAAGCACTTATTTAGAAAAAACTTGGGGCATAGCCCTGATTGAAAATTCAATATGAGAGGGAAAATAATTATGAAAAAATTTGTTTCACTTGTACTTGCTCTTGTACTTGCACTTTCGGCAATCACTGCTTTTGCAGGAAATACTGAAATCATTATCAACGGCGAAAAGGCTACAATTGCCGAGGGGTTAGGAAGCATTGTTGAAAAGAACAACCGTACATTTGTTCCTATCAGATTTTTGCTTGAATATTTTGGTTTTCAGGTAAACTGGGAAAACGACAGCCAGTCGGTTATGGGTCGTAACGAAGCAGGCGAAAGTTTCTTTATGCAGGTTGGCAACGAAAGACTTTTCTACTTCGATGCAAACGGCAACAAAAAGGACCTTGACCCCATGGATGTAACACCATTTCTCAACTACAAAGAGGGCAGAACCTATGTTCCGCTGCGTTTTATTGCCGAGGCAATGGGATATACAGTTGGATGGGATGGAGCAACAGAGACAGTAACACTTACAAAATAGATGGGGATGTAAAAAAAGTCCAGACCGCAAAAAGACGGATAAAACGAGGCGTCGCAATTGTTAAACAGACATTAAGCAATAAATTATGAAAAAAATCTCATTATATTCGATTTTTAAATGGAGATCTTTTTGCTATAAACAAACTTCGCCACTCGTAGTACCAAAGTACGACTTCGGGTAACCCAAAGCAAAGCTTTGGCTCAGTTTGTCCATTCTGAATCTTTTTTTCCTATCCCCAAAGATGGATGTAAAAAAGAACAAAGGCCTGTGGCACTCATTTGCCACAGACCCTTTATGTTTTAGAAAGGAAACCGGAAGAAAATGGATTATTACGTTTCACCGCTTCAAAATTTAATAGATGAATTCCGCAAGCTTCCGGGTATTGGCAGCAAAACCGCTCAAAGGCTCGCTTATCATGTTCTTAATCAGCCCGAGGAAAAAGCATTTCGGTTTGCCGATGCAATTATTGAAGCGAAAAAAAAGATAACCTACTGCAAAATCTGTCAGAACTTCTCGGACAGTGACACCTGCAGTATTTGTGCAAATCCGTCCAGAGACAAGGGCTTGATTTGCGTGGTTGAAAGTCCCAAGGACGCTATTCAGATGGAAAAAACCAACGAGTTCAAGGGCGTTTACCACATTCTTCACGGTGCAATTTCGCCTATGGATAATGTAGGTCCTGACGACATCCGTATCAAAGAGCTTATGTCACGGATTGCCGGTGGCGAGGTTCGTGAGGTTATTATGGCGACTAACCCCAATTTAGAGGGTGAAACTACGGCAATGTATATCTCAAAACTGTTAAAGCCGTTTGGGATAAAAACCACACGTATTGCCCATGGTGTGCCTGTGGGCGGCGAGCTTGAATTTGCCGACGAGGTAACCCTTGCAAAGGCTCTTCAGGGGCGTGTTGAATTATGATAAAGGCTAAAATCACGGCTGCGGCAAGGGAAATTGGTATCCCTGAAATCGGCTTTTCAAGGAATGCAGTGGTTGCACTTTTTCCCTACTTCGTCAAAGGGGAGAGGGGCAACCTTTCGTTGTATGCACGGGGGATTGACTATCACACAGTTGCCGAAAGCCTTTTGAAAAAGCTTTCAGAGGTGCTTTTGTCGAAGGGTGCGACCGAGACACTTGTTCACGTGGACAAGGGAACTCTTGACGACCGCAAGGCGGCATATGAGGCAGGTCTTGGCTTTTTTGGTATGAACGGAATGTTAATTTCACCAAGGTATGGCTCATACTTTTTCATTGGTCAGATAGTCCATAATCTTGATATTGAGCCTGATTTACCAATGGAGACTGAATGTATCTCATGCGGACGATGCGAAAGAGAATGCCCCAATGGTGCAATCAAAGGCGGCAGAGTGGATGAAAGCAAATGCCTTTCTGCCATAACCCAAAAACGTGGCGAGCTTGACGAGACAGAAAAGGCACTGATTGTCAAAAACGGACTTTGCTGGGGCTGTGATGTTTGTCAAAGGGTTTGTCCCCATAATGCGTGCCTTGAAACAAATGCGATACCACAATTTTTAAGTGAGAGAATTACAAATCTTTCAAAAGATGATGTTGAGGGACTTTCAAATAGAGAATTTAAAGAAAAGTACGGCAAGTATGCATTCAGCTGGCGGGGCAAAAACGTGATTTTGAGGAATTTGGAGATATTGGAAGAAAGGCACTTATAATGAACAAAAACGATATTTACGAAATTGAAATAACAGGCACAACCGACGAGGGTGACGGCGTAGGCAGGGCTGAGGGAATAGCGGTGTTTGTTCCCTATGCCCTTGTGGGTGAAACTGTTAGGGTCATTATTATAAAGGTGCTTAAAAATTATGCCGTGGGCAAGCTGATGGAGGTTTTAAAGCCACGACCTGACCGCATCAAGTCGGAATGTCCCTACTTTTACAAATGCGGCGGCTGTCGGTTTTGGAATGTGGAATATGAAACCGAGCTTGAGTTCAAGCGTAAAAAGGTTGAGGATTGCTTAAGACGAATCGGCGGTCTTGACATTACCGTCCCCCCTGTTTTGGGTGCTGAGTATGTCCGTGGCTATCGCAACAAGGGGCAGTTCCCCGTAGGGGTTGACGGGATTGGTATTTACGCACAGCATTCTCACAGAATTATTGATATTGACGGCTGTATAATTCAGGACAGCTCAAATCCCGACGTGATAAAATGCGTAAGGGAATGGATGGATGAGTTTGATATTGAGCCTTATGACGAAGAAACAGGCAAGGGCTGCATACGTCATATTTACACACGGTGCGGTGAAAGCGGCAAAATGGTGTGCATTGTGACAAATTGTGAAAGGCTGCCCCATAGTGACGAGCTTGTTGCGGCTTTGCGTGAAAATGTTGAGGGACTTACAGGGGTTTTACAGAACTTCAACGACAAACGCACCAATGTGGTGCTTGGAAAGAGATATCGCACACTTTGGGGCAAGGACTTTATAATCGACGGCATCGGTGATTGCAAATTCAGAATTTCGCCCCAGTCCTTTTATCAGGTTAATAAAAAACAGACCGAGGTTCTTTACGGCAAGGCAAGGGAGTTTGCAAGCCTTTCAGGCTGCGAGGTTGTATGGGACTTGTATTGCGGAATTGGAACGATTGGTCAGTTTATGGCAAGTGGAGCAAAAAAGATTGTAGGCATTGAGGTTGTACCTCAGGCAATTGAAAACGCAAAGGAAAATGCAAAGCTTAACGGAATTGAAAATGCCGAGTATTTCTGCGGCACTGCCGAAGAGATTGCACCAAAGCTGAAAGGCGAAAGACCTGATGTAATAATTCTTGACCCGCCACGCAAAGGTTGTGAGGAGAGCCTGCTTAAAACCGTTGCAAAGGCAAAGCCAAAGCGGATTGTCTATGTTTCGTGCAAGCCGTCAACTTTGGCGAGGGATTTGAAGATTTTAGCGGGGCTTGGTTACAAAACGGAAGAAGTTGCTGCGGTAGATTTGTTCCCGCGAACGCACCATATAGAAACTGTCGCAAAGCTTCGTCGGGAATAAAAGTTTAAATATCGTACTATATATATACAAAAACAAAAAGGTGATATATATGTCAAAAATCGTAATTTACAAAAGCCGTTACGGCTCAACAAAGGATTATGCAGACTGGATTGCTGCCGCACTTGGCTGTGAGGCTGTTGAAGCAAAAACTGTTAAGGCGGACGACCTTGAAAAATACGATACCATAGTTTATGGCGGCGGTCTTTATGCCGAGGTTATAAACGGTGTAAGCCTGATTACAAAAAATATAGAAAGGCTTGGCGGCAAAAAGATTGCGGTGTTTTCAACAGGAATTACCCCTCTGGACTGCCGCGAGTACTATGATACATATGTTATTGAAAAAAATTTCAAAAGCGGTGTTCCTGAAAATGTAAGAGTTTTCAATTTTATGGGGAAAATGATTTTAGACGAGCTTAGCTTTCCTCACCGTGCGGCAATCAAGACCCTTAAAAAGATAATGTCGGGCAAGGAAAACCCAACCGAGATGGAAAAGCTTTTGGTAGAGCTTTGCGATGCCGACGGTGATTTTACCGACAAAAATGCAATTTCAGAGCTTTTGGAATTTGCGGGATAAAGGAAGATTAAAAATGCTGCAAAGGATAAAACAGCTGTTTGAAAATGGTGTTTTTTCAAACAATCAGCTTAAAATTATTGGCATAATTACAATGACAATTGACCATATCGGGGCATATCTTTTGCCCGAATATGAGATTTTGCGGATAATAGGCAGGCTTGCCTTTCCTATATTTGCGTATATGATTGCCGAGGGCTGTGCATATACCAAAAACCGCAGAAAATACCTTGGCACCTTGTGCCTTGTTGCGGTTTTGTATCAGACAGTGTACTTTGTTCTTTCAAAATCCTTATATATGGGGATTTTTGTCACGTTTTCTCTTTCGGTTGCGTTTATATATGTGATGGACTGTGCAAGAACTCAAAAAAACCATCCTGGAATGTCGGTTTTGCTTTTTGCACTTGTCTGTGCGTTAATTATAACCGAAACTCTTCCCAAAATAATCCGTGGCTTTTCGGTTGATTACGGCTTTGCAGGGGTGATGCTTCCTGCATTGGTATACGGTGTCAAAACCAAACGGGACAAGCTTTTTATGCTGTTTCTGGGACTGGTATTTTTGTCAGGTATTCAGGGCGGAGTTCAATGGTATTCTCTGTTTGCCCTGCCCTTGATTGCACTTTACAATCAAAAACGGGGCAAAATAAAGATGAAAAGCTTCTTTTATATTTATTATCCCTTGCATATGACAGTGATTTACCTGATTGGAATGGTTTGGGGAACATTTTAACAAGGAGGAAGATTATGGAAATTGGAATTAACTTAAACTGCTATGCAAACGAAATATCAATCAGCCGTCAGGCAGAGCTTATGCAAAAAAATGGTTTTACGAAAACCTTTGATATGTCGGATTCTCCATTGGTGAATGACGAAGCTGTTGAGATTCTTAAAAATGCAGGGATTTCCTTTGCCACACTTCACGCACCGTTTTCAAAAATAAATTTAATTTGGCAGACAGGCGAAGATGGCGACAAAATGTTTGAAAGTCTTATTGACGGGGTAAGAAAGTGTGAAAAGTATAATATTCCTGTGCTTGTTGTGCATCTTTCCTCAAAGCTTCCGCCGCCGCTTATAAGCGACATTGGCAACGAAAGATATAAAAAGCTTATGGAATATGCCGCTTGCAAAGGTGTTACGATTGCCTATGAAAATCAGCGGGTATTAAGCAACCTTTCATATGCACTTGAAGTTTTTGATGACGCAGGATTTTGCTGGGATACGGGTCATGAGGGCTGTTTTACACCAAATCGACAGTATATGCCGCTGTTTGGTGACAGACTTAAAACTGTGCATATCCACGATAATATGTGCGAATATGACAAGGATTTGCACCTTTTGCCCTTTGACGGCAGGATTGATTTTGACCGTGTTGCAAAGCAACTGGTTGATGCGAATTACAACAATGTTTTGATGCTTGAGGTTTTCAGATCAAATAATAGCTTATATGACGAAATTACCGACGAAGAATATTATAGACGTGCAGGTGATGCGGCTAGACGTCTTAGAGAAATGATAGAAAACATATAAAAAATATCGGGGCAACTGATGTTCCCCCGATATTTTTGTGTCCTGTGTAATAAATGAGACTTTTTTCAAATATAATATTCAGAAGACTATTTTACACAGGAAGGACAAAGCAAAATGAAAAAATACACAGCGGTTGTAATTGACGGAAAAAAACTTATAAGAAGAATTACGGCAGCAATTACCGCAGCGGTAGTCGCCGCAATTTGTATTATTAACATAAATCTTGCAGATGCAAATCTTCACGCAGATGCACTTATCCTTGCAGAGAATGCCGTTTCAGAAAGTATGCCTGTCATTGGCGGGGCATATGCCAAGGATGTATTTCATAAAGCAGTCGCAGCGGTGAAAAAGGCTGTTTCTTTTGTCCTTACCTTTGACCCGTTTGACCCAAGAACCCTTGTATTTGGGCATATTCCCCTTGTCCGACAGGTAAGCCGCAGCTTTCTTGCGGTTTCGGCAAATCAAGGGATAGAAGCGGTATTCAATCCCC
This sequence comes from Clostridia bacterium, assembly GCA_045645805.1. Lineage (GTDB taxonomy): Bacteria > Bacillota > Clostridia > Monoglobales > Monoglobaceae > SIG440. The sequence continues at coordinate 23,287 of JAZRJL010000083.1, read as the reverse complement.
AAAATGCCGACAAGGGCGAGGGCAGCCCCGAGCCTGAAACTTTGGACGGCGGTCAGTACCCCATAACTGCAATTGATTCGGGTCAGCAAAAGGCTTTGGGGAAATCAAAAAATAAAATTCTTATCCGAAACGAAACGGATTTTGGAATAAACATTGACGAAATGCTGTCCGCACCCCTTAAATTCAATATGCAGGGCAGTGGACCAAAGGTATTGCTTGTCCACACCCACGCAACCGAAAGCTATACGCCCGAGGGGGCAAGTACATATTCAGCGGATAAAAGTGACCGTAGCCTTGATTCGTCAAAGAATATGCTTTCGGTGGGTGAGGCAGTAAAAAAAGTCTTTGACGATGCAGGGATTGAAACAATTCACGACAAGACCCTTCACGACCATCCCAACTTTAATGGCTCGTATGCAAATTCCTTAAAAACGGTTGAAAAATACAAGGCAAAGTATCCGTCAATCCGTGTGGTGCTTGACCTTCATCGGGATGCCTTTGTGTACGAAAACGGAAGCAAGGCAAAGTTTGTCACAAAAATTGACGGCAAGGATACGGCACAGCTGATGCTTGTTGTCGGTACAAACGGCGGAGGCCTTGACCATCCCAACTGGCGTGAGAATATGAAGCTTGCCTTAAAGCTGCAAAGTAAAATATCGGAAAGATATCCAAGCCTGATGCGGGGTGTAAATCTTCGGCAGGAGCGGTTTAACGGACATACCACTTTGGGGAGTATGATAATTGAAGTAGGCAGCAGCGGCAACACTTTGTCAGAGGCTGTCAGGGGTGCAACGCTGGCTGCACAGGAAATAGCAGAATTTTTAAATAACGGGATGTGACAACTTGTCACATCCCGTCGTTTGTATAATGAAATATTCGTGATTATAACCGCGTTATGTGGAATATACCAAGGAAAAAGCGTGATTTTGTAATGAAAAAAAGGAAATTTGATATAAATGTAGAAAAATATTTATAGACTGAAACAAAGCGGATACTAGCGCTTTGTTTACCGACGTGCATTTCGGCTAGGTCGAAAAATTTGCACGGACATTAAATGATAAATTTTTCCGAAGGGAATGTTTTTATGAATCTGCGTGAAAAATACGAGGAACGCGAAAAGACATTTTTGTCCCCTTATGCTGTGTTAAGCTCGCAAAACGGCGGAAGAAACCGCTATGAAGAGCCTTGTGATGTAAGAACCGACTTTCAGCGTGACCGTGACAGAATTATACATTCAAAGGCGTTCAGGCGCCTTAAACACAAGACACAGGTGTTTCTTGCACCTGAGGGTGACCATTACCGTACACGTCTGACCCATACACTTGAGGTAGCGCAGATTGCAAGGACCGTTGCCCGTGCCCTATTTTTAAACGAGGATTTGACCGAGGCAATTGCTTTGGGGCACGATTTGGGGCATACCCCTTTCGGACATACGGGAGAACGTGCCCTTAACGCACTGTGTCCTCATGGCTTCAGGCACAACGAGCAGAGCCTTAAGGTGGTTAATATTCTTGAACGCAAGGGTGGCTTAAACCTTACACAGGAGGTTCGTGACGGAATTTTGTGCCATACGGGCGACAAGGATGCATCAACCCTTGAAGGCAAAATTGTCCGCTTTGCCGACCGCATTGCCTATATCAATCACGACATTGACGATGCTGTACGTGCGGGAGTTCTTTCGGAGGAGGATATCCCCAGTGAATATTCAAAGGTGCTTGGAAAGGGTCATTCAAAACGTATTGACACTCTTATCCGCAGCCTTATTACCGCAAGCTTTGACAAGCCCGACATTGCAATGGAGCCTGAAATATACGAGGCGATGATGGGACTTCGCAAGTTTATGTTTGAAAACGTATACCGCAATCCTGCAGCAAAAAGCGAAGAATCAAAGTTCTATGCCGTGGTTGAAGCACTTTATGAAAAGCTTGTGGCACAGCCCGAGCTTATCCCCGAAAAGATACGTCAGGCAAACGGCAGTGCTGACACTGCAATTATTGTCCGTGACTACATAGCAAGTATGACAGACCGTTATGCCGTGTCTCTTTTTGAAGAATTTTTTGTTCCCAAATCATGGAACATTTAATTTAAGACAAGACACAAGGATTTTAAGCTTTTGTGTCGAATATACATAATAAGAAGGAGAGGTGGTAGCAGTGAAAGAGTCTGTGGATTTTCAGGACTTTGTTGACGAAGTTCTGGCAAAAAACGATATAGTTGACCTGATTTCAAGATATACCACCTTAAAAAGGGTAGGCAACCGTTATCAGGCACTTTGTCCACTTCATAACGACCGCAAAACCCCGTCCTTTTCGGTTTCACCCGACAAGCAGCTGTTTCATTGCTTTGGCTGCGGGGCAGGTGGAACAGCCATACATTTTATTATGGCAAAGGAAAATTTAGACTTTATGGAGGCTGTAAAGCTTCTGGCAGACAGGGCAGGGATACCTGTCCCCGATTACCGAAGCCAGACCGAGCGTACCAAGGCAGCGGCGATTCACAACAAAAAGAAGCGAATGTACGAAATGAACGCCGAGGCGGCACGGTACTTCTTTTCAAACCTTACCGCCAAAGGCAACGAAAGGGCACTTGAATATCTAAAGCACCGTGGTCTTTCAAGCAGTACAATAAAGAGCTTTGGAATAGGCTATGCAAAGGAAAGCTGGTCGGCACTTATTGACTATATGAAAACAAAGGGCTATTCAGCACAAGAGCTTTTTGAGGGCGGTCTTGCAAAAAAGCGTGAGGTTGGCTCGTACTATGATGTGTTCCGTGACAGGGTGATGTTTCCCATCTTTGACCTGAGGGGCAACGTAATTGCCTTCGGTGGCAGAACCCTTAACGACAATCAGGCAAAATACCTTAATTCACCCGAGACCCTTGTCTTCAAAAAGAAGGAAAATCTTTTTGCAATGAATTTTGCAAAAAATACCAAGTCGGGTCAGTTTTTACTGATGGAGGGTTATATGGATGTTATATCCCTGCACCAAAACGGCTTTGACAATGCAGTAGCATCTTTGGGGACAGCGTTCACGCCGCAGCAGGCAGAGCTTTTAAAGAGGTATGCTGACAAGGCGGTGCTTTGTTATGACGCCGACGAGGCGGGGCAAAAGGCGGCTGACCGTGCAGGCGAAATTCTGCGTGATGCCAACATAAAAACCCGTGTTTTGACAATAACCGACGGCAAGGACCCTGATGAGTACATAAATACCAAGGGCAAGGAGATGTTCGGGCTTCTTGTAGACAATGCTGAAAGCTTTATTGAGTATAAAATAGGCAAGATTGAGAAACAATATAACCTTGAAGATACTGTTGAAAAAATAGAATTTCTTGAAAAAATTGCTAAAATCCTTGCCAATATCAAAAACGATGTCGAAAGAGAGATTTATATAAAGAACGTTGCACGAAAAACCGACATTTCACCCGAAAGTATTGCTGTTCAGGTGCGGAACCTGTTTCTAAAGCAGCAACAAAACAAGCGTGCCAAAGATATCCGTGACGACAAACGCAGCTTTGAAGCACGTACAGGCGGCAGGTCGGACCTTGATGCAATGCGGGTGTATAACGCCGAAAAGCTGCTTCTTAACCTTTTGTGTGAAAAAGAGGTTTTTACAAGTCTAAAGGACAGGCTTTCACCTGCTGAATTTTCGGAGGGACTTCACCAGAGACTTGCGGAAATAATTTTTGAAACCCTTTCAAAGGGCGAAAAAATAAACCCCATGTCGGTTATATCCGAATTCTCCGAGCAGGATGCAGGACGAGTTTCGGAAATTCTTTCAGACGACAAAAATGTTGACAACAAGCTTCAGGCGGCAACAATGCCCCTGAAGATAATAAAAGCATATCAACTTAAGCAAACCGAAAAGACCCTGACAGAGGGCGGTGACACCGAAGCTCTTCAGGAGATAATGGAAAGGCTTAAAAAGGATAAAAAATAGAAAGGCGAGAAATTATGAGTAACAAAGCCAAAACTTCGGCAAAGGCTGAAAAAGCTGAGGTAAAAGAAAAAAAGACAGTATCAAAAGAGGTGCAAAAGCAGGCTCTTCAGGAGCTTTTGGAACAGGGCAAAAAGGCCGGCGAGCTTACGATGGGCGAAATCAGTGCCAAGCTTGAAGCCCTTGAAATGGATGCCGACCAGATTGACCGTATTTATGAATTTTTAGAGAAGCAGGGCATTGAAATTATTGGTAATTTTGGCGAGGAATTGCCCGAGCTCGAGGGTAATGATGACGATTTTGAAATTACCGAGGACGAGCTTGCTGACCTTAGCGTTCCGGACAGCGTAAGCATTGATGATCCGGTGCGTATGTACCTTAAGGAAATCGGTAAGGTTCCCTTGCTTTCAAATACCGAGGAGGCCGAGCTTGCTCAGCGTATGTCCGAGGGTGATGCCGATGCCAAGCAAAGACTTGCCGAGGCAAACTTGCGTCTTGTTGTCAGCATTGCAAAGAGATATGTGGGCAGAGGAATGTTGTTCCTTGACCTGATTCAGGAGGGTAACCTTGGTCTTATCAAGGCGGTTGAAAAGTTTGACTACACCAAGGGCTATAAATTCAGTACCTATGCAACCTGGTGGATAAGACAGCGAATTACCCGTGCCATTGCCGACCAGGCAAGAACAATCCGTATCCCCGTGCATATGGTTGAAACCATAAACAAGCTTATCCGTGTTACACGTCAGCTTCTTCAGGAGCTTGGCCGTGACCCATTACCTGAAGAAATCGCAAAAGAGCTTAATATGCCCATTGACAAGGTTGGGGAAATAATGAAAATTGCTCAGGAACCGGTGTCCCTTGAAACACCTATTGGTGAAGAGGAAGACAGCCACCTTGGTGACTTTATCCAGGACAATGAGACCCCTGCTCCGCAGGACGCCGCAACCTTCAGACTTCTTAAGGAACAGCTTGTTGACGTGCTAAGCACCCTGACACCAAGAGAGGAAAAGGTTTTAAGGCTTCGTTTTGGTCTTGACAACGGCAGAGCGAGAACTCTTGAGGAAGTCGGAAAAGAATTTAACGTAACCCGTGAAAGAATACGTCAAATTGAAGCAAAGGCTCTTCGCAAATTAAGACATCCAAGCAGAAGCAAGAAGCTTAAGGATTACTTAGAATAAGATATTTAAGAGGCTGTTTAAAAAGTCGATTGACTTTTTAAACAGCCTTTGTTTTTTTAACATCCCTATTAATTCAAATTAATGGTCATTGCTCCAAGCATAATGGGCAATGTTTCTTTGTAAATCTGACCAAGCTGTGACACAGGTAACGGGTTTTGTCCCATTCCTACCTCAACGGTATAGCCGGGTCGGTTGAATTTGTCAACAAACCAGTCCTTATATCCTCCATACGAGGCAATCCCCTCGGTGTTGTCAAGCTGGTAAGGCGAAATTTTGGTAAATGCCTTTGCAATTTTTAAGGAATTGGGCGGATCTTTGCTCATAAATCCGTGGTATATTACCTTGCCCTGACTGTGGAAAGAAATTGTCAATGCGAAATTCTGTTTACGTGTAAATTCTGCAAGAGCGCGGCTTTCAGGCTCGGATTCAGGAAATCTGCCTGAAAAACGGGTAGGACCGGGTGAATATATTCCATATTCAGCTTCAAGCTCTTTGGATTTTCGCCACTGGGCATCGTAGTTGTGATTAAGGTCAACGCCGTTTGCGTTTGCCTGCCATCTGGAAAAGTCCGAGCTTTTGTTTATACGCAGCAGATATTGCTTCATTTTGATATCCAGACGGTTGGGAAGCCCTGACACAGCAAGACGTACCCCGTCGGGGTTCAGCATTGGAACAATATACAGCGATGAACGCTGACAAAGTGCCTTTACATTAAATCCGCCAAGGGCGGTATTTTGTTTTTTTGCATGGGCAAAGTCCCTTGCAAGTCGCATCAGCATTGCCGAGGTTATCCACTCCATTCCGTGATGAGCACCGCAATACATCAGTTTTGTTTTGCCTTCGCCAAGTCTTATGTACCAAAGCTCCTTGCCCCATACTGATTTGCCAATTGAACCTATTTCAAGCCAAGGAAAATCAGTAGCAAGCTTTGAGATATCTTCCTTGAGGGTTTGATATGTATATGGGCCGCTTAGTTTTTTCATCTATTAATCACCTTCTTTTTGTTTAAATTCGTCTATGTAATATATGAAGAAAGGTGATTTTGTATTCCTAAAAGATAAAAAAAGCCCTGTTTTAAAGGGCTTTTTTGACAAAAGGCAATGTAATCAGCCACGCAAGAAATATTCCGCCTAAGACGTCTGTGGGGAAATGAACAAAAAGGTAAAGCCGTGAAAAGGCAATCAGGCTTGCTGTAATTATTGCAGGAAGACCTAACCGCTTGTCGGTTTTAAGCAATACAAATGCTGCAATAAACGAGGATAAGGTATGCCCTGACGGGTGCGAAAAATCTGCGGGATTGTTTAACAGAAGGGGAAAATCCGTGTCTATCCAACAAGGTCGGGGTCTTGCAATAAGCGGCTTTAAGGTAAGGTTGCCGATTAAAAGACCAACAAGCATACAAACCAGGATTAAAACACCGCATCTGCGGTATTTGGAATCATTAACAAAATTTTTCCACCTCATCAGTCTCGCGTGGTGCGACAGCTTCCCCTCAAGGGGAAGCCTCGAAACATCAGATTTAAAAGGCTTCTCCTTGAGGAGAGGCTCCGCCGTCAGGCGGTGGTGAGGTGTAACTTTTTTATCATTACTTTTTTTTGTAAATATAAGTATAACTGCAACGACAATCCAAAGCATACCGCCATTACCCAGGGCAGAAAAAAACGACATAATAAAATCCATAAACCCACACCCTAAAATGACTTGTATGGATTTAAGGATTTGAATTTCAAAGGCCTCGGTACCGAAAAGCACGGTGTTCACCCTCCTGATTAAAAAATTATAAAGGATATTCCGCAGGTTACCATTGCAACAATTATTGCTGCAACAACTACGCCAAAGAATATGGCAGGGACAGCATCTTTAAGCCGCATTTCCATCATAGCGGCAACCAAGGCACCTGTCCATGCACCTGTGCCGGGCAAGGGGATGGCAACCAGAATCAAAAGTCCCCAGAACTTGTATTTGTTTACCGTTTCCTTGTGCTTGTCCGCACGTTGTTCAAGCCGGGTGACAAGTGTGTCAAGCTTTAGACTGAGCTTTCGCATAATCTCAAATATTTTGCGGATAAAAAGTATAATAAAGGGAACGGGTATCATATTGCCCACAATGGAAACAATTGAAGCTGTCCAGATATCAAGACCTGCAGCAACACCTGCAGGGATGGCCCCCCGAAGTTCAATTACAGGCACCATTGAGATAAAAAAGGTGCTTAAAACTTTTCCTAAATAGGTTGAAAAAAATTCCATTTCAAATCTCCGTAAAAAATATCTTACTAATAAGTATACAAAAAACAAGCTGTATTGTCAATTAAAAAACTGTTAACTTTTTTAGAGAAATTCTGCGGTTGCATTCCATTTTTCAGCAAGAGCCGAGCCTTCCTCCTTGCCAAGAACAAAAACCGCTGTAGCAAGAGCATCTGCAAGAGCCGAGCTTTGGGCGCTTATGCTGACGCTTTTATATTCTCTTTGTGCCGGAAAGCCGGTTTCGGGGTCAATTATGTGGTGATACATTGTACCGCCAGACTCAAAATACCGCTGATATGTACCCGAGGTAACGATGCTTCCGGAATGTATCTCAACGATTTTTGAATATTCCCCTGTGGGTGCAAAAGGCGTCTGAAGACCAATACGCCATTCGCCATCCGGTGTTTTGGGGTTTTTACCTACAACAACAATATTACCGCCAAAGTCCAAAATTGCGGAATTAACCCCCATTTCTTCAAGGACTTTTGCTGCTGCATCTGCGGCATATCCTTTGGCAATACCACCGAGGTCAATCTGTGTATCGTCTCGGTTTTTAGTGACAGTAAGAGCTGTCATATCTACCGCAACCTTGCTGTTTCTGCAAACATCAAGAGCCTTTTCGACTTCTTCTTTGCGGGGCACAGTTGGGTTTTCGCTTTTAAAATCCCAAAGCCTTGAAACAGGGGCAAGTGTAATGTCAAATGCACCCTTTGAGTCTGCCTGAATTTGTTGAGCGAGGTGAATTATTTCAGCAACCTCACGACTGACAGCAACAGAGGTATTTGCTTTTGCCAAGTTTATCCGTGCAATGTCCGAGGTCTCGCCAAAAAAGTCGGTTAGCCTGTGAATTTTTGCTGCCGCATCAAATGCTGCTGAAAGCTCAGCCTTGGCGGAGGACGAAAATACGGTTATATTGCATACCGTATCAAAAAGAAATCGAGTTTCTTCGGTTTGGGAATTTTTATCAAGATTTCGGTAAAAGAGACCTGAAATCAGGGTAATTATAATAAGTATAGTAAACAAGAGTTTGAGTTTTTTCATTACATTGCACCTCAAATTTAGTATACCACAGTCACTTAAAATACTCAACAGAAAAATATCCCGAAGAACAACTGTTCTTCGGGATGCAGAAAAACCTTATTTTATATTGAAAGCATTTTTTTAAACGCCTCGTCAGTAATTACTCCCTGACGGATAATGTCCTGCTGATACTTGGTAAATTCACACTTTTTGCGTGAACGGCTTTCGATTTCCATAGGAACTCCATTAAGATTCATACGGTATTTTGCCGTAACGGGATATGCCATACATTCTGAAAAAGCAGTATATGCAAGATATCCCTGAACAGCTTCGGCTCTTTCGTCGTTAATATTGTCGCAAAGCCAGCAGTAAAGTTCGGGATGGAAGTTTGCCATAATTCCCGAGTATCCCGATGCACCAAACTTCATTGAATGAAGAAGAGTCTGTGCGTTTGCATTAAAAATCATAATTCCGGAGTCTTCTAAAAGCTTCAGCCTTTTTTCAAGCATATCAGGGTCACAGCAAGTATCTTTGATAAACTGAAATCTGTTTTGCTTTATGCACCATTTAAGGATGTCTTCGCTGAAAAGTCTTTTATAGGGCATTGGACATTCATATATGCCAAGGGGGATATCGGTTTCAAGACCTGCAAGAAGCTCCTCGGCATTTTTTATCCATACCTCATCGCCTTCGCCGTGAAGGTCAAGTCTGTTTGACACAAGAACAAAGCCATCGATTCCCGTTTTTGAAATTTCGTTTATTTCGTGAATTTGTTCGGCAATGGTATGTCCGCAATGTCCTGATGCAACGATTGAAATTCTGCCGTTTGCATATTCAACCACCTTTTTGGCAAGCTCTACTCTTTCTTCAAGAGTGAGGTACATCATCTCGCTTGATTGACAAACCGCAAAAATACCACGGCAGCCTTTTTCTATGTACCATTCAACCAAAGCCTTAACGGCATCATAATCAATATGTCCGTTTTTATCATAGGGCGTAATCATTGTTGGGTATACGCCTGTGTTTATTTGTTTCATTTTTTGTCACCTCTTGGTGATATTATAGCCCTGCGGCAAAGAATATTCAATGTTAATTTAAGACACGATTTTGTTGTTTCAGGACATATTTTCCCGCTCTGTTTGCATTGACATTTTTATCGTAAAATGGTATCCTAAATACAGGTGAGTAGATATGTATAACACAAATAAGTTCAACAACTGTGAGTTTTTAAAGCTTGATGAGCTTAATATTACGCCGGATATAAAACTTGTTCTTATTTACGCGCGCTTTATGAAGGAAGCGGGCCTTGTTCGGACAGTTGAAACACACTCGCATTCGTTTTACGAGCTTCACTTTGCCTTGTCCGGCAGCTGTAATATGTGCCTGAAAAATACTCACAAAAGAACCCTTAATGCAGGAGAATTTTTGCTGATAAATCCAAATACAAATCACAAGTTCAGCAGCTTCAGCCCCGATTTTTTCAGGCTTTCTGTTGTTTTTGACATTTTTCGTAGCGGAAAAAAGCTTGCAGAGTCGGACAAATATACTCTTGATGTTTGCAGCGAAAAAATTTGCAGCTTTCTGGACGTCATAATTTCAGAATATAAAAATATGGAGCTTGGGTACAGCAACATTGTCAATTTCCATATATGCTCGGCAATGGTGGAATTTTTAAGGGAGAACCCTGATACATTTAATGCCTGTGAAGCAGGTCGGGATTTGCGGAATGTTCTTAATGAAGCAATAACCTTTATACGAAACAACATTTCCGCAAATATTACATCTGCTGACGTTGCCCAAAGCATAGCCTTAAGTATGCGGCAACTGAACAGGATTTTTAGTTCAAACATCAATATGACCGTGGCGGAGTTTATCCGCAACGAAAGAATCTCCCGTGTTTGTGAGCATCTTGAAAAAACAAACCTACCTCTTCCGGAAATTGCATCCCTGACAGGCTTTAACGACGTGTATATACTTTGCAAAACCTTTAAAAAACTAAAAGGAATTACTCCGGGGAAATATCGGTCAAATCAGACAAAGAAAGGCTTGGAAAATCATTATGAAAAACTTAATTGAAAGCGGAAACATATGTATAGGTATCGAGTTTGGTTCGACACGTATAAAAGCTGTTATGACAGATGCCAAAGGAAGCGTTCTGGCAAGCGGCGGTCATACCTGGGAAAATAAGCTTGAAAACGGACTGTGGGTTTACACACCCGAGCAAATTCACGTCGGTCTGCAGCGGTGTTATGCCGACCTTGCGGCAGAGGTGGGTAAAAAATACAATGCAGCAATCAAATTGGTTAAGGCGTTTGGTATCAGCGGAATGATGCACGGTTACATAGCTCTTGACAAGGACAAAAACATTCTTGCACCGTTTCGTACATGGCGAAACAATATAACCGCAAAGGAGGCCGCATACCTTACCGACCTTTTTGGGTTTAATATTCCCCAACGATGGAGCGTTGCCCATCTTTGTCAGAATGTATGGAACAAGGAAGAGCATCTTAAAAATGTGGATTACGTTACCACCCTTGCAGGATACATCCATTATCTCCTGACGGATGAAAAGGTGCTTGGCATCTGCGAGGCATCGGGAATGTTCCCCATTGACCCCAAAACGAACAATTACAACAAGGCTATGCTTGAAAAGTTCAATGGTGTGCTTAAAGAAAATGATTGCGACCTTGACATTGAAAGCATTTTGCCAAAGGTGCTTTGTGCAGGCGAAAAAGCAGGTGTTCTTACAAAAGAGGGTGCCGCACTTATCGACCCTTCGGGAAATCTCTTGCCCGGTGCAGTGCTTTGTCCGCCTGAGGGTGATGCAGGTACAGGAATGGTTGCAACCAACAGCATAAGACAGAAAACGGGTAATATTTCTGCCGGAACTTCTGCTTTTGCAATGGTGGTACTTGAAAAAGAGCTTTCAAAGGTTTACGAGGAATTTGACATAGTTCACACCCCTGACGGAAGTGTGACAGCAATGGTACATTCAAACAACTGCACCACCGAAATCAATTCCTGGGTTAACCTCTTTGGCGAGGTTTTAAAGACCTTTGGAAACGAGGTTGACACGGGCGAGCTTTATGAAACCTTGTTTAAAAAGGCACTTGACGGTGACTTTGATTGTGGTGGACTTATGGCATACTGCTTCCATTCGGGCGAGCATATGCTTGGGCTTTCAAAGGGCTGTCCCATGGTTCTTCATTCACCTGATGCAAAATTTGACCTTGCCAACTTTATGCGGGCACAGATTTATACATCATTTGGGGTGCTGAAAACGGGTCTTGACCTTTTGAAGAATAACGAGGGTGTTGCCCTTGACAAAATAACAGGTCACGGCGGAATTTTCAAGACCAAGGGTGTTGCACAGAGCATCCTTGCCTCGGCAATAGGCACACCTGTTGCGGTAAATGCAGCCGCAGGCGAAGGCGGTGCATGGGGAATTGCAGTTCTTGCAGCATACCTTGACAAAGCAGAGGAAATGTCCCTTGATGATTACCTCGACAATGTGATATTTAAGGATTCAGATATTGAAATTGCCGACCCCGATGTCGAGATTTCAAAGGGTTTTGAAAGGTTTATGGAAAATTACAACCGCTACCTCAGGGCAGAATATGCAGCGGTGGAGGAATAAGGATAAAATGGCAGATACGATATATCGTATCTGCCATTTTAGACTGTCCTATGAGGAAAGTCTGCTTCAGAACATTTTTGAATGTTCGGTGTTTACTGTTTTTGTTTTGCCAAGCACAAACCATGCTGCTGCAAACAGCAAAAACATTGCAACCTGTTCAAATACCATAATAATCCTGTCTTCTATTTAAATACATGAATAGATTTGATGTATTAAGCTTAAAAAAGCTTTTTATAGTCCTCAATAACCTTTTTCATTGTATCCTTTGCAGGTCCGCCGGGGATTTTACGCATATTTACACAGGTTTCAAGAGAAATTGCATCGTATACATCATCCTCGAAAATATCCGAAAAGGTTTTAAATTCATCCATCGAAAGGGAATCAATTACCGTGTCCTTGTCAAGACAGTAGGCAACCATTTTGCCCACAACTGCATGGGCATCACGGAAGGGAAGCCCTTTTTTTACCAGATAGTCAGCAACATCTGTTGCGTTGGTAAAGCCGCCCTTTGCACCCTGAAGCATTTTGTCCTTGCGGAGCTTCATTGTTGAAAGCATTCCGTCAAATACGGGCAGACACATCTTGACTGTGTCAATTGCGTCAAAGATTTGCTCCTTATCCTCCTGCATATCCTTGTTGTATGCAAGGGGCAAGCCCTTCATCATTGTAAGAAGTCCCATTAAATCACCAAACACCCTGCCGCTTTTGCCACGGGCAAGCTCGGCAACGTCGGGATTCTTCTTCTGGGGCATAATGCTTGACCCTGTGCTGTAAGCATCGTCAAGGTCAACGAAAGAGAACTCGTTTGAACTCCACAGAATGATTTCCTCTGAAAAACGGCTTAAGTGAACCATTATCATTGAAAGAACAAAGGCAAGCTCGCATACAAAGTCACGGTCCGAAACACCGTCGATACTGTTTTGGCTAATATTGTCGAAAGAAAGCTGCTGAGCCACAAAGTCACGGTCAAGGGGGTAGGTTGTACCTGCCAGTGCACCGCTGCCAAGGGGTAAAACATTCATACGCTTCTTCCAGTCCGAAAGTCTTGAAAGGTCACGGCTGAACATTTCAAAGTATGCCATTATATGATGGCTAAAGGTAATTGGCTGTGCCTTTTGAAGATGTGTGTAGCCGGGCATAATTGTATCAAGATTTTCTTCGGCAAGCTTAAGTATTGTAAGCAGAAGATTGCGAAGCATTGTGTCAAGCCCATCTGCCTCGTCCCGAAGATAAAGTCTTGCATCAAGGGCAACCTGGTCGTTGCGGCTTCTGCCGGTGTGAAGACGTTTACCCACATCCCCGATTCGGGAAATAAGGATTGTTTCGATATTCATATGAATATCCTCGGCATCAATGGTAAATTCTACCTTGCCGTCCTCGATATCTTTTAGAATTTCGCCAAGGGTCTTTACAATAAGCTCAGAATCTTCTTTTGGGATAATTCCCTGTTTGCCAAGCATTTTTGCGTGTGCCTGACTGCCACGGATGTCCTGTGCATACATACGGGCATCAAAACGAATTGACGAGTTGAAGTCGTCAACGGATTTGTCTGTTGATTTGGAAAATCTTCCGCCCCAAAGTTTCATAATGGTTTTCTCTCCTGTAAAAAATATTTAAATGGAAAAGCGAAGCTATATTTTGTGAAAACGATTTCGTCGCCGTACTGATGTACTGCAGAAAACGTTTTCGCAAAAAGCAAGGAATGGAGCAGTTTCCATTATGAAAACTGCTCCATTTTTAACTTGCGGTAGAGCAAGCTTTTACTTTAAATCCTTATTTTTATCTTTCATCATTGCTCTAACCTTAAGAGGCAGACCAAAGAGGTTGATAAAGCCTTCAGCATCCTTATGGCTGTAAAGCTCCTTGCTGTCGCCAAAGCTTGCGATTTCTTCGTTGTAGAGTGAATACGGTGACTTTGCACCTGCAGGTGTGCAGCTGCCCTTGTAGAGCTTGAGTCTTACTGTACCTGTAACAGTTTTATCCATTTCGTCATACATTGCTGACATTGCTTCGCGAAGTGTTGTAAACCACTTACCGTCATAAACCAGCTGTGAGAACTGGGTCTGGCTCATTCTCTTAAAGGCCTGAGTATCGCGGTCAAGGCAAAGATATTCAAGCTCCTGAATAGCGGTGTAAAGAATTGTACCACCGGGAGTTTCGTAAACGCCTCTTGACTTCATACCAACCAAACGGTCTTCGCAGATATCAGCAATACCAACGCCGTTTTTGCCGCCAAGCTCGTTAAGCTTTTCAACAAGAGCAACAGGTGAAAGCTTTTCACCGTCAACCGAAACAGGAACACCTGCTTCAAAGCCGATTTCGACGTATGTGGGTTCATCAGGAGCAGCCTCGGGTGATACACCAAGCTTCAAAAGGCTGTCGAGCTGGGGTTCGTTCCAGGGATCTTCAAGGTCCATACCCTCGTGGCTGATGTGCCAGATGTTTCTGTCACGTGAATAAAGGTCGGTTTTTGTAACGGGAATTTCAATTCCGTGAGCCTCGGCATAGTCAACTGCGTCTTCTCTTGATTTGATGTCCCAAATTCTCCAGGGAGCAATAATCTTGAGTGACGGGTCAAGAGCCTTGATTGTAAGCTCAAAGCGTACCTGGTCGTTACCCTTGCCGGTAGCACCGTGGCAGATTGCAACAGCACCCTCCTGCTGTGCGATTTCAACCAGTCTTTTTGCAATAACAGGTCTTGCGTGTGATGTGCCGAGGAGGTACTTGCCCTCGTACATTGCACCTGATTTAAGTGTGGGGAAGATGTAATCCTTAACATATTCCTCTCTTAAATCTTCTATGTAGCATTTAAGCGCACCTGAACGGATTGCACGTTCTTCGAGTCCGTCGGTTTCCTTACCCTGACCAACATCGCCGCAAACACAAACAACGTCATAGTCGTAGTTTTCCTTAAGCCACTGGATAATGATTGACGTATCAAGTCCGCCTGAATATGCCAGTACAACTTTTTCTTTTGCCATAATAATTTCCTCCTGTATATGTGGCAGGCCTTAATGAATTATGTAATTTCTATATTCATAAAAAGGCTTGTCTTATTTCGCTTTTTATATTATAATAGCAATGTTGGAAAATTGCAACACTTTTTTTTGAGATTTTGTATTTTTATGCAAAAAAGTGAATTTTTATGCATTTTGTATTATGAATATGTGAAAGGGAAACAAAATGAGGATACTTGGAATTGACCCCGGCTATGCTATTGTGGGGGTGGGGTGTGTTGATTATGAGGGAAATCGTTTTAAAACTGTTGATTATGGAGCAATTACTACCGAGGCAGGCGAGGATATGTTTGACCGCCTGAAGGTTATTTATGACGAGCTGTGCGACTGGATTGAGCGGCTTAACCCTGATGCTATGGCAATTGAAGAGCTGTTTTTTTACAACAACCAAAAAACGGCAATCAATGTTGCCCAGGCAAGGGGTGCGTTGGTGCTTGCAGCAAAAAATCATAATATTCCTATATATGAATATACTCCTCTTCAGGTCAAGCAGGCGGTGGTAGGCTACGGCAGAGCCGAAAAAAAGCAGGTTCAGCAGATGACCAAGGCAATCTTGAGCCTTAGCGAAATTCCAAAGCCTGATGATACAGCCGATGCACTTGCTATTGCGGTGTGCCATGCACACAGTCACAAGTCCCACTTTTGGGGTTGATTTTTATGGAAAAAGATAGTATAATATATTCTATGTGTAATTTAATGTAGGGAAAGGATTTATCTGTTCCGGAAAAACAAAACTGCTTTTTGAAAGGCGGAAGATTTATGTTTTATTATATATCGGGTACGGTTGCACTCAAAACCGAAACCTTTGCGGTTATTGACGCAGGCGGTGTAGGCTATCGTCTTTACGCAAGCACCCCGACCCTTGAAAAGCTTAAAGCAGGAGATTTTGCAAAGCTTTATACCTATTCAAACTTCAAGGCATCAGCAGATGTTTTTGACCTTTACGGCTTTTGGGATATGGAGGAGCTTAAGCTTTTTGAAATGATAATCAGCGTTTCGCGAGTGGGTGCAAAAACTGCAATTGCCTTGCTTTCAAACATTTCGCCGTCAAAGTTTGCACTTTGCGTTGCCACAAACGATTATAAATATATTGCACAAAAGACCCCGGGCCTTGGTGCAAAAGGAGCAGAGAGGATTGTTCTTGAGCTTAAGGATAAATTCCGTGATGTAAGCCTTGATGATATTTCAGCAGACGATGCAATCGAGGTCTATCACGGTGCAAGCTCTGATCGTGACGAGGCGGCAGGTGCGTTGGTTGTTTTAGGTTATACACCGCAGGAGGCAAAGCGTGCCGTTGCAAGTACCACAGGCACAGTTGAAGAAATGGTTAAACAGGGTTTAAAAAACTTAATGAAAGGCTAAACCAAGGCTATGGAATTTGAAAACGAAAACCGAATTGTTACCGCCCGTGAGATGGGCAGTGACAACGAAATTGAATATTCATTAAGACCAAAGCTCCTTGACGATTATATCGGTCAGACCAAGGTAAAGGAAAACTTAAAGGTGTTTATGGAAGCCGCCAAAAAACGTGGCGAACAGCTTGACCACGTTTTGCTTTACGGTCCGCCCGGTCTTGGCAAAACCACTCTGGCAGGGATAATTGCCAATGAGATGGGGGTAAATATCCGTATCACATCAGGACCTGCCATTGAGAAGCAGGGCGACCTTGCGGCACTTCTTACCAACCTTTCGGAAAACGATATTTTGTTTATTGACGAAATTCACCGACTTAATCGCAGCGTTGAAGAAATCCTTTATCCTGCAATGGAAGACGGTGCGTTGGATATAATAATAGGGAAGGGCCCGTCGGCACGGTCAATCCGTCTTGATTTGCCAAGGTTCACCCTTATTGGTGCAACCACCAAAGCGGGGGCGCTTACAGCACCTCTTAGGGACAGATTTGGTGTTATCAGCCGTCTTGAGATTTATAAGCCTGAAGACCTTGAAAAGATAATTACCCGTTCGGCATCAATTTTGGGTATCGATATTACCCCCGGCGGTGCGGCAGAGATTGCATCACGGTCAAGGGGTACACCCCGAATTGCAAACAGGCTTTTAAAGCGTGTCCGTGACTTTGCCGAGGTCAAGGCAAATGGAGTAATCTCCGACCAGGTTGCAGACTTTGCCCTCAGGCAGCTTGAGGTTGATAAATTAGGTCTTGACGGAACTGACAAGCGGATGCTTTTGTCTATTATAAACAACTTTGGCGGCGGACCTGTTGGCCTTGACACCATTGCCGCAAGCATCGGTGAAGAAAGTGACACTGTCGAGGATGTTTACGAGCCTTATCTTATGCAAATCGGGTTTATAAACCGTACACCACGAGGCAGAATGGCAACACGTCTTGCCTACGAGCATTTAGGAATTCCCTGCGGTGACAACTGCTGCGAGCCCGAGCATTAAATGACGAATATTTTTATAAAAAGGATTTGATATAAATGGAAAAGAAAAAGTTTTATCTTACAACTGCGATTGCGTATACCTCTCGCAAACCCCATATCGGAAATACCTATGAGGTTGTTCTTGCTGACGCCATTGCCCGTTTCAAACGGTATCAGGGCTTTGATGTGTTTTTTCTTACAGGCACAGACGAGCACGGTCAAAAAATCCAGCAGCTTGCCGAGGAAAGCGGAATTTCACCACAAGCGTATGTTGACGGAGTTGCAGGTGAAATCAAAAATATATGGGATTTGATGAATTCGTCATATGACAAGTTTATCCGCACTACTGATGATTACCACGTTGCAAGCGTGCAGAAGATTTTCAAAAAGCTTTATGACCAGGGCGATATTTACAAAAGCTCTTACACAGGCTGGTACTGTACCCCCTGTGAATCATTCTGGACCGAAACTCAGCTTGTTGACGGCAAATGCCCCGACTGCGGACGTGAGGTTCATCAGGGCAACGAAGAGGCATACTTCTTCAAAATGAGCAAGTATCAGGACCGTCTTGAAAAATATATCGAGGAAAATCCTGATTTCATTCAGCCCGAGTCAAGAAAGAGGGAAATGATAAACAACTTTATAAAGCCCGGCATTCAGGATTTGTGCGTTTCACGAACAAGTATCAGCTGGGGCATCCCTGTAAGCTTTGATGACAAGCACACCGTTTATGTATGGCTTGACGCACTTACCAACTATATCAATGCCCTTGGCTACACTCCCGACGAAAAGGGCGAGCTATACGGCAAGTACTGGCCTGCTGATGTGCATATTATAGGCAAGGATATACTGAGATTTCACACTATTTACTGGCCCATATTCCTTATGGCACTTGGCGAGCCACTTCCAAAATCGGTGTTTGGTCATCCCTGGCTTTTAAGCGGCGAGGACAAAATGAGTAAGTCTTTGGGCAACGTTATTTATGCAGATGATCTGGTGCGTCATTTCGGTACGGACGGGGTAAGATATTATCTTCTTCACGAAATGCCCTATGCTCAGGATGGAACTATCACCTATGAAAAGATAATAACCGCATACAACACCGACCTTGCAAATACCCTTGGCAACCTTGCAAACCGTACTGTTGCAATGGTTAATAAATACTTTGACGGTATCGTTCCTGAAAAGGCAGCATCAACCGGATTTGAAGACGACCTTGCGGCAGTTGCCGAGGAAGCTAAAAATGAGACAATCCGTCTTATGGACAGCTATCGTACAGCGGATGCACTTGATGCACTTTGGAAGCTTCCCAACCGTGCCAACAAGTACATTGACGAAACAATGCCCTGGGCACTTGCCAAGGACGAGGCAAAGAAAGACGAGCTTAAGACCGTTATGGCAAGCCTTGTTGAATCTCTTAAATGGATTTCATCCCTTCTTGCACCCTTTATGCCCGAAACTGCCGAAAAGCTTGCGGCAGCAATTGGTGTAAAGATGCCCGAGCTTGCAGAGCTTGAAAACTTTGGAGCATCAAAGAACGGTCAAAAGGTTGCGGATGCCGCAATGCTGTTCGCAAGAATAGATGCTGAAAAGAAGCTTTTGGAAATTGAAGAGGAAAATGCGGCAAACAAGCAGCCTGAAATTGAGATTGAACCCTTTAAGGAGAACATAGATTTTGAAAAGTTTTTAGAGCTTGATATCCGTGTAGGCAAGGTTTTGGAATGTGAAGCTGTACCCAAGTCATCAAAGCTTCTTAAGTTTAAGATTGAAACCGGCAGCGAAACAAGACAAATCCTGTCAGGTATAGCAAAATACTACAAGCCCGAGGATTTAGTGGGCAAAAACGTGCTGTTTGTAGCAAACTTTGCGCCAAGAAAGATGATGGGTTATGAATCTCAGGGTATGATTCTCAGTGCTGAGTATAAGGATAGATTAGTTGTGACCAGCACCCTTGATGATATTCAAAGTGGTGCACAGATTGTTTAAGTCAAATATTTACACGGGCGGCAGGCGGGCGAACACAGTTTGCCCCTACGAGGCAATACAATCGTAGGGAATGCATTTATGCATTCCGCAAACAGAGCGGATAAATCTGTTTCCTACCAAAATGACATTTTAAAAACATAATATATTCGGAGGAATTATGAATATTTTTAACAAGGCGGATATACTTCTGCCGGATTCGCAGGATTTGGAAAAATGGAGTGTGGTTGCCTGTGACCAGTACACCGCACAGCCAAAGTATTGGGAAAGGGTTGCAGACTTTGTAGGCGACAGCCCATCCACCCTTAATATAGTTTATCCCGAGGCATTTCTTTCAGAGGGTGATGCCCGTATTGAAAAGATAAACGCAAAAATGCAGGAGTATATAGACAAAAAGATTTTTGCAAAGCTTTCACAAAGTCTTATCTATGTTGAACGTACCCTCAACAGCGGTAAAATCCGCCGTGGTGTGGTTGGTGTGATTGACCTTGAATGTTATGACTTTTCAAAGGGGTCAAAAAGTGCAATCCGTGCAACCGAGGGGACAATTTTAGAGAGAATACCTCCCAGAGTGAAAATTCGTGAAAATGCACCCCTTGAGCTTCCCCATGCAATTCTTTTGATGAATGATGCAGAGGACAATGTAATCGGTAAGATTGCAAAGGAAAAGCAAATTTATGATTTTGATTTACAGGAAAACGGCGGTCATATTTCGGGCTGGCAGATTTCAGGAGATATGGCAGACGCTGTCATTGATCGTATAAACAAATATGCAAAGTCTGCAAAGGACAATCTTGTTTTTGCTGTTGGTGACGGAAACCATTCACTTGCAACTGCAAAAACCTGCTGGGATAACCTTAAAAAGACGTTGACCGATACCGAAAAAGAGACACATCCTGCAAGATTTTGTCTTGTAGAGATTGAAAATATTCACGACGAGGCACTTGAATTTGAGCCTATTCATCGTGTGGTCTTTAAGCAAAGTCCTGAAAATGTTATTGCAGAATTTAAAAAATACTATGATGTATCAAAGGTCGCAACCGAGGGAAGTCAGCTGATTACTGCGGTTTATGGCCAAAAGCGTGAAGAGTTGTATGTTAAAAACCCATCATCTGACCTTGAAGTGGGAACACTTCAAAACTTCCTTGATGATATGGGTTATGAGCTTGATTACATACACGGCGAAGATGTTGTTGAAAGCCTTTCACAGGCAGAGGATGCTGTTGGGTTTATACTTCCCTGTCCATCAAAAAGCGGACTTTTTGAGGCGGTAATCAATGACGGAGCACTTCCAAGAAAGACTTTCTCAATGGGTGAGGCGAATGAGAAACGTTTCTATTTGGAAGCAAAGAAGATTAAGTAGGGAAGATAAAAATGTAGGGGCGGTTATTATCCGCCCCAAAACTATGATTTGAGGTAATTTATGAAGAAGTTAGGTTTTAAACACACTTTCATATCCTGTTATATCGGTGTTTTTGCACAGTCTGTTGTGTGCTGCTTTATGCCATTGCTTTTTGTTACATTTAACCGTGAATTTGGCATTCCCCTTGCACAGATAACCCTGCTTGTAACTGTCAACTTCCTTTCACAGCTTGCCACCGATACGGTATCAATTTTTGTAATAGACAAGGTTGGTTATCGCAGGGCAGGCTTGTTTGCTTACCTCCTTGTGGCGGTTGGCCTTTTGGGCATGGGCATTGTTGCACCGAATATGGAAAATGTTTATCTTGGCTTATTTGTTTCAACTATGCTTTTCTCAATCGGTGGCGGTCTTTTAGAGGTTATATTAAGTCCCATTGTTGAGGGGTGTCCGTCAAAAAACAAGGCGGCGGCAATGAGTGCTCTTCATTCAATGTACGGCTTTGGCTCGGCAGCTGTTATAATTGCAACAACCGCATTTTTATGGATATTTGGTATTGAAAGCTGGCGGCATATGGCGGTTTTGTGGGCGATAATACCTCTGCTTAATTTCATATATTATATTTTTGTTCCCATAAACGATGCTACACAGGCAAAGGAGAAAATGTCAATCAAAGAGCTGTTTTCCGACAAAAAGTTTTGGGGCTTTGCTCTCATTATGATGTGCGGCGGAGCTTCGGAAATAGGCATAAGTCAGTGGGCATCAGCATTTGCCGAAAGCTCGCTTGGCATATCCAAAACGGCAGGGGACATTTTAGGGTCTTGTGCGTTTTCAATTATGATGGCACTTTCCCGAATTACATATTCAAAGTTTGCAAACAGACTTGACCTTTCAAGATGTATTATTGGCTGCGGTGTTTTTGCTGTTCTTTGCTATCTTGTTGCGGCACTTTCGCCCATACCTATGCTTGCTCTTGTTGCTTGTGGATTGTGTGGCTTTGCAGTGGGAATTTTGTGGCCCGGGTCGTTAAGCCTTGCATCTGCCGCATATCCAACCGGCGGTGCGTCGCTTTTTGCAGTTATGGCACTTTCGGGTGATGTTGGCTGTACTCTCGGCCCATCGGTGGTTGGCTTTGCGGCAACCATATTTGGCGGCGAGCTAAAGGCGGGACTTTTGGCAGGTGCATTCTTTCCGTGCTTGCTTGTTGTGGGACTTAAGGTACTTGGTAAAAAAAAGAAAAGTAAAAAATAACAGAATATATTACAAGGTTTATACAAATAATGAAAAACCTTTCAAAAGCTGTGTTTTTGAAAGGTGTATATGTGTTTTTATGATTGAAAAAGTCTTTAATCGGTGATAATATATAAGCAATCAAAGGATATGGTCAAAGACTTGACCAATGCTTTGATATTTAAAATTGAATACTTCACACAAAGTGCCGGCTTTGCCGCAAAGGTCAGATTTGACAAGGCTTTGCCGGAAGATAGGGAACGGGGTGCGAATCCCCGACGAGGAACTGTCGGTGTGTGCGTTTAATGTTTTTGCGTCCGTCGGTGAAAGCCGGTCATTGGGAAACTGAGAAGGCAGGATGCAAAAATGCGGAAAGATGAGCTTCTATAAAACGCGAGTCACAAGACCTGCTTTGGCGTTACAAAAAAGTAACGTTTTTGTGTGTACTGCAAGCTTAAATGCAGTTACGGACAAATTGTGAAATCACAGAAAAACTCAGCTGTGGTAATTTTTTGAAAGAAAAATTGCCGCAGCTTTTTTCATTGTCTGCGGTATAAAACGGAGGTGGGAATTTAAACAGCATAAAACCAAACCTACAACGCGGAACAAGGAGATTGATAAGGAATGAAAATTAAAAGCAGATTAAAAACCTTTGTGTCAATGCTGCTTGTATTGACAGTATTTGCAACTTTTATGCCTTTGGGTAGCTTTGCAACAGGTACAATAAATAGCGTTACCGCAGGCTTTACTGTTGTTGATTGTGTAAATGGCGAGATTGAAGTTATGCGTAAGCAGCTGACGGCAGAGCCGGGACTGGCTTTAAAATATCTTGACGGACAATATGGAGAATCAACCATGCTTACATCCCCGGTGGGTGAAAATGACGTAACCCCGGTAGATGTACTGGTGGCTGCACATATTGCCGAGTACGGCGAAGACTTTACCGATAGCACAGCAGAAGATTATATTACCGGCTTTGATTATCTGTCAAAAATATTTGGGATTGAAAGTGACGTAACCTATACTGTAAACGGTATTATGCCTTATACACAGGCTGAGTATGGAGATGCCGGCTATGCTGCAAATCAGTATATTGTGCAGCCAGGTGATGAAATATGCTTTTATCTGATTGATTATATGGCTCAACCTCCAAGTGTGTATGCATCCTTTGACCGTACAGAAGCTGAGATTTCTGTGGAAGAAGAATTGACCCTTAATTTGAGATTTTGTGCCACAATGGGATATTCAGATGATACTATTCCTGCTGAGAGTGTAAGCATTTACAGTCTTAACGAAGACGGCCGTA
>JAZRJL010000082.1:0-9205 GCA_045645805.1 Clostridia bacterium | reverse complement strand
TTCACGGGTAAGTACAGTAATAACCTTGTCACAGCCATCGTCAAACGCTTGCTGAAAGGGAATTGGATCAGCAATACCGCCATCCATATAAAGCTTACCATCTAAATTTTCAGGATGGAATAAAATAGGAAGTGCACAGCTTGCCCATATTGTTTTTATATGCTTATCCCAGTTGTCGGTAGGAAGAAGCTTATATTCAGCATTGCCGGTTTCCAGATTGGTAACAACAGCTATTGCAGTGGTAGTTTCGGCATTTTTTGTATATGCATCAAAGTCAAAGGGGACAAGTTCTTCGGGGATGCGTTTGAATGCAAAGTCATAGTTGTAATATGAGCGGTTTTTACGGTTAAAAAGATGCCTGCCACCCATATAACGCTTGTCGTGCATATATTCAACCGACAACTTAAGATTTCTGCCAATCTGGCGTGACACATAGCTTGTGCCATAGGCAACTCCTGGCGAAACACCAATCACATAATCAGCAAAAATTTCTTCTTCTAAAAGTGCGTCCATTACTCCGCAGGAAAAAAGACTGCGGCTTGCACCGCCCTCTAAAACAAGACCGAGTTTCATAGTAAAAATCCTTTCTTAAATTTAAGAAATAACGGCAAAACAACAGCTGGGTTGCTTTGCCGAAGTTTTTGCTTTTTAAAATTGTTTTGACTTTTATACCGGCAGGGCATAAAACAAAAATGCAAAATACTGAAGTATGCTTCCTGCAAGAACAAACAAATGCCAGACAGAATGCATATATCTTGGCTTTTTCATAGCGAAAAAGATGATTCCGCCTGTATAGCAAAGACCGCCGGAGAGTAAAAGAATGATTCCCTTAAGCGGAATTTTTGTCAAAACGGGAAAGGCTACAAAAACAACCGACCAACCCATTAAAATATACAATATCATTGATATCTTTTGAAATTTTTTAACACTAATTGAATTAAGTACAATTCCAAGAACAGCACAAAAGGCGTTTATTCCGAAAAGTACCCAGCCAAGTGCTCCGCGTATAAGTGACAATGATACGGGTATGTATGAACAAAGAATAAGCAAAAAGATTGAACAATGGTCAAAAATCTGAAAGACCTTTTTTGCCTTTATATTTGTAAGTGAATGGTAAAGGGTGGAACAAAGATAAAGGATAATAAGCCCCATTCCGTAAAGGGATGCTGCAACAATACTCATTGCATCGCCATGAAAGCAGGCATATACTATGGCAACAGCTGTACCTGCAATAGCAAGAAGCGTACCAACCCCGTGAGATATTGAGTTTGCAATTTCTTCACCAAGACATTGATTGTTAAATTTTGCAATTTCTTCTTTATTGAACATTTTGTAACCTCCGTTTAACTGCTAGTGTTTAGTATAAACCCTAAAAAATTTTTTGTCAATAGTCGAGATTTGGTATTTACAATAATTTAATAAATGGTATAATATGTAAAGTAGTATTTAAGAAAGGACAAAATATAAAATGAATTATATCAAGGATTTGCTTAGATTATATTTTGCATTTTTTAGGATAGGTGCGTTTACCTTTGGTGGTGGATATGCAATGCTTCCTATGCTTGAAAAGGAGCTGGTAGACAAATATAAGTGGGTTACTCTTGAGGAGATAATGGATTATTTTGCAATAGGTCAGTGTACTCCAGGGGTAATTGCAGTAAATACAGCAACATTTATCGGGTACAAACAAAAGGGAATTGTTGGCGGTATTGTGGCAACTCTTGGCGTGGTTACTCCGTCTGTAATTATTATTTCCCTTATTGCGGCAATTCTTACAGCAATTTATGATAAGCCCGTTGTCAAGCACGCTTTTGCGGGAATAGGAGTTGCTGTATGTGCGGTTCTTATTCAGGCTGTTTTAAAGCTTGGTAAGTCGGGACTTAAGGACGCGTTTACCTGGATTTTGGCAATAGCAGCATTTTTACTTTCGATGATTTTTGATATTTCCACCATCTTGATTATTGCTGTGTCCGCAATTGCTGCAATAATCTACAAAAAAACAAGAAGAAAAGACGGGGGTGCAAAATGACATATTTTACACTGATTTATGAATTTTTCAAAATAGGACTTTTTTCAATTGGAGGAGGTCTTGCAACCTTGCCGTTTTTGTTTGAAATTGCTGAAAAGTATCCGTGGTTTACCTCAATTGAGCTTACAAATATGATTGCTGTTTCTGAGTCAACTCCCGGACCTATCGGGGTCAATATGGCAACCTATGCAGGCTTTAAGGCTTATGGCGTACTTGGCGGAATAGCTTCGTCCCTTGCACTTGTTGCACCAAGCCTTATAATAATTTTGATTATTGCCGGAATTTTGCAAAGGTTTAAGGGCAGCCTTTTGGTAAAGGATATGTTTTACGGATTGCGTGCGGCTGCTTTTGGGCTTATTGCGGTTTCGGTGCTTAATGTACTGCTGCAAAACCTCACAGCTGCAGATGCACAAAGTCTGTTATATTATTTAAATTACAAAAAAATTATTTTGTTTGCCTTGTTGGTTTTTGGTGTATTTAAATTTAAAAAGCATCCGCTTTTGTATATCGGAATAGGAGCGGTAGCGGGTATTTTGTTTAAGTTATAAAAAAATATAAAAAAGTAATTGTAAAATTAAGGCTTTTATGATATACTTGATATATATGAACATTTCATCTGAAAATTTAAGGAGGATGTTACAGTTATGGAAGAAAAAGTTTTAAATACAAATATTGATAAGGACGGAAATATTTCAATTTCAACAGATGTTATTGCAACAATTTCTGCGATTGCGGCAAAAAGCGTTGAGGGAGTTTCGGGAATGGTAAATTCTCTTACCGGTGGTTTTGCTGAGCTTCTGGGCAAAAAGAATCCGTCAAAGGGTGTCAAGGTTACGTTAAACGGCAAGGATGTTAAAATTGATATGTTTGTCGTTGTTGAATATGGTGTTAAAATCCCTGATGTTGCGTGGGAAATTCAAGGCAAAACCAAAAACGAGGTCGAGGCAATGACCGGATTGAATGTTACAGCTGTGAATGTAAATATTGAGGGAGTAAACACCAATGTCGCTGAGGAGCCTGAGGCTGTTGAGGCAGATGTGACAGAAGAAAATACAACCGAAGAATAGCAGAAAGGCTGTGTGAATACAAATGAACAGAAAAAAAGCAAGAGAATATGCATTTGTCCTTTTGTTTGAATACAAGTTTCAGCCCGAGGAAATTGACAGACTTCTCTCGGATTTTGTAAATGAATTCAACCCCGGTGAGCAGCAAGCTTATGTTGAAAAGGTTGTCCGCGGTGTTGTTGAAAATGTTGATGAAATAGACAAAAAGCTTGGTCAGCTTTCAGAGGGCTGGCAAACTGACAGAATGTCTAATGTTGTGCTTGCGGCACTTAGACTTGCAGCATATGAAATTGAATTTTGTGACGATATCCCTGCTGTTGTTTCTGTGAACGAGGCGGTGGGTATTGCTAAAAAATATGACGGCGAAGAAGCTGCACCATTTGTAAACGGTATTCTGGGCAAGCTTGGGAATTTTGCAGGTGCAAAGAAATGAGTGCGGAAAATTTGTTTGTAGGGATTGATACAAGCTGTTATACCACCTCGCTTGCGGCAAGCTTTGATGAAAATATAATCTCACTGAAAAAGCCTCTAAAGGTCAAAGCCGGCGAATGCGGGCTTCGACAATCGGAGGCATTTTTTCAGCACTCAAAAAATCTTCCTGAGCTTTTTGATGAGCTTAAAGGCAGTATAAGCTTTAAGGACTTTGAAAAAATATTTGTTACTGTCAGCTCAAGACCAAGAAACATAGAAGGCTCATATATGCCGGTATTTACTGCAGGTCAGGGTTATGCAAGGGCGATTGCTGGGGTTCTTGGGGCAGAATATTTTGAGGTGTCACATCAGGAAGGACACATTATGTCGGCTCTTTACTCCTGTAAAAAGTATTCTATAACAGAGAGGCCCTTTCTTACATATCACATATCGGGCGGAACAACCGAGCTTTTGCTTTGCAAAAGGGTCGGCACAGAGTTTCGCTGTGAGATAGTGGGAGGAACTCTTGATTTACCTGCCGGACAGTTTATTGACCGAATAGGCGTAAAGCTTGGCTTTGACTTCCCGTGTGGAATGTATATGGACACAGCGGCGTGCGAGTATGATGGTGAAAAAACAAAGGTAAAAACATCTGTAAAGAATGCGTATATGAATTTATCGGGCGAGGAAACCCGTTACAGCCGTATGGCAAAGCAGGGTGCTGAAAGCGGATTTTTAGCATACGGCACAATGAAGTGCATAGCGGATTCGCTTAAAAAAACAATTCTTGCTTCAAAGGAAAAATACGGAGCAGAAAATGTACTTATGGTTGGGGGCGTCTCATCGTCAAGATTTATAAGAGGCGAGTTTTCGGACGTTCCAGGTGTGCATTTTGCAGAACCAAACCTTTGTACCGATAATGCGGCAGGAACGTGTCTTATGGGCAGGCTTAAGCTTGGCGAGCTGTTTTAAAGGAGAAAAATGGTGAATTACGAAAAACAAACTTTGACCGTAACTCAGCTTAATTTATTCATTAAGGATTTGATGGGTCAGATACCGCTTTTAAACAACATTAAAATAAAAGGTGAAATTTCAAACTTCAAGCACCACTCATCGGGACATATGTATATGTCATTAAAGGACGAGACAGGTGTACTTCGAGCGGTTATGTTTAAAAACGCTGCAATGTATTTGAAATTCAGACCCGAAAACGGAATGCAGGTTGTTGCCCAAGGAAGAATTTCTGTTTACGAACGTGATGGTCAGTATCAGCTTTATATAAATTCTATGGAGCAGGAGGGAAAGGGAAACCTTTACGAGCAGTTTGAAAAGCTTAAAGCAAAGCTTCAGGCAGAGGGCCTTTTTGACCAGAATTTTAAAAAACCTATACCACGATATCCAAGACGTATCGGTGTTGTTACAGCCCCGACCGGTGCTGCGGTCAGGGACATAATAAATATTCTTTCAAGGCGTTATAAGGCGGCAGATATCTGCCTTTATCCGGCACTTGTTCAGGGTGATGGTGCAGCTGAAAGTGTTAAGGCGGGTATTGAATATTTTAACAAAACAAAAAAATGTGATGTGGTCATTATAGGTCGTGGCGGCGGGTCTATTGAGGATTTGTGGGCATTTAACGAAGAAGTTCTTGCAAGAGCTATTTTTGAGAGTGAAATCCCAATAATTTCGGCTGTCGGTCATGAAACCGACTTCACAATTTCGGATTTTGTGTCGGATTTGCGTGCACCAACTCCGTCGGCGGCGGCTGAACTTTCTGTTCCGTCAGGTGATGAGCTTCTTGAAAGACTGCAAAGTACCGAAACACAGCTTTTTCGTATTGCCAAAAAGATAATTGAAAACAGACGTCTTAAGTTGAAGGTTTATGCCGAAAAACAGGTTCTTCGTGACCCTGTCTCAAAGATAAACGAAAAAGGAATATATCTTGATCATCTTACAAGGCTGTTTGAAAATTCAGCTGTAAATGTAGTGAATCAAAAACGGCAAATGCTTGGCATTGCTGCATCACGACTTGATGGACTAAGTCCTTTAGGGACGCTTAGTCGCGGCTATGCGATTGCAAAAACTACGGACGGAGCGGTGGTCAGAAGTGTAAAACAGGTTAAATCAGGTGAAACAGTTGTTGTAAAGGTGAAAGACGGTGAAATAAATACTGTTGTAAAGCAGGAGGAGAAATAAATGGCTGCAAAAAAGGAATTAAAGTTTGAAGAGAATATAAAAGAGCTTGAGAATATAATTAACACTCTTGAAGGCGGAGAGGTTTCTCTTGATGAAATGCTTAAGCTTTTTGAAGAGGGAATTAAACGCACAAAGGAATGTACAAAACAGTTAAAGGATGCCGAACAAAAGGTGACTGTTCTGATGAAAGGCTTAAACGGCGAACTTGAAGAACAACCCTTTGGGGCTGAATAAGAGGTTGGATATGGATTTTAAGACAAAGTTGAAAATGTATTCTGAAATGGTAAACAACCGTATAGAAGAAATATTTACCAAGCAGGATTGTCTTCAGAAAACGGTTTATGATGCAATGTCATACAGTATTCTTGCCGGAGGAAAACGGATTAGACCTGTTCTTGCATTGGCGGTTTGTGATATGCTTGGCGGTGAGGTTGAAGATGCGTTGAGGTTTGCCGTGGCGATTGAATGTATTCATACATATTCTCTTATTCACGACGACCTGCCTTGTATGGATAATGATGATTTAAGACGTGGAAGACCTACCTGTCACAAACAGTTTGATGAAGCAATGGCTCTTCTTGCAGGCGACGGACTTTTGACTTTTGCCTTTGAATATATGACCGATTTGACAAGTTTTAAAAAGGTTACACCAGACAAAGTTTTAAAGATCACCAATGAAATTGCAAAAGGTGCAGGGTGTGACGGTATGATTGGTGGTCAGGTGGTGGACCTTGAATGTGAGGGCCGCAGTGATGTTGACGAAAAAACCCTTACATATCTGCATAATCGAAAGACAGGGGCATTAATCCGTGTTTCTGCACTTGCGGGAGCTATTTCGGCAGATACAGATGATGCCCAGATTGCAGCAATAATCAAATATGCTGATTGCATAGGTCTTGCATTTCAGATTCAGGACGATATTCTTGACTGTACGGGCGATGCAGATGTTCTTGGCAAACCAATAGGCAGTGATGCAGAGAATGAAAAAACAACTTATGTAACACTGTTGGGCATTGACACTGCACGTGAAAAAGCAAAAAAATTGACCGATGATGCAGTAAATGCTCTTAAAATTTTTGGCGGTAAGGCGGAGTTTTTGAAAGAATTGGCTTTGTATCTTCAAAAAAGAAATAATTAAAATGACAGAAAATTGCAATTATAGTATTGCAATTTTCTTTTTTTTGAGTTACAATATAATTTATATATAAAGCAACCCCATGCTGCAAAAATGGCAGTAAAAAGGAAAATTAAAAGAAAGGAGCGGATTGCTATGTTAAACATTACATTCAAAGGCGGAGATGTAAAGGCTTTTGAAGACGGAACCAGCCTTATTGAAATGGCAAAGTCCATAAGCGAAGGACTTGCAAGGGCGGCTCTTGCTGCAACCGTTGACGGAGAGGTTTGCGGTTTGGATTTTATACCCGAAAAAGATTGTGCGGTGAATTTCCTCACATTCGATGATGAGGACGGCAGACGAACTTACAGACACACTGCATCCCATGTATTGGCTCAGGCTGTAAAAAGACTTTACCCAACTGCAAAGCTGGCAATCGGTCCTGCAATAGATGACGGCTTCTATTATGACTTTGAATTTGATACCTCGGTTACAAATTCTGAGCTTGACGCACTCGAAGCTGAAATGAAAAAGATTATTAAGGAAAATATACCTCTTGTCCGTGCCGAACTTCCCAGAGAAGAGGCTATTAAGCTTATGGAAGAAAAGGGCGAGGATTATAAGGTGGAGCTTATAAAGGATTTACCTGATAATGCAGTTATTTCCATTTATAATCAGGGTGATTTTACAGACCTTTGTGCGGGTCCGCATCTTCAGTCAACCGGCAAGCTCAAGGCTATAAAGCTTCAGTATACAGCCGGTGCTTACTGGAGAGGTAACGAAAACAATAAAATGCTTACCCGTATTTACGGAACAGCTTTCCCCAAAAAGGCTGACCTTGACGAGTATCTTGAAAGACTTGAGGAAGCAAAAAAGAGAGACCATAATAAGCTTGGACGTGAACTTGAACTTTTCACAACTGTTGATTCAATTGGTCAGGGACTTCCGATTCTTCTTCCCAAGGGTGCAAAGATTATTCAGATTCTTCAAAGATTTGTTGAAGACCACGAGGATAAAAACGGCTGGGTAAGAACAAAAACCCCATATATGGCAAAAAGTAACCTCTACAAAATTTCGGGTCACTGGGATCATTATAAAGATGGTATGTTTGTAATGGGTGATGAGGATAAGGACAAAGAGGTTTTTGCACTTCGTCCTATGACTTGCCCTTTCCAGTATCAGGCATATCTCAACAGAATGCGTAGTTACCGTGATTTACCTCTGAGATACGGTGAAACATCAACGCTTTTCAGAAACGAAGCGTCAGGTGAAATGCATGGTCTCATCCGTGTAAGACAGTTCACAATTTCTGAGGGACATCTTATGTGCCGTCCTGACCAGCTTGAAGAAGAGTTCAAAAACTGTCTCGAAATGGCAATTTATATGCTTAAGACACTTGGTCTTTATGAAGATGTTTCATACAGATTCTCACAGTGGGACCCCGAAGACAAAGAAAAGTATATAGGTACAAAGGAACAGTGGGATGAGGCACAGGCTACAATGGCGAAGATTCTTGACCATCTTGAAATTCCTTACAAGGTTGGCATTGGCGAGGCTGCATTCTATGGTCCTAAGCTTGATATCCAAATAAAAAATGTATTTGGTAAAGAGGATACACTTATTACAATCCAGATTGACCAGATGCTTGCTGAAAAGTTTGGTATGGAATATATCGACAAGGATGGAAGTAAAAAGAATCCTTATATTATCCACCGTACATCAATTGGTTGCTATGAAAGAACACTTGCACTTCTTATTGAAAAATATGCAGGTGCGTTCCCTGTTTGGCTTGCTCCTACTCAGGTTAAGATTTTGCCGATTTCTGATAATTACAGAGATTATGCAGACAAGCTTTATTATGAGTTAAAGGACAAGGGCTTCCGTGTTGATTTGGATGACAGAAGTGAAAAGATTGGTTACAAAATCCGTGAAGCTCAGCTTGAAAAGGTACCTTATATGATAATTGCAGGTGAGAAGGAAATGAACGAGGGTACAGTTTCTGTTCGTTCCAGAAAAAATGGTGACCTTGGTGCAATGACTCTTGATGCATTTATGGAAATGCTTGGCAAAGAAATTGAGGACAAGGTTATTTAAAAACATATTGTAATTCGCATTAAAACAAGGCCGCAAATGCGGTCTTGTTTTAAATATGTCGCAATATGTCAAAATAATAAAAAAATTTCAAAAAAGGTATTGACAAACTAAAATAGTTGTGGTAATATAAACGAGTTGCGCCGCTAAGGGTATGTAACCTAAGTTGGAAATTAAGTACAAAAATTTTTAAAAAAATTAGTAAAAAGTACTTGACAAAAGCAAAGCGGTGTGATATATTAGATAGGCTCTCTCGAAACGAGAGGAACTCAAAAAGATAAGTTTTTGAGGAATGATGTTTGA
>JAZRJL010000081.1:0-3588 GCA_045645805.1 Clostridia bacterium | reverse complement strand
CAGACCACCTCTGCCGGGCGAGGTTCTACATTACACTGATTATCAGAAGCTTCGTCTGCACGTAACCCCTGGACTTACTTGCACATGGCAGATAAGTAAAAACAGAAATGACATTCCATTTGAACAGTGGGTTGAAATGGACCTTGATTACATACAAAACAGAACCTTCCCCGGTGATATACTCATAATGCTGAAAACACCTATTGTTATGCTTAGCGGAACCGGAAGATAAAGCCGAAAGAGAACAATCCAAACCCGCCTGAAACGGTGGAATTTCGGCATCTTCTGGCTTGTCGTCCTTGAAAGGCGTCAGCCTTCCTTCGTCCTCCGCACCAAAATCTGCTCAAAATTTCATCCGTTTCAGGTCATTGAATTTTTAAAGTGCGGATTTTTGGTTGCGCAAGGCAAAAACACAGGAAATACTTTGTGTATTTCCGAGTATTTTAACACAGCGAAAGCGGAAATCCGCCTCTAAAAATCGAGTTCGGATTATTCCCTTTCGGCTAAGGAGATAGAAATATGAAAGTTGCAATGGTTGGACATAAAGTTATTCCCTCAAGACGTGGAGGAATTGAAAATGTGCTCACTTCTTTGTGTCCGTTGCTTGTTGAAAAAGGAATAGATGTTACCTGCTACAACCGCAGTTCCGATAAAGTGGAAAATGAATATGTCGGCACGGTTAAAGACAAAAAATATAAAGGTGTAACATTAAAAAATGCATGGACGATCAATAAAAAAGGACTCTCTGCTATGGTTGCTTCCTTTACTGCGGCAATTTATGCAACTTTCGGAAAATATGATATAGTACATTTTCACGCAGAAGGTCCTTGTGCTGCTATGTGGATACCAAAAATGTTTGGAAAAAAGTGCGTAGCAACAGTTCATGGACTTGATTGGCAAAGAGAAAAATGGGGCAAGGGATTTGCTTCTCGATATATAAAATTCGGAGAGCGTGTTATGGTAAAATGCGCTGACGAAATAATTGTGTTAAGTGAAAGTGCCCGTGAGTATTTTAAAGAAACATATAATCGTGATACGGTACTTATTCATAACGGAATAGATAAGCCAAATAAAAGAGAAGCAGATGAAATTACAAAGTTATACGGACTTTCAAAAGATGAGTATATTTGCATCGTATCACGACTTACTGCTGAAAAAGGCGTTCATTATCTTATTGATGCGTATAACAGTATTAAAACAAATAAAAAACTTGTTGTTGCAGGCGATACAAGTGACACGGATGAATATGTTGAGATGCTGAAGGAAAAAGCATCGGGAAATCCTAACATTCTTTTTACAGGCTTTATATCAGGTGATGTATTAACCGAAATATATAGCAATGCTTATATAGTTACTCTTCCTTCTGATATTGAAGGAATGTCTCTTAGTCTGTTAGAAGCTCTTGCATATGGCAATGCGGTTTTATGCTCAGATATTCCTGAAAACACATTAGTTACAGAAGACAATGCAATGCACTTTAGAAAGAGTAATGTGGAAGATTTGGCAAAAAAACTGCAAGCAATGTGTGATGACGAAAACATTGTTAAGGAATTGAAAAATGGTGTTGATGAATTTATACTCAGTAAATACAACTGGAACGATGTTGCAAATTCCACGCATGACCTATATAAAAAAGTATTGAAAAAATAAAAGAAAGGTAGCTTATTTTATGAAAGGATATACACTTACTACAAAAACCAAGAAAAACTTAAGAGTGTTAAAACTCTTTTTAATAAGCCTGATTTTTGTTTCAATAGCGGCGTCTATTGCAATAATTGGCTGTAATTATATTGGGAATCGTAATTTCAAAGAGACCTTTTATAGTGTAAGCAGCCTTAAGGTGAATAACAAGATAAGAATTATTCAAATTTCCGACCTGCATAATTGCTCGTATGGAAAGGATAATAACAAGTTAATTGATAGAGTTAAAAATTTAAAACCGGATTTAATAGTTTATACCGGAGATATAGTTGATTCAAACGCAAAATCAAATGACAGAGTAATAAGTTTATGCAAAGAACTTGCAGATGTTGCTCCTTCATATTACATATATGGCAATAACGAAGTGGAAATGTATTATGACATTCCTCTGACTCAGAAATCTCTTGATAAGAAGTTTGGATTCAATGATAATAACCGACAACCGGGTAAACTTTTGGAAATCACAGACGAACTTACAAAAAAACTTGAAGCTTCAGGAGTAAAGGTACTTAAAAATAAATCAGATACTATAACAATTGGGACAACAGATGTGGATGTATATGGAGTGCTGACATCTAATCCGTCATCTTTCTGGTCTTATGCAGGCGAAAGCTTTGATGAATATATGTATTCAAATGAGAACAATTTAAAAATCACAGCAATTCACGAGCCGTTAGTGTTTGAAGAATATTCCCCTGACTCATGGGGCGACTTGATGCTCGCCGGACATAACCACGGTGGCACAGTTAAAATACCAATGATTGGTCCATTATACACACATGATGGAGGTTTACTGCCGGAACGAAGCGGTCATTATGTTAGTGGCAGATATGAAGTTCAGGGAAGACCACTCATTATAAGTTCGGGACTCGAAAACAAAAACATTTTAAGAATCAACAATCAACCGGAAATTGTGATTGTTGATATAAATAAATTTTAATGTCGGAAAGGAGTGTATAATAAATGATTTCCTCACTTTTGCAAAAATTACCTCTTGCAGTAGTAGGGCTATTGCTGGTTGTATCAGCACTTACAATATACTTTCGTTCAAAGAATGTTACAAAAAGTGAGTTCTTAAAAATATTCAAAAGCACACGTTTAATAGGTGCGTGGATATTGATTTTCGTGTTCGTTATTTCAGGTATATTTGGAATTTTTAATCATATAAAAGCAAAACACTCTGTTACGGCTGTTGTGGCGCTTAATTATTCAGAAGCTTCACAGGCACAGAATTCCAATGGAACAAGATACAACATGGCAGAGATAATCTGTGATGAGGTTGTAGAAAAAGCTATCGAAATGGGAGCATTTGAAAATGTAACCGTAAAACAGCTTAAAAACTGCTTATGTGTTTATCCTTACGTTCAGGGTGACGTGGATGATAAGTCCAATTATCATATTTCTACGGAATTTGTTGTGGAATATCACGCTTCAAAGCACACCGACCACTTAGACGCAGAAAATGTAATTACCTTGATAACAAGTGCCTATAAAGAATACTACATAGAAAAATACACAGATAATTTCAGTCTTACAAGCAAAGAGGACAAACCTGATTATAGTACAATGGAATATATGGACATTGTAACTTATTTCAATAAAGAAACAACTGCTGTTTTAAACTATCTTTATGGATTGGCTGAAAAAGGTCCAAGCTTTGTTACAAAAAACAATACCACATTTCAGGCAATAGGACAAAAGGTACATCAATTTAAAGAAACACAAATAGATCAAAATCTTAAATCGTTGGTTTTGCAACATGGAGTTGTAAGAGATAAGGATAGCTACATCGAAAGGCTTTCCTACCAAAACAAAAATACAGATTTCGACAGGCAAAGAAATAAAGCATCATTCGATATTTGCAATCAGGCAATTGATATGTATTCC
>JAZRJL010000080.1:0-10970 GCA_045645805.1 Clostridia bacterium | reverse complement strand
CCATTCCGGAATACAGAATGTTATGAACCAAAAGGTACTTAACATATATTCGGTGGCAATAGCAAAGAGGTCACACCTGTTCCCATCCCGAACACAGTAGTTAAGCTCTTTAGCGCTGATGATACTTGGTGGGCGACCGCCCGGGAAAGTAAGACGCTGCCGGAACAAATCCCGGATTTTATCCGGGTATATATTCCTCCTTAGCTCACTCGGGAGAGCGCATGACTGTTAATCATGATGTCGCTGGTTCAAGCCCAGCAGGGGGAGCCATATGGCTCCGTGGTCAAGCGGTTAAGACACCGCCCTTTCACGGCGGTAACAGGGGTTCGATTCCCCTCGGAGTCACCAAAAAAAAACGACAATTTTCGACAAAGAAAGTTGTCGTTTTTTTTGTCCGAAATACTTGACAAGTTTCTAGTTTTTGCTATGCAAAACATTGAATTATATATGGAAATATGATGCACTGTATATGAGGTGAAAATATATGGAAAGCTTTTATTTTTATTATGATCAAGGATTTGTGAGATACTAAAATCGGGCACCGCAAACAGAAGTAGTTCAAGTTGGGATTGAAACCCATATTAATTTTTTTTGACAATTTTTATGATGCTAATTTGCTGGATTTTTTTAATTGCTAATTTGCTAAATTTTTCTTATCGACTTGAACTTCTGAATGAAGCAAGCTATAATATAAAACATATTGTTACAATCTAATAAATTCAATTCAAGTTACAATTGCAAAGGGAGAGTAGGAAGAATGTTATCAGCTATTTCATTAGTCGGTATTATTTTAGCGTTGTGCGCGTTAATTTATTTTGCATATAAAGGGCACTCTATAATTTGGGTTGCTCCTGTTTGTGCGGTTATTGTTGCGGGAACGAGCGGTCTGAATATTTTGGATGCATATCTGAGCGACTACATAAGAGGGATGGCCGATTACATCGTTTCGTGGCTGCCGGCATTTTTTTCTGGGTGCTGTCTACGGAAAAATCATGGATATGACGGGCTCTGCACGTTCTCTTGCAAATAAACTCGTTTCGTTAGTTGGCCCGAAATTCGCCATAGTATCAGTAGTTCTTCCTTGTCTTTTAATGACATACGGAGGCATTTCGGTCTTCGTTGTTGCGTTCGTAATTTACCCTATGGGATATGCAATATATCGTGAGGCAAATTTGCCACGGACCCTTCTCCCCGGAGCTATTGCTTTCGGAGCTTTTGGTATTACAATGATGGCTATTCCCGGGACCCCTCAAATTCAGAATATCATTCCTACTACATACTACGGAACAACGGCAACAGCTGCACCTCTGATGGGAATTGTGGCAACGATTTTAATGGCTGTTCCGGGCTACCTGTATTTGGAATGGCGTTGCCGGAGTGCCCGAAAAAAAGGTCTTGGTTTTGTTGAAGATCCAAAGCATACTGAAAGTATTGTTAATGTGTCCAAACAGCCGTCATGGCATTGGCTTAGTGGTTTGTTGCCTCTAATGGTTGTTGTGTTTATGCTCAATGTTTTACCGGGAATATTAGCTAAATACGGAATTGCTGAGTGGTCAACAAATCAGTCTATAGTCATTGCGTTATTGGGTGGAATAGCAATTGCCTGCCTTATCAATATAAAACAGTTCAAGGTTCTTTTGCCTGCAATCGATGCCGGTTCAAATGGCTCATTGATGGCTATTATGAACACAGCATGTGCCGTAGGCTTTGGTTCTGTTGTTAAAATTGTTCCCGGATTTACATTATTGAGAAATGCCATGTTGAGAATGTCTGGAAACATACTTTTTTCAGAAGCAGTGGCGGTTAATGTTTTGTCAGGAGCGACGGGCTCTGCTTCGGGTGGCATATCGATTGCACTTGAGACTATGGCGCCGCAGTATTTAGAAAGAGCACTGAGTATGGGGTTAAACCCTGAGTTATTACATAGAGTTGCAGTGCTGTCCGGCGGTCTAGGCACATTGCCACATAATGGTGCAGTGTTGACATTGCTAGCTGTATCAAATTGAAAACATAAAGAATCATATATTGATATTTGCGTGACCGCATGTATTATTCCAACTGTTGTATCGTTGTTACTATCTTTTGTATGGGGATTTTTAATCTAATCACAATATGTACAGCAGAGGAGTACGGTATGTTGTACATTTTATTATAAATTAAATTTACGGAGGAATATTTATGAAAATTAAAAAAGTCGGTATTGCAGGTGCAGGATTAATGGGAGCAAGTATGTCACAGATATTTGCTAAATACGGTTATACAGTTACGATTTATGATGCATTTGAGGAATCTCTTGAAAAAGGGAAAAAACTTATTAAAATTAACCAGGAAGCAGCAGTGCAGTCAGGCGAGGCAACACGTGAAGAGGCTGACAGAATCATTGCAGAATTAAAGTTCACAAGTAATATTGAAGATTTAGAAGACAGTGATATAATTGTTGAAAGCATTATTGAAAAACTCGATATTAAGCAGAAATTCTGGAAGACTATATCAGAGATGGTGCGACCTGATGCAATTCTTACCACTAATACCTCAGGCATATCGATAGATGCTATAGCCAAGGATATTGTAGGAAAGCATCGTTTTTTGGGCATGCATTGGATGAATCCTTCCCATTTAATACCGTGCATTGAAATCATAAGAGGAACTGAAACAGACGATGAGAGCACAAAGATTGTTATTGACTTGGCTCATGCTGTGGGAAAGAAAACTACTGTTTGTAAGAAGGATGTTCCGGGTTTTATTTTAAACAGAATTCAGCTTTCTATCCTAAGAGAATGTATATCCTTGGTAGAAGAAGGAATTGCCGACGTGGAAGATGTCGACGCATGTATGAAATATGGGTTGGGCTTCAGATATGCTGCATACGGTCCGTTTGAGGTTGTAGATTTTGGTGGAGTTGATACCTTCCATCACATTGCAGAGTATTTAAATCCGCTTCTTTGCAATGAAACAAATGTTCAGAAACTGCTTGACGACTTATATAAAAACGGTAATTATGGTGTTAAGACAGGTAAGGGCTTTTATGACTATGCCGGCAAAGATCCGATTAGCGAAAGAGATAAAAAGTTTGTAAAGATTTATAATGCTTTGTATAAAGATGAATAAGAATATATGTCATCTAAATCGTTCTATTTTGCACAAATATTAAAATCCTGTCACAAGATAGGATTTTTTTTGTATTATTCTTTTTTTATTATAACTTATAACTTAACTTTTTTCGTTTCTAAATCGTCTAATATATGTAAGAGCTTTTATAACGCAACAGTAGAAAATTTTTAAATTGTAGAAAAAATTTTTTCCTATGAGCGTTTCAATGAGAAAATTTCTGAGCTACAAAGGTGAAAGGAGAAATTAAATTGTACAAACTGTTTGAGCAGAAATACAAAGAATGTGAAAAGTCTTTGTTCTTGGTTGCCTTAGGTTATCTGCACAACACGAAGATGCAAAGGATTGTGTTCAGGAAGCTGTTTTATCGGCTCTAAAATCTTTTAACTCGTTAAATAACAAAGATTTTTTTAAAACATGGCTTACAAGGATAGTAATGAACAAGAGCAAAGATTATCTGAAGAAACAAAGATTTACCGAAGAGTTAACAGACAATATGAATGTATTTTACAATAGACGGTGAGAAACTCAAATCAGGAGAAGTATACACAATCATAATTGAAAAGATGTACGGTCTTGCAAAAGCAGATGCACCACTCCAAATAACAGGATATTAGAAATGTGATTTTGTTAAATAAATTATCATTATACTCAAATACAAAAAAGTCTTAAAACCATTTGGTTTCAAGACTTTTTGTTTGGTGACTCCTAGGGGATTCGAACCCCTGTAGCCGCCGTGAGAGGGCGGAGTCTTAACCACTTGACCAAGGAGCCATATTGATTTGTATCCCTTGTTTAAAACCCGTGTATGACACACGGGTTTTAAAGGGTGGTAGCGGTAACTAGATTCGAACTAGTGACACTACGGGTATGAACCGTATGCTCTAGCCAACTGAGCTATACCGCCACATTTAATTGCTTGACAAAAGTACTCTCGTCAAGACACTCAAATATGATAACACAAAAACTCATACTTGTCAATAGAAATTTTAAAAAATTTTTATATTATTAAAATTCTTTTTGTTTTTGGGGGATACTATAAATAAACAAAAAGATTATATTCCAATTTATGTCTTTTGGTTAAATTTTTGTCAAAAAACAGTTGCTAATTAAAAAAAACTGTGATATCATTATTACAGTTATATCAAAATGGGAAGTGTGCATTTTTTTGACATATTTACTACGATATAACGCTAATAAAAACGTAAAATAATTAACATTTTATTTATACGAACTCTCAAGGAGGTAAAAAGAAATGACAAATAACAAAAAAGTATTGACCTGGCTTGAAGAAATGAAGGCTCTTTGCAAACCCGCAAACGTGGTTTGGATTGACGGCAGTGAGGCTCAGCTTGAGGCTCTTCGTGAAGAGGCTGTTTCTACAGGTGAAATGATTAAGCTTAATCAGGAAAAGCTTCCCGGCTGCTACTATCACAGAACAGCTGAAAATGATGTTGCCCGTGTTGAGGACAGAACATTTATCTGTACCGAAACCGAGGAAGAAGCTGGTCCTATCAACAACTGGATGGCACCTGCTGAAATGTACGCAAAGCTGAATAAGCTTTATGATGGTTCAATGGAAGGCCGTACAATGTACGTTATTCCTTACTCAATGGGCCGTGTTCGTTCACCATTCTCAAAGATTGGTGTTGAACTTACTGACAGTATCTACGTTGTACTCAATATGGATATTATGACAAGAGTTGGCAAGGATGTTCTTGAGGCTCTTGGTGAAGACGGTGATTTCGTTAAGTGTCTCCATGCAAAGCGTGACGTAAACCCTGATGAAAGATACATTGTTCATTTCCCACAGGACAATACAATTATGTCTGTAAACTCAGCATACGGCGGTAACGTTCTTCTTGGTAAGAAGTGCTTTGCGCTCCGTATTGCCTCATATCAGGGTATGAAAGAGGGCTGGATGGCTGAGCATATGCTTATCCTTGGCCTTGAAAACCCCAAGGGCGAAGTTAAGTACATTTGTGCTGCATTCCCTTCAGCTTGCGGTAAGACTAACCTTGCAATGCTTATTCCTCCCAAGTTCCTTAAGGATCAAGGCTACAAAATCTGGACAGTTGGTGACGATATTGCTTGGCTTCGTGTTGGTGAAGACGGCAGACTTTATGCAATTAACCCCGAAGCAGGTTTCTTTGGTGTTGCTCCCGGTACTTCTGTTAAGTCAAACTTCAATGCTTTAGAGGCAACAAAGAAGAACACAATTTTCACAAACGTTGCAATCAACGAGGAAGATATGACTGTTTGGTGGGAAGGTCTTGACAAGAATCCTCCCGAAAAGGCAATTGAGTGGAAGGGTGCAAAGGTAAACGGTAAGGAATATACTGCTGATGGAGGCAAGCTTGCACATCCTAACTCAAGATTTACAGCTCCTGCTGTAAACTGCCCCTGCATTTCGTCTGAATTCGAGAATCCTCAGGGTGTTCCGATTTCAGCTATCGTATTCGGCGGTAGACGTGCAAAGACAGCTCCGTTGGTATATCAGGCTCGCGACTGGGATCATGGTGTATTTGTAGGTGCTACAATGGCATCTGAAACAACTGCTGCAGCTGCAGGTGCGGTTGGCGTTGTAAGACGTGACCCAATGGCAATGAGACCTTTCGTAGGCTATAATATGGCTGATTACTTCCAGCATTGGTATGATATGGGTAAGGAGATTTCTAACCCGCCCAAAATCTTTAATGTAAACTGGTTCAGACTTGATGATGAAGGCAACTTTATGTGGCCCGGATTTGGCGACAATATGCGTGTCCTCAACTGGATTATTGACCGTTGCGATGGTAAGGTTGACGCTGTTGAAACTGAAATCGGTTATGTTCCCAACAAGGCTGACCTTCAGCTTGACGGGCTTGACCTTTCAGATGCAGTTGTTGATGAGCTTCTTTCAATCGACAAGCAGGCTTGGAAGGAAGACCTTGCAAACCAGAGAGAATTCTTTGCTCAGTTTGGCGACAAGCTGCCCAAGGAAATCAAAGACAGCATGGACACTCTTGAAAAGAACCTTGGCTAATTTTTAAGCGAATTAAACCGCCCCAGGAAATTTTCTGCGGCGGTTTTCGTTTATACAAACAAAAAAATCCTATCGACAGATAGGATTTTTTTTGGTCGAGGCGACAGGATTCGAACCTGCGGCCCCCTGGTCCCAAACCAGGTGCGCTACCAAACTGCGCCACGCCTCGGTGCTTGAACAGCTTTTATATTATATATGCATTTTGATAATTTGTCAAGGGGTTTTAATGAAAAAATATAGGGCTGTTGTGTTAAACGGTTTTTATTGGATAAATATTCAAAATTGTAGGGGTCGATGCCTACATCGACCCGAATTTCGGACGGATGTGGGCATCCGTCCCTGCAAAATTTATTAATTATTATTGTAACTGTTTTAATTTTTAAATCATATCTGCAAGATGCGGTCTTAAACGCTTGAAAATGACATTTCCTATAATCAGTAAAATTGAAACAACTGCCCAGAAATAAAGGGTAAGAACAGGCTTTTGCCAAAAGGCTGCATTGTAGACAAAAATGTCACGGTAACCCTCGGTGATATAATATATGGGATTCAGCTTAAATATGATATGGAGACCTTCGGGGATTGCATTGATGTCCCAGAAAATAGGTGTAAGCCAAAACCCAAATTGAACCATAACCCCGACAATGTTTCCAATATCCCTTGCAAAGACCGTGAGTGTTGCGGTTATTCTGCCAAGGGCAAGGGTGAGAACATATGCTGCCGCCATATAATAGAAAATCTGCAAATGTAAAAATCCTGGCAAAAAGCCGTATGCGGCAGATATTATAAAGGTAAGCACAACAAAAAACAAGTGCACAAAAAATGCAGAAGAAACCCTTACTGCAGGCAGCATATCAATATTGAAAACAACCTTTTTTACAAGATATGAATAGTCAATAAAAACTCCGGTTGCGCCGCCCCATCCCTCGGAAATAAAGAACCACGGAACAACACCCGAAACAAGCCATATTACGTAGGGCATATTGTTTACAGGCCCGTTTTGAAAGGCAACCTGAAAGACAAACCAGTATATAAGTATTGTGATTACCGGACTGATAAACGCCCAGATTGCACCAAGTGCTGAGCCTGCATATTTAGCCCTGAAATCATTTTTGGCAAGGGATATAAGCATTTTCTTTTCGTTTTTCATTTAGTTTCTCCTCCGATTTTCCAATCTTCAAGACCTGTTTGTATGGCATTCATCATTTTTGTCTTAAAGTGGTGGTCTTGTTTTGCTTTTTCGTTCATAAAATCCTTCATTTCCTGCCGTTTTGAGACTCCGTCCATAGGACAGGGGTTTTTTACAATGGGAAGATTACTGCGATTTGCATAGCCTTTTATATCCCCCTCGGGTGTGTAAATCAGCGGCCTTATAACCCACAAATCCCGACGTGAGAGGTAGGTTACAGGTGAAAAGCTGTTTAATCTACCTTCATAAAAAAGGGACAGGAAGAAGGTTTCAATAACATCCTCGTTGTTGTGACCAAGGGCAACCTTGTTGCAGCCGTGTTCGATTGCAAGGTCGTTAAGAGCACCACGACGCATTTTTGAGCATAGCGAGCAAGGATTTTTTTCTTTCCTTACGTCGAAAAGTATCTCTGCAATATTTGTCTTTTTAGAAACGTATTCAACATTAAGCTCTCTGCAAAACTCTGCAACGGGGTCGTAGCTTACGCCCTCAAAGCCCATATCAACGGTTATACCCATAACCTGAAAGTCCATCTTTGAAAATCTGCGGTATGTGGCAAGGGCATGAAGCAGGGTAAGGCTGTCTTTGCCACCGGAAATTCCGACGGCAATTTTGTCGCCGGAATTTATCATATTGTAGTCTTCAACGGCACGACGCATTGTACTTAAAATTCTTCGCATTTATCCAAGATACTCCTTTAAAAGCTTAAGTGCGTTATAGCGGTGGCTTACCGAGTTCTTTGCCCCGGCAGGAATTTCTGCCATTGATGCATTAAACTGCGGAAGATAAAACACAGGATCGTAGCCAAAACCATTGTCACCGTGCTTTTCGTTTAGAATTCTGCCGAAAACCTCACCTCGGAAGCAAACAGGTTCGTTGCAGGGAACTGCAAGAGCAATTACACAGACAAATTTTGCAGTGCGGTCGGCTTCGGGGACATCGGCAAGTTCATCAAGAAGTTTTGAGATATTTTCGTCGT
Organism: Clostridia bacterium; assembly: GCA_045645805.1. Taxonomy (GTDB): domain Bacteria; phylum Bacillota; class Clostridia; order Monoglobales; family Monoglobaceae; genus SIG440. The sequence goes on along the minus strand of JAZRJL010000080.1, from coordinate 2,669 downwards.
CTGTTGCATTTTCTCCTGCAAAGCGTGCTGTGTATATACCGGGTCTGCCACCAAGAAAATCAACACAAAGTCCGCTGTCATCTGCAATAGTAGGGAGATTGGTTGCCTGCATTATTTCAACAGCTTTTTTTATGGCATTTTCTTCAAAGGTTATACCGTCCTCGATTACGTCAATTTCACCGCAGCCTGCTACGTCCTGAGTTATAAGCTCGACTCCGTCGCCTAAAATTGCCTGCATTTCCTGTGCCTTGTGGGTGTTTTTGCTTGCCAGAATCAGTTTCATATTAGAGTTTTCTCCTTAAGTATTTGTAAAACAGATGAAAGCCAAAAGGCAAATAACTGTTTTTTGTTAAAGTATCTATATTATATATAACATATTTTTTTTAAGTTGTAAATATTGATAGTTGCAAAATGCAGAAATTTGTGTTATACTGTTAAAAGTTGTGGCAGGTTTTGGAAGATAGTTATTTTTTTAACAATTTTTAAAATTGCTACTTGCATATTTTTTCAATTATTGGTAAAATATTATTAATAACATATATTTATTTTTTGGAGGTATTTTATTATGTCAGTTAAAGTTGCTATTAACGGTTTTGGACGTATCGGCCGTCTTGCTTTCCGCCAGATGTTCGGTGCAGAAGGTTATGAGGTAGTTGCAATTAACGACCTTACAGATCCTAAGATGCTTGCTCATCTTCTTAAGTATGACTCATCACAGGGCAGATACGACGGTCACACAGTTGAGGCTGGCGAGGGCTGCATCGTTGTTGATGGTAAGACAATTACTATTTACAGCGAACCTAAGGCTGCTGACCTTCCCTGGGGCGAAATCGGTGTTGATGTTGTTCTTGAGTGTACAGGCTTCTACTGCTCAAAGGAAAAGTCACAGGCTCATATCGATGCAGGTGCTAAGAAGGTTGTTATTTCTGCTCCCGCAGGCAATGACCTTAAGACCATCGTTTACAGCGTAAACGAAGATACACTTACAGCTGATGATACAATTATTTCAGCTGCTTCTTGTACAACAAACTGCCTTGCTCCTATGGCAAAGACTCTTAACGACTATGCTCCTATCCAGAGCGGTATCATGGCTACAATCCATGCATACACAGGTGACCAGATGATTCTTGACGGTCCTCACAGAAAGGGTGACCTCAGACGTGCAAGAGCTGGTGCTGTTAACATCGTTCCTAACTCAACAGGTGCTGCAAAGGCTATCGGTCTTGTTATTCCTGAACTTAACGGAAAGCTCATCGGTGCTGCACAGAGAGTTCCTGTTCCCACAGGTTCAACAACAATCCTTACAGCTGTTGTTAAGGGTAAGGACATCACTAAGGAAGGCATCAACGCAGCTATGAAAGCAGCAGCTTCTGAAAGCTTTGGCTACAACGAAGACGAAATCGTTTCTTCAGATATCGTTGGTATCAAGTACGGTTCACTCTTTGATGCAACTCAGACAATGGTTGCAAAGATTTCTGATGACCTTTACGAAGTACAGGTTGTTTCATGGTATGATAACGAAAACTCATACACAAGCCAGATGGTTAGAACAATCAAATACTTTGCTGAAATCTAAATCAGTATTTTTCAAAAGCCGTTTCTCGTAATGAGAAACGGCTTTTTGTTTAATAGGAAATTGCGTAATTTCCTATTAAACAAAAACACTCATTTTATGCCCGTGCAAGATTTTCGGCCTTGCCGAAATGCACATGGGCAAACAAAGCGTTATTGCTTAGACCGCCGCCTGCGGCGAGCGGCGAAGCCGCTTTGTTCTGTTCCTATAAAAACTGACACTTCGACATATACTTACAGGCAAAATTTTTTTACAAAATCTATTGACAATTTTTTACAGTTATGGTAATATTACAACAAGAAGAAATAAAAAACGAAGAATAGGATGTGTTTCACTATGAAATCGACAGGAATCGTCAGACATGTTGACAATCTGGACAGGATTGTAATACCTAAGGAGCTTTGCCGAAGCCTTGAAATTGAGCCAAAGACTCCTATTGAAATTTTTATTGAAGATTCAAAAATTGTTCTTAAAAAGCACGAGATTGCTGAGGGGACAGGTAAACGCAAGGGAAATCTTGGCATAATCAGAAAGGTTGACGGACTTGACCGCATTGTTATTCCAAAGGAGATATGTAAAATTCTTGGTATTGAGCCAAAGAATACTCTTGAAATTTTTGTTGATGAAAACAAATTAATTCTGGGTAAATATGAGCCTGCCTGCATTTTCTGCCGTGAGGCTGAAAATGTTGTTACATTTAAGAAGAAGCTTGTTTGCGAGAATTGCATTAGAAACCTGTATGAAATGTTATAGTCGGATTGTTGCCCGTTTGAAAAAAACGGGCAATATTTTTTTAAATAGGAAATTACGCAATTTCCTATTTAAAAACCATCAATTTAATGCCCGTGCAAAATTTTCGGCTTTGCCCAAATGCACATGGGCAAACAAAGTGTTAATGCTACGCCCGCCGAAAGGCGAGCTACGAAGCCGCTTTGTTCTTTTTAATAAATTAAAATTTATTTTTAAAACTCTTGAATAGTTTGTTGATATATGATATACTTTTATATAATTAAGTTTATCTAAGTAAATTATGAAGGGTGGGGAGATTATGAAAGAAAAATCTCATATGTCACTGAGGACAAAAAAAATTCTGGCA
>JAZRJL010000079.1:0-21221 GCA_045645805.1 Clostridia bacterium | reverse complement strand
CAAAGGAAACACGGGTTCTTGTTGAAGATTTTTCAAAAATCATACCAAGGGATTTGCCCTCAAGGTGTCTGTGCGGAATTCCGTTTTTCTTTTCGTATTTAAGCTGGTCTGCCATATCAAGCAGGCTTGTTATTTCCTCGGTTGTTAAGTCTGATAATTTAAGTAAGTGTTTCATATTTTCAAAACCTTTCCTTTATATAAGCTATTTATTAAATAATTACGCGTTTTTAATTGCATCAGCAAGAATTGAAAGACCCTCATCAAGCTCGGTTTGGGTAATGTTGAGCGGAGGAAGAAGTCTTACCTTGTCCTTTGCTGTAAGAACAAGCAGCCCGTTGTCCTGACAGTATTTAAGAATTGCCTTTGCATCTTTTTTTGTTTTGATACCAAGCATAAAGCCCATACCGGTAATTTCTTCAACACCATCAATATCTTTGAGCGCTTTAATTATCTTTTGAGATTTATCCAGAACTTGTGTCAAAAGAGCATCATCAATGCGGTTAAGAATGCTTATTGCACCTGCACAAGCAACAGGATTGCCGCCAAAGGTTGAACCGTGACTTCCTGCGGGGAGAATATCCGCAAGCTTTTCGGAAAATACAGTTGCACCAATGGGCAGACCGCCTGCAAGACCCTTTGCTGTTGTGAAAATGTCGGGGTTAAGGTCAAAATTTTGATGTGCGTAAAGCTTGCCTGTACGCCCGTTGCCGGTTTGAACCTCGTCAATTACAATAAGAGCGTCGTATTTTTGTGACATAGCCTTGATGGCTTCAATAAATTCAGCCGTCATAGGAAGAACTCCGCCCTCGCCCTGAATGATTTCAAACATAATTGCACATACGTTTTCGTTCATTGAATTTTCAAGGTCCTTTATATTATTTGCTTCAACGTAGCAAAAACCATCGGTAAATGGGGTAAAGTGCTTATGAAAAACTTCCTGACCTGTGGCTGAAAGTGTGGTTATCGTTCTGCCGTGAAAGCTGTTTTTCAGGGTAACAATCATATTTTTGTCAGGGTTTTTGTCGGTACCATATTTGCGTGCCGCTTTAATGGCACATTCATTTGCTTCGGCACCCGAATTTGAAAAAAACACCTTGCTCATACCTGTACGTGTGCAGATTATTTCAGCAAGGTCTGCACAAGGCTTTGTGTAGTAGTAGTTTGAGGTGTGCTGAATTTTTTCAAGCTGAGCCGAAATTGCTTCAACCCATGTTTTGTCACAGGCACCAAAGGTGTTTACGGCAATTCCGCTGCCAAAGTCAATATACTTTTTGCCCTCGGTGTCAACAAGGGTTGCCCCAATGCCGTGGTCCAGCTCAAGATTTACCCTGCCATAGGTACCCATTATATATTTCTGGTCAGTTTCTTTTATAGTCATGAAAAAGTCCTTCTTTCAATTCCGTTTGCTTAGCTTACAACAGACATAAGCTTTTCGGAAAATATTTTTGCTTCTCTTTCAGTGTTCATTGCAATAAACAAGGTATCATCACCTGCAATAACACCTACAATTCCGTCAAAATCAAGGGTTTCAATTGCCATTGCACAGCCCTGAGCCGAGCCGGGAATTGTTTTAACCACCACAAGGTTTTGTGCACATTGAATTGTGATAACTGCGTGGGTTAAAACTGCGGTGTAACGCAGCCTGATGTCTGAACTGCTTTCCTTGCCGGGCATTGCATAACGGTATTTGTCGCCCTTGTCAGAGATTTTAATAAGCCGAAGCTCGCGTATATCGCGGGAAACCGTTGCCTGAGTTACGTCATAGCCCTTTGAGATAAGCTGATTTGTCAGCTGACCCTGAGTTTCGATTGCCTGCTTTGAAATTATGTCAATAATAGCATTCAGCCGTTGTTTTTTTGATGCTTTTTCCTGCATAAATTTCAGTCCTTTCGGTTTAAACAACCATGGTTCCGATACCTTCATCGGTAAGAATTTCGATAAGAATTGCGTGGGGAACACGTCCGTCAAGGATAAATACCTTGTCAACACCCTGACGAATAGATTCAATACAGCAATCAATTTTGGGAATCATTCCACCGGAAATTACCCCTTCTGCAACAAGCTCAGGAACTTCGCTTGCCTTTACCACGGGGATAAGGGTGGATTCGTCATCCTTGTCGCGGAGCAATCCACGGATATCTGTCATTGAAATAAGACTTGTCGCTTTAAGAACACCTGCAATTTTTGCAGCAGCTGTATCGGCGTTGATGTTGTATACGTTGCCTTCTTCGTCACAGCCAACGGTTGCAATAACAGGTATGTAGCCCTTGTCTAAAACGTCAAGGATAGGTGTTGGGTCAATGTCTGACACATCACCTACAAAGCCGTGAATCTCGTCGTGTCTGGTTGCGTTTATCATATGTCCGTCAATACCGCAAAGACCGATAGCTTTGCCACCCATGGTATGTATAAGGTTTACAAGATTTTTGTTTATTTTACCTGCAAGAACCATTTGCACAATGTCGATAGATTCTTTATCGGTAACACGCAGTCCGTCAATAAATTCGGTTTTTGCCCCTACCTTGCCGAGCATATCAGAAATTTCAGGACCTCCGCCGTGGACAAGAACCACTTTGATTCCAATAAGGGAAAGGAGGAGAATATCACCCATAACGGCAGTTTTAAGCTCGTCATTAAGCATTGCATTGCCACCGTATTTGATTACAACGATTTTGTTGTAATATTCCTGAATGTAAGGAAGTGCCTCAATAAGTATTTTGGCACGGGTTTCAATTGGTATATTCTTTAAGAGTTCGGTATTCATTTATATTTCTCCTTTGCAAAGGAATATTTTATAAACAGTACTCCTGAAAAACCGCAGGTTTTTCAGGAAAAGAAAGCAATGCCCTTAAGTAAGAATTTACAAATTAATTTGTAAATTCAGGAGATAGGGCGATTGTTTTCTCAGGTTCTGTAATCACCATTGATTTTCACATAGTCATAGGTAAGGTCACAGCCCCAGGCTACAGCTTCGCCATTGCCGTCGCCAAGCGTGATGTCGATAATAATTTCGTCTTCGGTAAGGATTTTCTTTGCAACATCCTCGTCAAAATCAACACCGCTTCCATTTTCGCAAACAAGGATTTCGCCAGCATTTGAAGCAAGAACAACTGAAACCTTATTAACATCGCATTCTGCCCCGCTGTATCCGATAGCACAAAGAATACGACCCCAGTTTGCATCAGCACCAAACATTGCAGCTTTGAAAAGAGAGGAACAGATAACACTTTTTGCAATCATTTTTGCAGATTTTGTGTCCTTGCCGCCATGAACACGGCTTTCCAAAAGCTTTGTTGCACCCTCGCCATCCTTTGCAATCTGACGGCAAAGGTAGGTAGTAACAGCAGAGAGAGCCTCTTTGAACGAGGTATAATCTTCGTTTTCCGAGTCAATAATCTTATTTTCAGCCATTCCGTTTGCAAGAACGGTAACCATATCGTTTGTTGATGTGTAGCCGTCAATAGAAATCATATTAAATGAGTCTAAAATATCGGCTGAAAGAGCTTTTTGCAAAAGCTCAGGAGTGATTGAGACGTCTGTTGTGACAAAAACAAGCATTGTTGCCATATTGGGATGAATCATCCCCGAGCCTTTTGCAATACCGCCTATATGGCAGGTTTTGCCGCCTGCTTTAAACTCAAAAGCAATTTCTTTGAGTGCCACGTCTGTTGTCATAATTGCCGCCGCTGCATCACCGCTTCCGTTTTCGTTGAGGTCGTTTGTTAAGGCTTCCATAGCATTTGCCATGGGGGTAATGTCGAGAGGCTGACCAATAACACCGGTGGATGCAACAATTACATCGGTTTTTGAAATACCGGTGTGTTTTTCCACAAGCTCGCACATACCCTCGGCAATTTCAATTCCGTTTGCGTTACAGGTGTTGGCGTTGCCACTGTTGCAGATTATTGCCTGGGCATAACCGTCGGCAATGTTTGACTTTGTAACGTGAAGAGGTGCACCCTTTACAAGGTTTTGTGTATATGTACCTGCCGCAGCTGCCTTTGTTTCACTGACAATCAAGGCAAGGTCTTTTTTTTCTTTGTTTTTGCGTATTCCTGCATGAATACCTGATGCTTTAAATCCTTTTGCGGCACAAACGCCGCCGTTTATCTGATTCATTGTAAAAAATCCTTTCTGTTATATAACTAAGCCTTCGGTTTCATCTGCACCCAGGCACAAATTAAAGCATTGTATTGCCGCACCCGAGGCTCCTTTTCCTAAATTGTCAAAGGTGGAGGCGATTAGAATTCTGTCGTCGTTGCCGGTTACAATAATTTCCATACTGTCCTTGCCGGACATTCCGTTGGTGGAAAGAAGTCCTTCTGTACCAAAGGGTCGCACTGAAATCAGTTTTGAGTCTTCATAATGTTTTGCAAAAATTTCATATACTTCCAAAGCTGTTGCCGATTTTTTCATAAGTCTTGCTGTCAAGGGGATTGAAACGGTCATACCACTGTAAAAATCCGCAACAATTGGTGAGAAGCAGGGTTCAAAGTCAAGACCGCAGACGGTTTTCATTTCAGGCAAATGCTTATGCTTTTGTGTAAGTCCGTACTGTCTTGGACTGTCAAGCTCAAAACTGCGGTCGGTTGCCTGATAGTCAGCAATCATTTTTTTGCCACCACCCGAATAACCTGTAACAGAGGTACAAACAACGGGATAATCTGCAGCGATAATTCCGTTGTCAACAAGGGGTTTTACTATTGAGCAAAATCCGCTTGCGTGGCAACCAGGAACAGCAATCCGGTTTGAAGAAAGAAGCTTGCTTAAAAACTCTTTACTTAGCTCGGGAAAGCCGTATGCCCATTGGGGATTGGTGCGGTGTGCCGTTGAAGTATCAAGTATTTTAACGGGGGAGTTGCCTATTGCTGCAACAATTTCGCGGGATGCATCATCAGGAAGACAGAGAAATGCTGCGTCTGCTGAAAGGATAGCTTCCTTTCGGGCATTCAAATCCTTGCGAAGCTCATCGCTTATTGCGATAAGTTCAATATCAGAGCGTGCGGCAAGCCTTTCGTGAATTCTGAGACCGGTTGTGCCGGCGCTGCCGTCGATAAAAACCTTGATTTTTGACATAGCTGACCCCTCTTTTGTATAATTATTCAAAATATACTATTTATTAAACTATATTTATGCAAAAAAGTCAATAGTTTTTGCATAAATATTCATAAAATATGCAACAAATATTATTCGCCTGTGGCATGTAAATATGGTAAAAAACAATAATTGCAGGCTAAACAAGCAAAAAGTATAAAAATACTGTCAATCCAAAGGCACGGAATTCAAAATGAAATCCGTGCCGCTGTGTTTTATTCACTATTTAGTTTTCTTCGCCTTCGCTCTTGATGTAGGATATAACCAATCTGCGGTTAGGCTCCTCGCCAATACTGTAAGTCTTGATTTTTGAACTGTTTTGAAGTGCTGAATGAATAATTCTTCTTTCGTTTGCTGTCATAGGTTCAAGAGTAATGGTCTTTTTGTCTTTAAGAATACTGCGTTCAAGACCGCGTGCAAGTCTTACAAGTGTAGCTTCGCGTTTGCTTCTGTAATTTTCGGTATCGAGATTTACCTTTACATAAGGCATATTCTTGTTTCTGTTCACATAAAGGTTTGCCAAAGACTGAACAGCATCAATTGTGTCGCCTCGTTTGCCGATGAGAAGACCCATTTTCTCGCCTGAAATATCAATATTTATTATATTTTTGTCAAGCTTAAGATGAAGCTCAAAGGTAAGACCTATTTTTGAAAGAACCTCGGATACAAAGTATTTTGCGTCGTCAACAGCTGATTTTGGGATAACAAAGTCATCGTCGATTTCATGCTTTGAAGGCTTTTCGGGCTTTGCTGATTTTTCTTCAGCAACAATCTTGGGAGCGGATTCTTTTTTATCTTCAGACTTTGGTGCGTCAGTTTTATCTTCCTTAACCTTTTTCTCGGGTTTTGGCTGTTTTTTCGCAGCCGCTTTTTCTAAAGTCTTGGTTTCTTTTTCTTCGTCAGCTTTTCTCCAGGCTGAAATTTCAACCTCGGAAGTACCAAGGATAAATTTCATAAGTCCCTTACCGATTTCACGGGTAACTGTATATCCTACCTCATCAGGAGCAACGCCAAGCTCCTTTGCGGCAAGCTCAACGGCTTCATTTACGCTTTTTGCGGTTTTTTCTACTTTTAACATTTTTAATCTCTCCTTCTATCTCGTCGTCACTTATATCATTTTTGAGGTATCTGGTGACGAATATATGCTGAAGCATCTGAATAATATTGCTTACAACCCAGTAAACGCCAACAGCTGCAGGCAGGGTGAATGCAAACCATGCTGAAAACAACGGCATAATGGTTGTCATTGTTTTCATTGTGCCATCTGCATTGCCTTGCTGAGTCTGAGCCTTTTCGGTTTCTGAAAGAACTGCATGCTTGTCCGCCTTTGGACTTTTAGGCATGGTGATTTTGCTTGAAAGCCATGAGCTGAAGCCGGCAAGAACAGGAACGATCCAAAGCAAGGCTTTTGAAGTTGTTACGTTTGAAAAGTTTCCTATGAATATACCGAAGAAAGCTTTAAGGTCAGGTACCTCAGAAAGGTCAAGACCAAAGAATGTAAAGTCTACGGGTTTAAATACACTATCCCAGCTTGTTATTGCATGATGGTTAAGTATTTCGGGATACTTGAAAAGCATCTGAGCAATCTGGATTTCGTGCATACCAAAGGTGTTTGCACTGCCCATACCCTTGCCATAGGTAAGAGGGACAACCGACTGAAGGCTTTTGGGCAATGTCTCAGCGTTTGCTACTGCCCATGTGTTAAATGCTTCGGCAATACGCCAGGTATCTGCTGCGCTTACGCCCATCATAAACATAAGGGGTTTTCTTACAACCCAGTAGAGGGCAAGTATTATTGGAAGCTGAATCAGCATAGGCAGACAACCGCTTGTGGGGCTGATGCCATATTTCTGATAGAGCTTCATTGTTTCCTGATTCAGTTTGTTTTTGTCATTTGCATATTTTTTTTGAACCTCCATCAACAGAGGCTGAATTTTCTGTGTTTTTGCCATTGACTTTTTCTGCTTGATGTCAAGAGGAAAAAGCAAAAGCTTAATAAATACTGTAAAAAGAATTATGGCAAAGCCATAGTTGCCTATGATTCTGTAAAAAAGCTCCAGAATCCGGCCAAGGGCAATCATGATATAGGTCATCACGGTATCCTCCAATTATCTTATGGTAAAGGCTGTGTAGCAATTATCGCAAGTGTATACAAGGAGCAATGTGTCAAAGTTACGGGTAGTCTATGCCACCTTTTGAAAGGGGATTGCAGCGTATAATCCGCCACAGAGCTTTAAGACTGCCACGAAATGCTCCGTATTTTTGAATTGCAAGAATTGCATATTCCGAACAAGTAGGGTAAAACCTGCAGCAGGGCGGAGTAAGCGGTGAAATAAATTTGCGGTAAAATCTGACAAGTGTAATAAGAATCTTTGAAAAAAGCTTACTCATCTAAAAATGCACCGACCTTTTTCAAGGCGACCAACAAATCACCTGAGAGCTTTGAAAACTCAATTTCAGGCGTACGCGACCTTGCAACGACAACAAAATCAAAGCCTGATTTCGTATATGGTGCATTAAGACGCAAAACCTCTCGAAGTCTGCGTTTTGCACGGTTACGTACATTCGCCTTGCCTATTTTTTTGCTGACAGTAATACCAAAACGGTTAAGGTTTCGTCCGTTGAGTTTGGCATAAAGAACCAGTGACGGACGGACACAGGAGGCACCCGACCTGTATAGTCTATGAAACTGTGAATTTAAATTAAGCGTAGCTGATTTGCGGGCAGATTTTTGCATAATTATTAAAGCTCCTGTATCGTAAAGTGAAGCAATTTGCAAGGTTTAATAAAAAAGCCTTGTATAGTCAAAAAGACGCACAAAGGCGTCTTTAAGCGGACAGTTTCTTTCTGCCTTTAAGTCTTCTTCTGGCTAATACCTTGCGACCATTTTTTGTTGACATTCTTTTTCTGAAACCGTGCTCTTTGGCTCTGTGTCTCTTTTTAGGCTGAAATGTTCTAAGCATCGAAATCCCTCCAAACATACTAAAGTCTAAATTGTATAAATAGTTAATTTAATACTAATTCTGCAAAACAGCATTACCTATTTTAACACAATAAACCAAAGTTGTCAATACTTTAGTCGCCGAAAAATTTTTAAAAAATTTTTAAAAGAAAAAAACAGAAGATGTTGTAAGCCTTTAAAAGAAAAGGAACAACATTTTGTGTTTTAGTGCAAAAAAAATTTTTTTGAGACTTTTTTGGAATTTTTTGTTGTTGAAATTTTAAAAAGCTTCTGCTATAATGGTAAAAGCGGCTTTATCCGCTAATACTGAAAGTTGCTTGGAAAACATTAGGACACAGACGAAAATGTTCTTGTTTTAGAAGACACATCAGGTTGTTGTATATTATTATATATAATTATATATAAATAGGAAAGGTTTTTGCAGACTGCCGATTTTTCGGGGTGTCTGATTTATATTGAAATAAAACCGGACCCGCAAAAACCGAATGTAAATCCGGCAGTATATTTTGAAAGGAGCTTTTTAGCTTGGAAGAACTAAAGCGAATATGGCAAAAGGTTACCGAGGAGTTGTCCAAGGAAATATCAGCAGTATCCTTTGACTCGTGGATTAAACCTATTTCTCCTGAGGCAATTGATGAAGATAAAATCACCCTTAAGGTACCTTTTTCCGTAAATAAAAATATGGTAATGACCAAGTACTTCTCTCTTATCGAGAGCTGTCTTGAGGCTGTTACATCACGAAAATTCAATATTGATGTTGTTGTGGATGATGAGAGCGGAGTAGTTGGCACAGCTGACCCCATTACGGTTGAAAATACACTTAATCCTAAATACACATTTTCGTCATTTGTTGTGGGCAACAACAATAACCTTGCCTATGTTGCGTCTCTTGCTGTTGCCGAACGTCCTGCAAAAACCTACAACCCTTTGTTTTTGTATGGCGGCAGCGGACTGGGAAAGACCCATCTTATGCAGGCGATAGGCAACTTCTATCGGGAAAACTATCCAAAGAAAAAGGTCCTTTATACCACCAGTGAAAAGTTTACATATGAGCTTGTTACGGCAATCCGCGAAAAGACAAATCAGGCATTTCGCAACAAGTACAGAAAGGTAGACCTTCTTCTTATTGACGACGTTCAGTTCTTTGCGAACAAGGAGCTTGCACAGGAAGAATTTTTCCATACATTTAATGCTCTTTTTGAAAAGGACAAGCAGATTGTACTTACCTGTGACCGATTGCCATCTGAAATTCCTCAGCTTGAGGAAAGACTTAAAACGCGGTTCAACAGCGGACTTCTTGCCGATGTTCAGCCACCGGACTACGAAACCCGTATGGCTATTCTTAAAAATAAAATTCAAAGCGAGTATCTGTCGGTTGACGAAGAGATTGTAGAATTCATTGCTGACAGCATCAAGTCAAATGTCCGTGACCTTGAAGGTGCGGTTAAACGAATTCTGGTTTATGCGGGTATAAAACGCACCAATGAAATATCAATGGAGCTTGCGACAGCAGCACTCAGGGATATTCTTGCGCAGCAGCCCCAGCGTGTTATTACAGCAAAGCTTATCATTGATGAGGTGGAAAGATATTTTCGTCTTTCAAAGGGGTCGATTATTTCAAAGAAACGTTCAAAGGACGTTGCTCTTCCGAGACAGGTGGGAATGTATATCTGCCGTGAGTTGCTTGATGACCCGTCATTCCCCAAAATCGGTGAAGAATTTGGCGGCAGAGACCATACAACGGCTCTTCATAATGTAAAGAAGATTAGTGCTGATATTCTTACGGACAAAGAGCTTGAGAATACGGTAAAGGAAATCATTTCAAATATTAAGAAAGGCTGAGTTTCCAATTTATGAAGGTTTTTGATACAATTACAGCAATTGCTACCCCTATAGGAATGGGTGGCATAGCTATAATAAGAATAAGTGGAGACGATGCTGAAAAAATTGCCGAAAAGATAGCCTTTTTGAAATCCGGCAAGGAACTCACTCAGCTTGAAAGTCACAAGCTGGCACTTGCCGAGGTGAGGAGCCTGTCTGACGGTGCTGTTCTTGACGAGGTGTTGATTGCAGTTATGCGAGCGCCCCATTCATACACGGGTGAAACAGTTGTGGAAATCAATTGCCATGGTGGTTATTTTGTTGCAAAAGCAGTTCTTGAAGAGCTTTTCAAGGCAGGAGCAAGACAAGCAGAAGCCGGTGAGTTTACACGACGTGCCTTTATGAATGGCAAGACAGACCTTTTGAAGGCTGAGGCAACCATTGACCTTATACATTCAAACTCCGCACTTGGTCACAGCAATGCGGCAAAAACACTTTCGGGACGTCTTTCTGAAAAGGTGGAAGCAATTCGTGATATGGCGGTTGCTTTTGCAGCAAACTTGTCAGCAGTTGCGGATTATCCTGATGAGATTGAACCGCTTTCGGATGTCGAGCTTTTATCGGCAGTTGATGAAATTTCCTTTAAGATTGATGAAATGCTGGGCGGTTTTGAAAAGGGCAAAATCATGCGGGATGGAATTCTTACTGTAATTGTGGGCAGACCAAACGTTGGCAAATCCTCAATACTTAACGCACTCAGCCGCAGCGAGCGGGCAATTGTTACTGATATTCCGGGAACAACAAGGGATACCGTCGAGGAATATGTAAATATCCAGGGCATCGCACTAAGGCTGATTGATACAGCAGGCATCCGTGAAAGTGAAAATGTTGTAGAAAAAATTGGTATTGAAAAGGCAAAGGAGAATATAACAAAAGCCGAACTTTGCTTGTTTGTTCTTGATGCATCCGAGAATATATCCGATGATGATTTTACAATTTTTAATCACACAAAAGATAAAAATGTAATAGTTCTGTTAAACAAAACCGATAAGGACACAAAAAATGATAAAGACCATATTTGTCAGCTTCTTGGTTGCGATACTGATGATATAATTCTTACCGCAACCCCAAAAACGGGCAAGACAATAGGCATAGAAGAGCTTGAAAATGCCATAACCCGAAAGTTTATGACAGGCAGTATAAATAAAGATGATGTATATATATCCAACGAACGTCAAAAGGATTCATTAATCAAAGCAAAGACAGCAGCTCAAAGAATGAAAAGCGGCATAAAAGACGGTATGCCTCAGGATATGCTCTATGTGGATTTAGAAGAATTGATTGAAGCTTTGGGTGAGGTAACGGGTACTACCGTTCAGGATGAGATAATAGAGCAGGTATTCTCCCGCTTCTGTGTTGGGAAGTAAGCATAAAAATCTGCACCAAGCCTCCGTTTATCTTCGATTGCGTACACATGATACGCGGCACTCATCAAACGAAGACTATGCACAAATTTTAATGCTTACTTCAGACATATGTAAAAATCTGCACTAAGCTTTCGTTTATACTTGATATACGGGGCATTCGTCAAACGAAGACTATGCATAAATCCTGAGAATTATTTTAATGTGAAAAGGAACAGTATTTTTTTGCTTATCTAACAAAAATCTATTGAAAAACATATTGTATTATGGTAAAATATACAGAAGGTATGTAAAAAATGAAAAGCAGTTTTGAAATACAATTTGAATTTATGGAAAAATGGGGTCGGTTTGCAAAGGCAGAGTATTTGCAAATCTACCTGTTTGTGTTATACATATGGAAAAAAGACAACTGTACCCTTGATGTTGCCGAGCTTGCAAAAAAGCTTGACAAGGACAGGGATACAGTTCAAAATGCATTTGATTTTTGGGAAAGTGCGGGACTTTTGAAACAGACTGATTTATCCTATGAGTTGACCGGTGAGGAAGAAAAAGCTGAGGTTATATTTAAAAACACATCAGCAGGACTTTCAAAAAACAGCTTGCGTGAGAGACCTTCATACGATTCTGCTGAAATTGATGCGGCGGCTTCGGTTAATAAAGAGGTCGATTATCTGTTCAAAGAAGCTGAAAAGATTCTCGACAAAATCCTGAGCCCGTCGGATTTTGAGCTTATATACTCATTTGTTGACTGGCTTGGACTTCCCATAGAGGTTGTTATAATGCTGCTTAGGTTTGCTAAGAGCCGTGGCAAAACAGGAAAACGGTATCTTGAAACTGTTGCTATTGACTGGGCGGACAAGGGTATTGATACCTTTGAAAGTGCCGAGGAGTACATTAAAGAAATCGAACTTAAGCTTTCAAATGAGGGTAAGATTCGTGGTATATTGGGCATATATGACCGTGCCCTTACCCAAACCGAAAAGAAGTACATCAAAGCATGGACTTTTGAAAAAAATGTTCCGGCTGAGCTTGTGGCTGAGGCTTATGACCGTACGGTTATGGCAACGGGGAAGCTTAACTGGGCATATATGAACAAAATTCTTATGGCGTGGGTTGAACAGGGGCTTAAAACTGTTGACGAGGTACGTCAAAAAGATATTGAATTTAAAGGCTACAATACAGCAAATACGTCAAAGCCTGTTGCAAAGGCAAAAAGAGGCAAGTTCAACAACTATGAGGATACAAACAAGCCGGATTATTCAAATTTTGCCGAGCAGATTTTACAGGCTATGCTTGACGAATAATAATTATTACGTCTCCAAAAATCGACACAGATAAGAAAGGAACGGGTGTATTATGGAATCAGCACATACACTTGCGAATAAAGAGCTTGAAGCTTTGCGTAAAAAAAATCGGGAACTTCAGGATATAAGACGTGGTGAGGTTATGCTTAAAGCCCCCGGACTTTCGGATATAGAATCAAGTCTTATGAAGCAGGGAGCACGGCTTTTAAACTGCGTACTCAACCGCGGCAAGGACTTTGAAGAAATTAAAGCCTCAATTCAAACGCTTCAGGCACAAAAGGTTGAGCTGTTAAAGAAAAACGGCTTTTCTGAAGATTATCTTGATGATATACATAATTGTAAGCTTTGCGGGGACACAGGCTTTATTGAGGGAAGAAGATGTCAGTGTCTTAAAAATCTAATTTTAAAGCACATTGGGGAAAATTCCAACCTGACCGAGTATATGCGTAAACAAACCTTTGAAAACTTTGACCGTTCACTTTTTGCCAATCAGGGCGATGACAGTCACAAGGTATTGAAGATAATGCAAACTCTCTGTGACAAAGCACTGAAGTTTGCCGAAAGCTTTGATGAAACGAGCGAAAACTTTTTGATTATGGGCAATGCCGGCACAGGCAAAACCTATATCACAAGCTGTATAGGAAACCGTGCTCTGGAACGGGGAAAAACCGTGTATTATCAAACCGCATTCAAGCTGTTTGAAATGCTTGAAAATGCAAAGTTCCGCAAGGGCGAGGAAGATACCTCGGAAGTGGTTAAGTATATATATAATGTAGACTTGCTTATAATTGACGATTTGGGAACGGAGTTTAACACACAGTTTACCTCTGCGGCACTTTTTGATATAATCAATTCAAGAATTATATCAGGAAAAAGTACAATAATTTCCTCTAATTTAGCATTCGATGACCTGTCAAATATCTACAGTCAAAGAATTACGTCAAGATTTCTTGGCGATTACACTATTGTTCAGACAACAGGCAAGGACTTAAGAAGTATTCTAATGGGACACAACAAAAAATTGTAAAGGAATGGGGTTGTCATAATGAATATAATACAAAATGCATTAAACAGTATAAGACGCACCATGGGCAAACCCGAAATCTATACCTTTTCGGGCGGAATACACCCAAAGGATATGAAAGCAGAAACCGACAGTAAAGCTGTTGTTGAAATTTCTGCCCCTGATGAGCTTGTTTTTCCCCTCAGTCAGCATATAGGCGCTCCGGCAATTCCTTGTGTTGAGGTTGGTGACAAGGTTCTGATTGGACAGAAAATTGCTCAGGCTGATGGCTTTGTTTCGGCAAACATTCATTCATCAGTATCGGGCACAGTAAAAGCTATTGAGCCAAGACTTCATCCGATGGGAGCGATGGTTAATTCAATTATTATTGAAAATGATAAACAGGACAAATGGTATCCCACTGTTAAAAAATATGATATTGATACCATTACGCCTTCTGAAATTATAGAAGCAGTAAAGGAAGCCGGTATCGTCGGTATGGGCGGCGCTGCGTTTCCTACCCATGTAAAGCTCAGTCCTCCTCCGGATAAAAAGATTAAACAGATAATCATAAACGGTGCAGAATGTGAGCCTTATCTTACATCCGACCACCGTGCTATGCTTGAAGCCGGTGAAAAACTTATTCTTGGTCTTAAACTTACAATGAAACTTTTTGACCTTAATTCTGCATATATTGCAATAGAAACCAACAAGCCTGATGCAATTGAGAATATGACAAAGCTTGCAAAGGCTCATAATGATGTAAATATCAAGGTGGTGGGCGTAAAAACAAAATATCCGCAGGGTTCTGAAAAGCATCTTATCAAGGCGGTAACGGGACTTTGTGTGCCCCCGGGCAAGCTTCCTGCAGATGTTGGCGTTATTGTAAACAACATAGACTCCTGTGCGGCAATTGCAAGAGCAGTTCTTTGTGGCAGACCCCTTACAAGGCGTATTGTAACAGTAAGTGGTGATTGTGTTGTAAATCCGCAAAATCTCCTTGTACCAATCGGCACAAGCTTTAGCTATTTGATTGAGCAATGCGGCGGACTTAAAAAGGAAGCGGCAAAACTGATTATGGGCGGTCCTATGATGGGAATGGCACTAAGCTCGATTGATGTCCCTGTAATAAAGGGATCGTCGGGCCTTTTGGCGTTTAGTTCCGAGATGATCCCAACCCGTGAAGCGGGCAACTGTCTCCGTTGTGGAAAATGTGTAAGCGGCTGTCCTATGAACCTTCTTCCAAATATAATAAAGGAAGCGGTTGCAGCCGGTGATTTGGAAAAACTGAAAAAGCTTAATATTATGGATTGTGTTCAGTGTGGTTCGTGCACATATGTCTGCCCTGCTGAACAAAATCCGCTTCAGTATATAAGAACAGGAAAATTAAAGCTGAGGGAGGTAAATAAGTAATGATTGGAAATATCAGAGAAAAACTGATTGTTACCGAATCACCTCATGTACGCAGTAACAACAGCACTTCTGGCATTATGCTTGATGTGTGTATTGCGTTGCTTCCGGCATTAATTGCAGGTGCATTTGTATTTGGCCTTCGTGCGATAGCCCTCACGATTGTTTGTGTGGCATCAGCAATATTTTTTGAATGGCTGTGGTGCAAAATTCTTAAAAAACCATCATCAATCGGTGATTTAAGTGCGGCGGTTACGGGCCTTTTGCTTGCGATGAATTTGCCCGTAACAATGCCATACTGGATGGCAATACTTGGCTCACTTTTTGCTATTGTAATTGTAAAGCAGTTCTTTGGCGGTATAGGTCACAATTTTATGAATCCTGCCCTTGCGGCACGTGCGTTTTTGTTGACCTCGTGGGCACAGGCAATGACAAGCTGGGCAAAGCCTTTCAGCTATGTTGCTCTGTTTAACTCCACAGATGCTGTTACATCAGCAACCCCTCTTGAACTTATCAAGCAGGGCGGGGGCGAATTACCGTCATATATGGATTTGTTCCTTGGGAAAATTGGCGGATGTATAGGTGAGGTTTCGACAGCGGCACTTCTTGTTGGTGCGGCATATCTGTTGGTTAAACGTGTGATAAGCCTGAAAATTCCCGCAAGCTACATACTTACTGTTGCTGTTCTTACATTTGTGTTTGGCGGCAAGGACGGTCTTTTTACAGGTGATGCACTTTATCACGTTATGTCAGGCGGTCTTATCTTAGGCGCATTCTTTATGGCAACAGATTATGTTACAACCCCGTATACACCAAAGGGTCAGGTTGTTTTTGGCATTGGATGCGGTTTGCTTACTGCAATAATTCGTCTTTGGGGCGGTTATCCCGAAGGTGTTTCATATTCAATTCTGCTTATGAATATTTTGGCACCTCTTATTGACAAATTCACAGCACCAAAGCGTTTTGGTGCCGTGAAACAAAAGAAGGGGGCTGAATGAGATGAAAAATAAGGACATTCTTACGGTTGCTCTCAAATTGTTTGTTATTACAGCCATATCGGCACTTTGCCTTGCTGCTATAAACAAGGTGACTACCCCCGTGATAGAAAAAAATAACAAGGCTGTTGAAATTGCAGCACAGCAGGAGCTTTTACCTGCGGCTGAGGTTTTTCTTGAAGGTGAAAAGCCTGAAACCACCCGTCAGGGCGTTACTATAAACAGCTTTAATGCCGGTATGAACGATGGCGAAGTTTGCGGTTATGTTGCAACAGTTACTTCGAATGCCGGTTATGGCGGCGATATTAAGGTCATGGTAGGCATTGACAAGTCTGTAAAGGTTACAAGCATAAAGATTATCCAGTCGTCAGAAACTGCAGGTCTTGGACAAAATGCTTCAAAGCCGGCGTTTATAAATCAGTATGTTGGTGCTGACGGTCCTTTGACGGTCGTAAAGGGTGAGGCAAAGAATGGTGAAATTTCGGCAATTTCAAGTGCCACCATTACCTCAAAGGCTGTGACCGAATGTGTAAATGCGGCACTTGAGGCTGCACAGGCGAAAAATGACAGCGGTGCGGTTTTGGAAACTGCAAAAAAGCTTGAAGAGATAAAAAATGAAACAAATAACCAGATTATGGAAGATAAAGGAGGGGACAACTGATGAAAAAGACACTTTTTAATGGTATCTTTAAGGAAAACCCTACATTTGTTCTGTTTCTTGGTATGTGTCCCACTCTGGCTGTTACTACAAGTGCTTTTAATGCTGTGGGAATGGGTCTTTCCACAATGGTTGTTCTGATTTTTTCAAATATGTTTATATCTCTTCTGCGGAAGTTTATTCCCGACAAGGTAAGAATTGCAGCATATGTAGTTGTTATTGCTTCGTTTGTAACAATTATTGAAATGGTTTTAAAAGCTTATGCTCAGGCTGTGTCTGAGTCACTTGGTATTTACATTCCTTTGATTGTTGTAAACTGTATAATTCTTGGCAGAGCCGAAGCTTTTGCTTCAAAAAATGGTGTTATAAGGTCGGCGGTTGACGGCATTGGTATGGGACTTGGCTTCACAGGTGCTCTTACCATAATTGGTGCTGTTAGAGAAATTTTGGGTGCAGGTACATTCTTTGGCTTTTCTCTGTTTGGCGAAGCCTTCAAGCCAATGACAATTATGATTTTACCTCCCGGTGCATTTATTACATTGGGATTGATTGTTATGGTGATAAATCTTATTACCGAAAAACGCAAAAAGGGGGCTGACAGAATTGTTTAAGGAATTGCTTATAATCAGTATCGGTGCAATTTTTATTCAGAACTTTGTCCTTGTTCAGTTCCTTGGAATTTGTCCCTTTTTAGGGGTTTCCAAAAAGGTTGAAACAGCTCTTGGTATGGGCTTTGCAGTTGTTTTTGTTATGACCTGTGCTTCGGCTATTACCTGGGTTGTTCAGCAGCTTTTGGTGCTGTTCAATATTGAATATCTGCAGACAATCGCGTTTATTCTGGTGATTGCCGTGCTTGTTCAGTTTGTTGAAATGTTTCTGCAAAAATCAATACCGTCGCTTTACAGCTCGCTGGGCATTTATTTGCCTCTTATCACTACCAACTGTGCGGTACTTGGTGTTGCAATTGTGAACATAACCAAATTCGGTGGTATGCCTTACAGCTTTTTAAATTCTGTGGTATACGGTATGAGTGCCGGACTTGGCTTTACGCTTGCGATTGTTCTTTTTGCAGGCGTGCGTGAACGTCTTGAAAGCTCGGACATACCCTCGTTTTTAAAGGGTATGCCTGTAACATTAATTACAGCCGGTCTTTTGTCCATTGCCTTTATGGGCTTTTCCGGGCTTAAATTTTAAGAGGAAGGGAGGAGTGTAGCGAATGGAAATTTTACTACCGGTTGTTGCAATCGGAGGTATGGGCCTTATTTTTGGTGCCTTGCTGGCTGTAGCCGCAAAAATTTTTGCGGTTGAAAAGGACGAAAGAGTTCCCCTTGTTGAGGAATGTTTGCCTGGTGCCAACTGCGGCGGCTGCGGATATGCAGGCTGCGGTGCGGCTGCTGCTGCAATTGTCAGCGGCGAAGCATCGGTCAACTGCTGCCCTGTGGGCGGAAGTGATACTGCAGAAAAAATAGCTGCCATTATGGGTGTTGAAGCTTCAAAAAGTGAACGTATGGTTGCTTTTGTTATGTGTTCAGGTAATGCTGACACAGCAAAGACAAAGTACGATGTCAATGAAAAAATTGACTGCCACACAGCTCACCGTTTAAGCGGCGGAATGAAGGAATGTTCATTTGGCTGTCTTGGCTTTGGCTCATGCGTTTCAAAATGTAAGTTTGGCGGAATTTCAATCAAAAACGGCGTTGCGGTTGTCGATAGCGAACATTGTACAAATTGCGGTGCCTGTATGACTGAATGCCCCAGACACATTATCAAAAGCGTGCCTTACAGTGCAAAGGTTTTGGTGTCCTGCAATTCAAAAAGCAAGGGCAAGGAAACCCGAAGTGCGTGCGAGGTAGGCTGTATCGGCTGTGGTATTTGTGCCAAAAACTGCGAAGCAGGTGCGATTGAAATTAAGGATAACCTTGCGGTTATTGACTTTTCAAAATGCACAGGCTGCGGTGTATGTGCAGAAAAATGCCCCCGAAAAATAATTGGACCTGTGGGAAATACCCCCCGAATTCAGGTTGCAATTAAAGCCGCAAAAATGTAATGCGGCACCTAACCCTTGTAGTTATTTTTTCTTGGGACATTACAGAGGGTGGGAAACCTTTACTACTTTAAACCAGCTCTTTTTCAAAAGAGCAAAATGCATAAAATTTGGCGAAATTTTTATGCACAATGTTTTGGATGTTTTTGTCTGAAACAGTTGACAAATTATGAACTTATGTTTATAATTAAAGAGTGTTTATCAAGTGTTTTTGTACATACGGTCATTTCTCGTGGGGGTGATGAGATTTGACTTTTAATCAAACCACACTTAAACAACAAACCT
Source organism: Clostridia bacterium (assembly GCA_045645805.1). Lineage (GTDB taxonomy): Bacteria > Bacillota > Clostridia > Monoglobales > Monoglobaceae > SIG440. The sequence continues at coordinate 2,221 of JAZRJL010000079.1, read as the reverse complement.
AATCAGGCGAATTAACCTTCGTCATATGTATGAAAGGAGAAATAATTATGAATAAACTTATGGCACGTATTGTTGCTGTTGTTTTGGCTGTTATGATGCTCGGTACAGTTTCATTTGCAGCTAGTGCTACTTTAAATGCTGAAAAAGATACAATCACAACAAATGCAACTGCTCATCAGACCATCAAGGCTACTGCCGGCAGTACAATCATTGCTTTGTATCAGGGTGCATCACTTCCTGAGACAATCAAGATTAATCCTGCAAAGATTGGTTCAAACAATACCATTACAGTTGAGTATGGTGGTGGTACTGGCGGTTATGTTACACAGGAAGTTCCTGTTCCTGCTGATGCAGAAGATGAACCTATCGAAGTTGATGTTAAGACTACCTACACAACTCAGGATGGCACCACATATAAGGATGTTGCTCATGTATCTAATTCCTTTACAGTTGAAGCAGGCAAAACAGCTACAAGTTTTGGTTACAACATTACAGTTTCAGGTACAGGATTTGATACACCTAAAACTAAAGCCTTTACCAAGACCCAAAGCCTTAGTGGTGGCGGAACTTTCAAGTATGATATCGTTTTCCTTGGCGTTCCTGCCGGTGTAAACATTTCAGCTGAAGGATTTGTTAATTATAATAACTAAAAACGGTTAATTTTTAATCAGAAAGGTGGAACTTTAGATTATGAAAAAGTTTTATGAAAGCCCGATAGTTGAAATTACCGTATTCGATGTTGAAGACGTAATTACTGCAAGTATTGGTACTGCAGGTGAAACAGGAACAACTATGCAGCAGTATATTGATACTGTAAAGGCTGACCTTAATGTTGCTCCTGAATCAACAACTGCAGCTGCTGAAGTTTATGACTTTGGTGCTTATAATTGGTAATCCAACTATTTAAACAATGAATTAAAAGCAGAGCTTTGGCTCTGCTTTTTTCATATTCATTCACAATCCCGTAGGGGACGTCTTGCCGTAAAAAATAATCCGGCGAATTATTTTTAGGCAAGAGATAGGCACGAGAGTGCCGAAATAAAATAAAAACTGTAAGGTTTTTTACACATAAATTTTCCTCCATGTCCCCAAACAAGTGGCTTGCGAGCTGCCCCTACAAAATAATCTGTTAATTATTATGGTCTACTTCCCATTCTAAAATGGTGCCGTCCTCGGCTTTGATTTCTGCATCATATTCTGCTGACTGGCTTTTGAATTCTATTTCGTAAACCCATGTGGTATCATCCCTTTCAAGTTTAACACGGTCAAATATTACATCTGTGGCTTTAAGACCGGCTTTATCAAGTGCAATTTGCTTTGCTTTTTCCTCGCCAACAAAATTGCTTGTATCTGGATTTTCTTCAAGGGATGTTTGACCGCCCTTGTTTGCGGTGGCAAAACCGTTGTTGTTAGTATTTGAGTCGGGTGTCATTGCATCTGTAACCGAGTTCACGGCAGAACGTGCTGTGTTTGCAGCATCATCAACCATTGCTTCTGCGTTGTCTGCTACGTTGTTTGCTGCGTTGTTTGCTGCGTTATTGCCTTGTCGGGATGTGTTTTGTCCGCAAGCGGTCAATAAAGATACGAAAACAAGGGTTATTACTAAAACAGAAAGAATTTTTTTCATAAATTTCAACCTCCTTTTGCTTAGTATATGAAAATTATTAGAATAAATGCAATATATAAAAAGAAAAATACAGATTTTCTCGTTTATATAAAAATGTTAGCATAAATATAAAAAGAACCCATTTGTCAGATGGTAAAATCTTGACAAATGGGTTGTTATTTAAGCAGTGATACAACTTTTATTCACCGGAGTATATGATTTCTGATATAATATCCAAAACCTTTTGGTGACAGCCGCCACAGCCTGTGGAACAGCTTGTTATTTTTTGAACATCTTCAAAAGCCGAAAGTACATCATCAAATTTTTAGTTATTGTGAAGTGCGTCGGCAATATTGCTGTAACTTACCTGTTTGCAATTGCATACCATATAATTTTCTTTCATATCTTTGCCCTTTTATCTTAACCAAAGTATCTCTTTAAAAGACCTTCAAATGCCTTACCATGCCGAGCTTCGTCGCGCGCCATTTCATGCACGGTATCGTGTATAGCATCAAGGTTTGCGGCTTTTGCTCTCTTTGCGAGGTCAAATTTGCCTGCTGTTGCACCGTTTTCTGCATCAACTCTCATTTCAAGATTCTTCTTTGTGGAATCGGT
>JAZRJL010000078.1:0-11635 GCA_045645805.1 Clostridia bacterium | reverse complement strand
ACCAAGAGAATGTCTGAAATACTGACCGTAGCCTGCCTCTTCAATAACCATCCTTGCCACATTATCAGCGTCCTTGCCCAAAACGCCTGCACGGATAAAATCAAGACCCATCTGCTGTGCTTTCTTTACTGTATAATAGATGTCCCTCTGCTTTTCGTTTGCCTTGCCCACAACAACAGTACGGGTCATATCCGAGCAATAACCATCAACCGATGCACCAAAGTCCATTGTAACAAAATCACCTTTTTCAATAACCTTGTCTGTGGGCACACCATGTGGCAAACTGCATCTTGCCCCCGAAATCGCAATGGTCTGAAATGCTGCCCCGTCGCCACCCTCGCACCTGATATAATACTCAATTTCAGAGGCAACCGTCTTTTCGGAAATACCCGGCTTTATAAAGTCCAGTATCCGTTCAAAAGCACGGCAAGCTATACTCTCAGCCCTTGCCATTTTTTTAAGCTCGTCCTCGGTTTTGACCATTCTCAAACGATTCAGCCTTGCCGAGGCTTTTTCAAGGTTCACTCCTTCAAGCATATCACAAAGTCTGAGATATATTGATGCAGTAAGGTTATCATCTTCAAAAGCAACCGATTTAGGCTTCTCCGTTTTCAAAGCATCGCAAAGAGATGCAAAATAATCATTTGTTTCCCTTACTTCAAAAATTTTTGCTTCACTTTGAGCCTGCTCGGTATACCGCGAATCTGTAAAAACAATCCGTTGCCGCTTTGAAATCCAGACTGCACCCTCACCACCCGAAAATCCGCTGAAATAACGCATATTATGGGGCGAGCTTAAGATAATTCCATCGTATTCGTTTAAAAGCTGATTAAGCTTTGTATACATCTTCAAACCTCCTGCAGATTTTTTGCATTTCTGCCGCATCACGAGTCTGTGTACCGCGGGATTCGCAAATGATAATCGGCGAAAGTCCGCGTTTTGCAATTATTTCGGCAATTGGTTCAAACTCAGGCTCGTACTCAGTTTCATCAAATCTGTGATGCTTTTTTTCTCCTGCATTTGTGTATTCTATACGGCTGTAATGGGAATGGAAGTTTGCCGCACGCCAGCCGCCAAGTTTTTTCTCAAGTATATTAAACACATTTTCAAAGTCAGACATTGTTTTAAGACCACCAAGGGACATAGAATTAACGTGTCCAAAATCAATAGTGGGAACAAGTCTTTCGTCAAGGCTGCAAAGTTCCATAACCTCCTCAACAGTGCCAAGCTGTTTTACCTTGCCCATTGTCTCGGGACAAATCAAAATATCACCAAAGCCTGCTGACTTTGCCGCATAAAGGCTTCGTACAAGGGTATCCTTTGCAAGCTCCATTGCCTGACGGCGTGTCAAATCCCCTGCCGTGCCCGAATGAACAACAATCCGCTTTGCCCCCATCGCCTTTGCCACAGTAAGAGTTTGCAGAATATAATCAATGCTTTTATCACGTTTCTCACTTTCAGCAGACGACAGACTAATATAATATGGTGCGTGAACAGACAGCAAAACATTATTTTCTGCAGCAGCTTTTCCAAGCTTTTTTGCAGCATCCACCGAGAGCTTAACACCTTTGCCACACTGGTATTCATACGCACCAAGTCCCATTTTTGCAATCCAACCTGGTGCATCAAGAGAGGACTTGTGTCCGCTGTCATAAAACGCCTCGCAGTTACCTGCCGGGCCTAAGATTGCACTCATTTTCCTCACCTATTTCTTCATTTTTGCAAGAATACGTCTTTCAAACCGACGCTTAAATTTTACAAATCCGTCTTCAATCTCGGAAATCGGTTTCACAAGAACAGTCTTCATTCCAAGAAGATTACCACCCCATATATCAGTAAAAAGCTGGTCGCCTACAAGAGCAGTTTCACACGGTTTAACACCCATTTTTCGGCAAGCCTTTCTTAAAAATATACTAAGCGGTTTAAGTGCTTTTCCGTAATAACCCACCTGTGCCGCTTCCGAGAAAATCCGTACACGCTCACGGTCGTTGTTTGAAACAATAAAAACTCCAAAGCCCTGTTCTTTCAAATCGTTCAGCCACAGATGGGTTTTTTCGTCAGCAACAGGCATTGCATAGGTCGCAAGGGTGTTGTCAATGTCAAAGACAAATGCTTTTACGCCCTCGTTTTTAAGCTGATTTATGTCAATATCAAAAACAGTTTCTGAAAATATATCCGGCAAAAAAATACTGCTCATTTATCTTTCCCCGCTTTTTAGCTTAACTTTTCCTTAACTATGGCATTTATCATTTTTCCGTCTGCCCTGCCTTTTGTTTTGGGCATTACCGCTGCCATAATCCTGCCCATATCCTTCATTGATGTTGCACCAACCTCTTTAATGGCATCTGCAACAATAACCTCAAGCTCTTCTTTGGTAAGCTGCTTGGGAAGATATGTGAGAAGTGTTTCAATCTCGCGGTTCATATCGGCAATCAAATCCTCTCTGCCGCTTTTTTCATACTCGGGCAAAACGTCACGACGTTTTTTAAGTTCTCTTGCAATTATATCAAGAACACCCTCATCATCAAGCTCGCAAAGGTTGTCCTTCTCATATTGAAGAACAGATGAACGCACCATCTGAACAGTGTTCTTTCTGATAACATCCTTATCCTTCATTGCAGCCTTTAAATCATCCATAAGTTTTTCCTTAAGTGACATGTAAAAGTTCTCCTTTTCCTTTTGTAAAACAAATTTTAAAGCCGCCGTCATAAGGACGGCGGCTTTTAATAATCAATAAATTTTATCTGAACTTGCGTTTTCTCGCAGCCTCTGATTTCTTCTTACGTCTTACGCTGGGTTTCTCATAATGTTCCCTTTTTCTGACTTCTGAAATAACGCCTGCCTTTGCGCATGAACGCTTAAAGCGACGGAGAGCACTGTCCAATGATTCATTTTCTTTAACTCTGATTTCAGCCATTATTGATTTCCCTCCCTCCAATAATAAATTGGAAATGTGGATTGTCTTTAGTCAAACAAATTACAAAAAATTCTACCCTACCATTATAACTATTTTTGTACTTTATGTCAAGCATAATTTTCATTCTTTTTAATTTTTATTTTTTTGCAACATAAGCTATCGCAATTTACCGCATTGCCATACTGTTGTTAAGCAGGGTTGTGCTATACATAAACAATACATCCTGCCCGTCAAATTCTATAAAACTGCCTAAAAAATTACTTTGGATGTATCTTATATCAACAAGAGTTATTTTTTTGTAACCCTCTGCCAGAAGCGGTGCAATGCTACTTGCATAGGAATCTCTGAAAATAATCAGCTCCCTTTCACTGTTTGTCGCGGAGTTTTCAATCGTAACAAGCGGTGTAGTTCCCGAAAGAAACATCTCGTAAGGGTCTTTGCCAAATGCCTTGTCCATATTGTAAAGCTGACCCTGTTTCGGCATTCCCGTATCATAATACGTCACAATACATTTTTCAAGAACATCATTGGTCAGATATCTTATTGTATCGGGCTTGATATTAAGTGCAGATTGTCCAAGATAAACACCCCTGAATGGATTATCAAGAATATTTTCGGTATACTCTGCCTCTGCTGCTGTGCCCATCTCCTTTGCAAGAAAAGCAGCAACGTCTTTTAAATTCTCCTGCTTCCAGTGTGAGTCTGTCCGGTAATAATCATCTGCTGTCAGATACGGTCTTAAATCAATATACTTCATATAAGGAAGCTTTGCCTTAAAATCATCTATAAATTTATCATAATCAATTGCAAGATACCCATTTTTAGGGGCAATATAATAATTCTTATCCGGCACGATTGAAAGATAAATTTTTGTGTCCCTGTCCTTTAAGTAGGTATTATACAAAAAATTGAGTCTTTCAACTGCATAGTCGGTCATTTCAGGATTTACGGGATACTCTATCTTTGAAAGATGCCCGTCTGCAAGAAATATTTTGTTGTTGTCCTTTTTACCTAAGATTCTCGTTGCAAAAAGAGCTTTTACACCTCTGAATTTATCACGAAGGGGAAACTGGTCAACAGTATATGTTTCAAAGTTCTTCATAAATTCGCCTGAAAACACAGTTTCAGCGGATAATTCAGGTCTTTTTGCCAAAAGTCTTCGTTCACTTTCCGAAAATTCGGTTTCTGGCTTGCCCCAACACATCAAAGAAGACGCAAGCAGAACTAATGCAAAAAATATGGTTAATATAATATTTTTAATGTTATTATTCATTTTGCCCCTCCTCTAAAATCTGAAATATAAAAACGGATTAAACGAACCATCTGCCAGATATGACGTTGAAACCAGCATCAAAAACAGTAGAAACAGTATTTCAAGCACATTAAATGCTCTTTCAAAAGCAGCTTTTTCACACAGCCGGTTATACAATTTCTTTGGTAACGGTGTTGCCGAAACAGCAGCAACAGCAATTATTATCCCATAACTTTGTAAATAATACAAAAACTCCTTTGACACCGCAGGTATACCACCTGCACCAAACAAACCACCAACAAATGAAATTGCCTGTCTTAGTCCGTCAGCACTGAAAATTACAAAGCTTACGGCAACAAAAAATAATGTGTATATATGTCCGACTGCCTTGTGCTTTTTAAGACCGTCAAGGAAAAAGAACTTTTCAACTGTAAGAAGTACTCCAAAATAAAGTCCCCACACAACAAAGTTCCATTCAGCACCGTGCCAGAAGCCGGTCAAAAACCAAACAACAAAAATATTTAATAACAGTCTTGGCCTTTTTACACGGTTTCCGCCAAGGGGAATGTATACATAATCACGAAACCACGACCCAAGGGACATATGCCATCTGCGCCAGAACTCTGAAATACTTGACGAAATAAATGGGTAATTAAAGTTTTCGAGAAAGTCAAAGCCAAGGATTTTACCAAGACCGATTGCCATATCGCTGTAACCCGAAAAGTCAAAATAAATCTGCAGCATATAGCACATGGCAAACAGCCAGAAAAACGCAACCGACTTGTCCGAAGATACCATAAACGCATCACAAAGTTCACCAAGAGTATTAGCAAAAATTATCTTTTTGCCAAACCCGATTAAAAATCTGCGTATACCCAAAGCGGTCTTTTCAAAACTGTGTGTACGGTAGCTGAGCTGAGCTTCAATATCCGAATATCTTACAATAGGTCCTGCAATTAGCTGTGGGAAAAGTGCCACATATGTTGCAAGCGAAATAGGGTTTTTTTGAACCCTTACCGTTCCACGATATACGTCAATTGTATAGCTTAAGGTCTGAAAGGTGTAAAAACTTATACCAATAGGAAGTGCAATTTTAAGAAGCGGCACCGAAAGCCCCGTCAGGCGGTTGAAGTTTTCGACAAAAAAATCCGCATACTTAAAAAAACCAAGTGCCGCAAGGCTTGACAAAACCGAAACACCAACAAACACCTTTGAAAGTACCCTGCCCCGGAATTTATCTATAAGAATACCCGTTATATAGGCAACTGCTACTGTTGCAATCATTAAAAACACATACTTTGGCTCGCCCCAGGCATAAAACACAAGGCTGGAAAGCAAAAGTACAGGATTTTTAAGTATTTTGGGACTTAATGCATATACAATAAGCACAATTGGTAAGAAATAATACAAAAACGGAATACTTGAAAACAGCATAGTTTATTTCTCCTTGGTATATTGTAAATTACAAAACAAAACGGGGTATCGGGGACCCCCGTTAGAGGTTTCCCCATATATCCCGTATTTTAAAAATTTATCCCTCAAGACTTGTGGGACACATTACAAAGAATACTTTTGTTCCCACACTTCCGGTAACCATTTCTTCGGCTTCAACACAGATATTCCATCTCATATCCGCACTGCTTCTGAGCTTTGAAATAAACCCTGATACATCAGCCGCATTTTCAAGCTCAAATACATAACCTACAAAGGCAATCGAGCCAATCATAGGCATAAATACTGCGCCCTCTTTAAAGCCGGTAATTTCGGTATTGCCAAAGCCTGACAAAAGACCGGGTTCAACAGGCATTGCACCGCCGCTGAACTGAATAACGGGGTTTGTAACAAGAGCCTCGGCAAGTGCAAGAGTGTTCATTGATGCAGCCTTCACTTTGAAGTCTGCAAGCAAAGTATTTCCAAGAGTTGCAGGTGTACTTGTTTCAGGCTTGGGTTCGGGTTTTACTTCAGGCTGTTGGGTTTCAGGCTTTACCTCGGGTTTAACTTCCGGTTTTGTCTCAGGTTTTGTTTCGGGTTTAACCTCAGGTTTTACTTCGGGGTTTGCCTCGGGTTTTACTTCAGGCTTTGCCTGAGGCTTTTTGTCCGTTTCCTCTGTTTTACCTTCCTCAGCCTTATCGTCGCCATTTTCAACGTTTGCGTTGTTTTCAACAACAGCCTGATTTTCCTCAATCACTTCATTTTCGTTATTCTTTTTACCGCAAGCGGCAAAAGCAAAAATAACAAGTGTAACTGTTAAAATAATAGAAATAATTTTTTTCATAAGTTTTTTCTCCTTAAATAATGTTTTACATATGTAATACTTTTTATACAAATTAAAGGTTGCATAAAAATAAAATTTTTTTAAACAAGCTTTATCTCCTGTGCAATATTTTGCATTTCCTCATCAGTGCTGGCAATAACATCTGCACATTTTTTAAGACGCTTTGCCATCTCCTCGGACTCAGGAATATCCTTTTTATATTTAACGTGATGCTCAAGACTTGCCCAAAAGTCCATCGCCATTGTACGTATCTGAACCTCAACACGCATATACTGCTTTCTGTCAGAAAAAAACACAGGGATTTCAACAATCATATGATAGCTTCGGTAACCGTTTTCTTTTGGGTTTTTGATATAATCCTTAACCTTTAAAAGATGTATGTCATCCTGATTTGTAAGCATTTTTGCCACAGTGTAAATATCCTCAATAAAAGAGCATATAACCCTAACCCCTGCCACATCGTTAAGGTTTTCGGATATGGAGGCAACAGACACATCAAAACCATTCCGCTTAAGCTTTTCAGCAATGCTTTTTGGTTTTTTGATGCGGTACTTAATTGTTTCAATGGGGTTTCGGTTGTTACGCACTGACATTTCACGGCTTAAAACCTCAAGCTTTGTGGTAACCTCTTGTATGGCACACTGATACATCATCATAATTTCTTCAAATTCCCGTGCGGTCTGCTCAAATATATGTGCCGTATCCTCGGGAATATTTATCGGCAAAATCGTTGCCTTGCTTAATTCCTTTTCCATGATGCTATCCTTTCAGGTTTATCTTATCTGTCCGTTTCCGCGGATAATGTATTTTGTTGTTGTAAGAGCTTCAAGGCCCATAGGACCTCTTGCATGAAGCTTTTGGGTGCTGATTCCTATTTCCGCACCATAACCAAACTCAAATCCGTCTGTAAACCTTGTCGATGCATTTACATATACCGCTGCAGCATCAACCTCTTCCAAAAACCGCTGTGAGTTTTCATAGCTTTTGGTAATTATCGCCTCAGAATGACGGCTGCCGTGGCGATTGATATGATCAATTGCCTCGTCAAGACTTTCAACAACCTTAACGCCTATTTTAAGAGCAAGATATTCCTCGTCCCAGGTCTCTTCTGCTGCCAAAATCGAATCCGGATAAATACGGCATACATCATCATCACCCACAATTTCTACACCCTTTTGGGCAAGTGCAGGCAAAATTATGCCAAGAAACTCCTCTGCAATTTCACGGTTTACAAGCAGCTTTTCTTCGGCATTGCAAACAGACGGTCTTGAAGTTTTGGCATTGATAACTATATCCTTTGCCATTTCAAAATCCGCCGAGGAATCCACATAAACATGACAATTTCCCGTACCCGTTTCAATAGCAGGTACGGTTGCGTTTTCAACCACAGTACGAATAAGCCCCGCACCGCCCCGGGGAATGATTACATCAAGGTATTTATTAAGCTTCATAAGTGCAACAGCACTTTCACGTGAAGTATCCTCAACCAAGGAGGCGGCATCCTCAGGAAGTCCTGCTGCCTTTATTGCCCCGCGGATTACCTGTGTAATCGCCATACTTGACCGATGTGCCTCTTTTCCGCATCTTAAAATGCAGGCATTACCTGATTTCAGACATAGTGCTGCTGCATCCGCTGTTACGTTGGGGCGTGCCTCATAGATAATTCCGCAAACTCCAAGGGGTACACGCATCTTGCCTATATGAAGTCCGTTTGGTCTTTTAACCTCGGACAAAACCTCTCCAATGGGGTCGGGGAGAGCTGCAATCTGTCTCACACCCTCTGCAATTGCCTTTATTCTGTCAGCATTCAGCATAAGGCGGTCTATAAGACCCTCATTCATTCCATTTTTCCGTGCAGCATCTATGTCAGCCTTGTTTTCGACAAGAATATATTCTGTATTTTCAACCAATGCTGACGCCGCATCAATCAGGGCTTTATTTTTAACGTCTGCCGAAAGCAGGGCAAGCTTTGCCGCCGCCTGCTTTGCAAGCCGACCTTTTTCTATCAGTTCTTCCATTTTTATTTCTCCTTAATTTGCTACCCCTATATGCTTCATATCTTCAATATCGAACTCCTGTGGAATATAGCTTTCAATATAATCAAGGGTTTCCCCTGGGCTCATAAACATTTTATAAAGAGAAAGTGATTCCTCTCGCATAAAGCCAGCATCCATAACAGCCTTTAAATAGCTGTCGATAGGGTCATAGTAGTTTTTTGTATTAAGAACAGCAATAGCCTTGTTGTGACGGGCAAGCTGTTTAAGTGTCATAATTTCAAAAAATTCCTCAAAGGTACCTATTCCACCGGGGGACATAATAAATGCGTCAGACATATCCTCAAGAAGCTGTTTTCTTTCACGCATTGTTTCTGTACGAATAAGCTTTGTGCATTTGTCGTAAAGAACACCGTCTGCATTGAAAAAAGACGGAACAATGCCAATCAGCTCACCGCCACCCTTTGTAATTCCCCGTGCAACAGCTCCCATAAGTCCGTTTGCACCTGCCCCAAAGATAAGGGTGTGTCCACGTTTTGCCATTTCCTCACCAAGAATCTCACCGGCAAGGATATATTCCTTATCAATTTTATTGCTTGACGCACCATATACGCATATATTCATAAATCATCCCTCCAATGAGATAATCATATTATACAATCAAGTCAAGTATACCATATATATTTTAAAAAAGCCAGTCTTTTTTTATTAATAAAGTGTTAATGAAAAAAATTTTTTATTGACTAATTTTGACAGTTAATGTATAATTTTACCTTGTAAAGAGTTAAAATGGAGGCTTGCACAATGACAGAGAATATATATAAATCAATGGGAGTATCCGACGAGCTGTTTTGTTTTGGCGAGAAAATCCTTGCAAAGCTTGAAAATCGCTTTAAGGAAATAGATAAAACTGCCGAATACAATCAGATGAAAGTCATTTCCGCCATGCAGAAAAACCGTGTTGATGCTGCCTGCTTTACCGAAAGCACAGGTTACGGCTATGACGATATGGGCAGAGATACCTTAGAACGTGTGTATGCCGATTGTTTCGACACCGAGGATGCCCTTGTAAGACCCCAGATAACCTGCGGAACTCACGCCCTTGCCCTTGCACTAAGTGCAAATTTAAGACCCGGTGACGAGCTTTTGTCTCCGGCAGGCAAGCCGTATGATACCCTTGAGGGGGTAATAGGCATCCGCTCCTCCCCAGGCTCACTTGCAGAATATGGGGTTACTTATCGGCAGGTAGATTTGCTGGCTGATGACAGCTTTGATTTTGATGGTATCCGCAAGGCAATAAACGACAAAACAAAGCTTGTGACCATTCAGCGTTCAAAGGGTTATCAGACCCGTGAAACCTTTTCGGTTGAAAAGATTGCCTCACTTATAAAATTTGTTAAAGAAATTAAACCTGATGTTATCTGTATGGTAGACAACTGCTACGGCGAATTTGTAGAAAAAATCGAGCCATCGAATTTTGGTGCAGATATGATTGTCGGCTCGCTGATTAAAAATCTTGGCGGCGGTCTTGCACCCTCGGGCGGTTATATCTGCGGAACAAAAAAATGTATCGAAAACTGCGCTTATCGTCTTACTGCTCCCGGTCTCGGCAAAGAGGTTGGAACAAATATGGGTATGCTACGTCAGTTCTATCAAGGACTTTTTATGTCACCCACCGTTGTTGCGGGTGCATTAAAAGGTGCAATATTTGCCGCGAATATTTACGAAAAACTTGGTTTTCGCTGCGTTCCCAATGCAACCGAAAGTCGTCACGACATAATTCAAGCTGTTGAGCTTAAAACCCCCGAAAATGTAATTGCATTCTGCAAGGGTATTCAGGCAGCAGCTCCCGTTGACAGCTACGTAACTCCTGTACCCGGTGATATGCCCGGCTATGATTCACAGGTTATTATGGCAGCAGGAGCTTTCGTTCAAGGCTCATCCATTGAGCTTAGTGCCGATGCACCGCTTAGAGAGCCTTATGCAGTTTACTTCCAGGGCGGCATAACCTATGCCCACGCAAAGCTCGGGATACTTAAATCCGTTCAGGCAATGATTGATGACGGATGTATTGACAAAGAAATATTAAAAAGTTTATTGGAGGAATAATTTATGTGGTTAGTTATAGCAATTATAGCAATGCTTTGCTGGAGCGGTTCAGACTTTTTCAGCAAGCTGGGCTCAAAGCCCTCGGATAAGTACAGTCATTGGAAGATGGTTATTGCAGTTGGTATAGTAATGGGTATTCACGCATTTTATGAAATAGCAACAGGTACACCAATTACATTTACTGATATAATTCACTATCTGCCTGCATCTGCAATGTATATACTGTCAATGATTTTCGGTTATGCCTCGCTCAGATATATTGAGCTTTCGGTTTCATCACCCATCTGCAATTCGTCAGGTGCAGTTGCCGCGATTTTATGTCTTGTTGTTCTTGGACAGACAGTTGACAGTCTTTCCGCTGTTGGTATCGTTATAGTTTCTCTTGGTGTTGTACTTCTTGGCATTGCCGAATATACCGAAGACGACGAAGCAAAGCTGAAACGTCAGCTTAAATCAAACAGAAAGTATACAAAAAGCGTGCTTGCAATTCTTCTTCCTGTTCTTTACTGCTTTATTGACGCTCTTGGAACATTCTTTGACGCAGTTATACTGGAAGAAGGCAATACCTTTATGACAAATATTTTCCATTATATGGACGAGGATGTTGCAAATATAGCATATGAATTGACCTTCCTGTTTATGGCAGTTGTTGCGGCAGTTTATGTATTTGGAATAAAAAAGCAAAAACCTCTCAGCTTTAAAGAAGAATCTCCAAAAGGTCTTGCCGCAATTTGTGAAACTGCAGGACAGTTTGCATACATATATGCACTTGCAGCAAATCCTGTTGGTGCCGCTCCCGTAATATGTGCATACTGTGTTGTTTCTGCTGTCTGGAGTTCCATATTCCTTAAGGAACGTCTTTCTTGGAAGCATTACGCATCACTGGTTGCCGTATTTGCCGGAATTATCATAATGGGCATTGCCGAGGGACTTGCGGGTTAAATATATTCGTTGCATTACAAAAGGCTCAACGAAATCAATCGTTCAGCCTTTTTATTTCTTAGATATCATAATCCAGCTTAAACTGCTCACCACAGCCGTACTTTTCGTAAACATAATCAATATCCTTATCTCCTCTGCCTGAAAGA
>JAZRJL010000077.1:0-18586 GCA_045645805.1 Clostridia bacterium | reverse complement strand
ATATTGCAGGCACTACTGCTATAACCGCAACTACTGCAAGTATGGTAAAGAATGTCCAGTAAAGAAACTTTCCGTATGCTGTTTTTAAGTCGGAGGAGCTGAGTATTCCTGTTTGTTTGTTTTCAAATCTTTTCATTATGTATGCTTTCCTTTCTGTGGATTATTCACCCCTAAGTCCGCTAAGATCCCTCGACTACACTCGGGATGACGTTCATTCCGCATAGATGTGTAGGGGCTGGCGTCCTCGGCAGCCCGTAATCGAGTATCCCTCTACCATGCTTTAATGAAAAAACACGTTGTGTTTTTACTTATTCCAAAATGCTGTCGCATTTTGCCAACCTACGCTATCAATATGCCACAGGCATATTGTCTTAACGCTCCGGCCTCCTTAATAACGGTCTTCTACCTTACGGTTGAGCCAGAAGTAGAATATTGTAAACACTATAAGTATTAAAAATATAATTACACCAAGAGCCATTGCCTGACCTGTGCCCTTACCTCCGCTATTAAAACCATACTGATACAGCTGATACAAAAGCGAGGTTGCTGCACCGTTTGATCCACCGTCTGTCATTGCAAGGCATGTTACGTGCCGCATCCTTTTAAAAGCTCCTGCTTCGTCGATGGTTGCCACTTCATATAACTCAACAGAAACACTTTGCACCGATGCATAATAAAGGAGCATTGGACCGGCAAATCCCTTCTATGTGGAATATATTATGATACCCACAATAACAAAATCAGAAGCATTCAGGCATTGCTTTGGTTCAACGCCGAATTTACCGAGTATCATATTTAAAAGACCCGTGTGGTCGGGATAATACATAAAGTACCACATAAGCATTGTGGCAATACCGGGGATAACTGCATGCACATAGATAAGGGTTCTGAATCCGCCTTTGAAATGCACTATCTCGTTCATCGTTATTGCAATGTACTGTGTACGCGAAAGAACTTTTACATAGTTATCAAGACCGCAGAAGTCTTTAACCGTATATACTTTTATATTGAAGAATGACCAGTATGTTCCCATTACCATTGGCTGTCATACGAATAACTAAAGTATCGCAACCATTGGCAGCATAAGTATCCACGCGTCTATATTGTTGCGAATGCTAAGTTTGTGTTTTGCAGAGCTTAACTTTCCTGACTTATTTTCTTGTTTAATCATTTTACTGTCCACTCCTTAAAAATTACAGGGTGGGCGGAGCCACCCCATATATTTTTTTAACTAATATGTCAAATTATCAAGATAGTTTACCTGGAAATCAGCTGCTGCCTTCACCATAAGTTCAGCAGTGTCTGCATCCTTATCTGTGAGAACTTCCTGAATACAACCATCCAAAATTGCATAAAGTTCCTGACAGCAAACAGGTTCTTCCGCCTGAATTTCAGCAGGGCAATCCGCACAGAACTCATTATATAGTCTTACATGGTTTATATTAATGTTTGTATGTTCATCAATATATTTATTTTCCCAAGCAAGTGTTTCCGAATCTTGTGCCCAAATACTCATCCCCTTCACGCCAACCGCTTGGTTTTCTTCCAGCCACTTATTATATTTTGTAATTGTATTTGTCTTGTATTCTTCTGTCAAATTAAAATTATAAGTAGTTTCTAACCAACGTATACCTGCATCGATCTGTTCATTTGTGGCTTCAGACTTTAGGTACCATGCGTTTCCTCCCATAAGTACAACATGACGTTTAGGACCTGCAGGCATCCCCATTATACCAAAATGTTGGGGATTCATGCCATACTGCATAACTCTTGATGTTCCATCGCCTAAGCCAATCATCATCGCCGCACCACCGGTTGCGTACACCTTATAAAGTTCGGTCATATCGATAATATTGTTTTCAGGCAATACGTTATACTTCCATTTTAAATCTTTAATCCATTGAAGAGCCTGTGCAGCTTCAGGTGTATTGAAGGTTGCCTTCCATCTGCCATCCTTATCCTTTTCCATAAAATCAACACCAAACGACCATGCAACATTTGTAAAAATCCAACCACCAACATTATTTGCAGTTGGGAAGATAAAGCCAGATTTACCTGCGGCTTCCTTAATTTTTACTGCAAATTCTGCTACTTCCTCCCAATTCTTGGGCTGTTTAGGAGTTCCGTCTGCCTCCATAAGTCCAGCTTTTTCAAAAAGATCTACATTATATAAGACCCAACACATATGCAGTATACGGGAATCCCATAACATTTCCATTCTCATCGCTTACTGTTTCAAGAATTTTCTTGTTGAACATTCCATCATATCCGCGCTTCTTCAAAACATCTGTAAGATCTGCTGAGTAATTTGAGTTAATAATTTCCGGCACTTCCGTAAATGCGGTCATGTATACCGTTGGAAGCTGACCGCCCGCTGCCTTTGCGTAAAATGTCTTGATATCAAACACCCACGGATCGCCTTGAATAACTACATCAGGATTTGCCTGTTCAAAACGTTCTTTTCTTGCAAGTGCTGAATCCAGTTCCTTGCCCTTTTTTGCGGGCCAGTTACCTACGGAAATAATGGTTCTGCCATTTTCATCCTTATCGGTTACATTTTTACCGCAACCTGCAAGCACACCCGTCAATAACACCAGCACAGTAATAAGTGCCACTACCTTTAAAAGCTTCTGTTTTTTCATTTTTTTACCCCTTTCGGATTTAAATATATTTTTATAAATTTCATTTTGTCAAAATAATTCTACGTATTTACTCCTAATATTCTATACAAGAGAGCAACCACATTGCTTTGTAGCATATTTTCACTGTCCCATCATAGCTTCGCCACTTTTATCGACTGAATATTCCATATCTTTATCAATAACAATTGCTTGTTCAAGCCGAATATCCCTCGATGATGAGCCGATAAGTATCTTATATTCGCCGTTTTCAACCATCCATTTATGAAAGACAACACTATAATACTCAAAATCCTTTTCATCAAGTTCAAATACTATTTTTTTCTCTTCACCCTTTTTTAAATAAATTTTCTTAAATTGTTTTAGTTCTTTTACAGGCTTTACAACAGTCGAAACCACATCTGAACAATACCATTTGCCTTATCCTTCCAGTCATCAAGAATAACTGCACTTCCCGTATGCAAAACAACTATAACATTCTTGTTATGTTTTAATGCAAACTCAATGGTCATTTCATAATTCGGATTTATCTCAAGACTCCTCCTATCTAAATTTTCCGTGTCCTCCTATTCCATTGACCCTGCAAATATAAGCACTGCATCAGCATCAGTTGCAAAATCAATAAATTCCTGACCATAAAGTACCGGCCAAATCATTTCTTTTGAATACTCACGTTTTTTAAATATCTCTTTATATACAAATTCAGTGTCAGGCAGTAACTTTTTCAATTCCGCAAGCGGGCTGTCTGTATATTCCGCTGCTTGATGCACCTCTGCACTGCCCTGACCCGAAACTATCGGATTTTCCGCAAATTCCCCTATTACGGCAATCTTTTTATATTTTTTACTGTTCAATGGAAGTGCATTATTTTCATTTTTGAGTAACACAACCCCTTGAGATGCGATTTCTTTTGCAATTTTATATTGTTCATCCCTATCATATTTTTTATCTGTACTAGCTTTTTCTTTTAAAGCGAATTTAAGCACGCGTCTTACTGCAGCATCAATTTCTGCTATAGAAATCTTTCCTGTTTCTACTCCCTCTTTCAACTCCGCCACAATATTTTCATTTATTGGCATCTGCAAATCGAGACCCGCTTTAACAGACTTCACAATATCTCTGACCGCGCCCCAATCGGAAATCACAAATCCCTCATATCCCCACTCGTCTCTTAAAATCTCATTTAAAATATGCGGATTTTCAGAACACCACACTCCATTAATTTTATTATACGCACACATAATACTTTCAGGCGTTGATTTTTTAACTGCAATCTCAAAACCTTTAAGATAAAGCTCACGAAGAGTTCTTTCATCAATCTCAGCACTTGCATCTAGCCTGTATTTTTCCTGATTATTTGCCGCAAAATGTTTCAAACTGCAAACAATGCCTTTACTTTGCAGTCCATTTATGTATTCCGCTGCCATTTCTCCGGAAACAACAGGGTCTTCTGAAAAATACTCAAAGTTTCTTCCGCAATATGGTGTTCTTTTAATATTTATCCCCGGTGCTAAAAGTATATCAACATTGTGCTCTATACATTCATAAGCTAAGGCCTCGCCCATTTTTTTTGCCGTTTCAACATCCCAGCTTGCAGCTAAAGAACAAATATTCGGAAAATGAGTGCAATTTCCTTTTTTTGAAATTCTTACACCGTGAGGTCCATCCACCATAGATTTAGATACAATTCCAAATTTTTTTACCGCTTTGGTATTGATAGCATCCTCTTCTCCCGTCAAAAGCTGTGCTTTTTCTTCAAATGTCATTTGTTTAATAATTGTCTCAATGTTCATATTCAAATTCTCCAATTTTAATTAATTTATTGATGTTTCTACAAAACAATATCCATCGTTCCATTCTGTCAGTTTTCCGGGAGTCCAGTTCCAAAAATTTTCTCCCTTTATAAACGATGACGGCAGAACCATATAGCATTCTCCCTCCTGAAGGTGGTGTGGTCCAAGTAAATTTCTTAAATTATTTACCAAAGTAAACTCCACAACATTTTCACCCTCAGATAAATATGGACTTAAATCTATTTCACTATTATTCCATATTACAATTGAAACATCTTTTTTGTTTACTTTAATATCAACTGCGTTAATACCCTTCATGTTAAGCATAAGCTTTTTATTCACATCAGAAATTTCAAAAGACTTCCGAACAGTTATCCTGCCCGAAAAAAACGGAAATCCTTGTTGTTCTATATTTTGCAACCTTATCGTTTTCACAGGCTTGTCAATACAAAACTCTCCAACATATCTTACTGCCTCCTTATCAAGTCCTCCAAATTCGCCCGAAGTTCTGACAGAAAAATCCCCAACGAGATAAATATTCTCAATTTCCATATCGTATGTCAGTTTATTTCTTACGCTCTCAAATTTACCTGCATTTCTTATGTCAGCATATATTTTCTCACTTTGTTTGAAATCGCAATATAACTCAATCGCATTTGAACCTGCTTTAAGATATTTCGATATTCTCATTTTTCTAAACGAAATATCTCTGAAATATCCTTCATCAGTAAACGCTATTTCTCTGCCATTTATTCTGTACCTGAATATTTCCGGAGTTTCGCTAGAGTCACCTCAAATTTAATATTCGATTACATCCAAAAAGGGCTTTAATGTCTCTTTCTCCCATACAAAACACTTGAGTTTTACACTCCCTGATGGAATGAGAAATTTCTCAGGAACTTCAAATTTACTTATCCCAGTTGGTATTTTGATTTCCTGAATTGAAGATTTCTGCAAGATGCCCTCTCTACCATATGCCGCACACAAAATCCAAGCTTCACGGGAAATACCTTTATTTATTGTTATACCCTCTAATCCAACTTCGATCCCCTCAATTCCGGAACTAACATCCGAATATCCATAGGTCTTTATTGACAGATTATCAAAATAAGTTGTGTCGCCCACTTGTTTTACCGGTGCGAGCGAGAATCCAAGTGTCCTGGTTCCGGATTTCGCGCTATCCCACGCATAAACCCCTTTCGCCGTTTGCCTCAAAGTCGGGGTCTCCTTATCTACACCTACATATATCTCTACATCTCCCGACGAAGGATAGTATCTTAATTTGAACGATATCCACTTATCTTTCACAAGTTCCGAACTCAGATCAAGCCAATCACCTATCGGTGTATCCTGATAACCCAGAACCTGCAACCAAACATATTCACATGTCAAACCTATATTACCGTGCAGAGTTCGTTCTCCTAAGGATAAGGCCATGGTTGAAGGTACGGTGGGAGTCATCTCTAATTTCATACTTGCAGCACTGCGTAACCGCCGTTTTTTATCCCTTAAGGAATTGAACGAGGCAATATCCGAACGCTTATACAAATTTAATCATAAGGATTTTCAAAAACGTGACGGAAGCCGTGCCGATGCCTTTGAAGAAGAAAAGGCCTTTCTGCTTCCGTTGCCCCCAAAACCATTTGAACTTTCGGAATGGAAAATTGCAACGGTTGCACCTAACTATCATATATCAGTTCACAAGCAAAATTACTCTGTGCCATATGAATATATCAAGCAAAAGGTTGATGTCCGAATCACAAAATCAACGGTAGAAGTGTTTTATGGCGGCAACCGCATAGCTTCTCATCCAAGGCTTTATGGACGTTCCAATAAATACAGCACTCTTGAAGTACATATGCCGCCGAACCATCAGCAATATGTTCAGTGGAATGGAGAGCGGTTCAGAAAATGGGCATCCAAAATCGGTAAAAGAACTGAAACTGTTGTTTCTGCCATCTTAGGTGGCTACAAGGTAGAACAACAGGGTTACAAGGCTTGTATGGGTGTTTTGAAGCTGGCGGACAAATATTCCGCTGAACGTTTAGAAAATGCTTGTTTTAAGGCATTAACATTTACACCAAGACCATCTCTTAAAAATATACAGGCTATACTATCTTCCGGTCAGGACAGAATTGAACCTAAAAAGTCGGAAAAGATATCAACATCACAGTATGGTTTTACCCGTGGTGCTGAGTATTATGAGAGGAGAGATGGATAATGTTAATTGAAAATACAATAACCAAATTACAGGAAATGAAGCTGACAACAATGGCAAAAGCCTTCAGGGAGCAGCTTACAGATGCTAATATTACAGGTTTACCTTTTGAAGACCGTTTCGGATTACTTGTGGATCAGGAATGGACTTCAAGAAAGAACAACCACTTAAAACGTTTAATCAAGCAGGCAAAATTTTCGGATGCCGGGGCTTGTGTTGAAGATATTGAATATCATGCAGACCGCAACCTTGACAAAACTCAGCTTGCAAGACTTTCAACCTGTGATTTCATTACCGAGTATCACAATCTTCTGTTGCTTGGAGCAACCGGAAGTGGTAAAACATACATTGCCTGTGCAATTGGTATGCCTGCAATCCGCAATTTTCTTCCGGTAAAATACATACGCTTGCCGGAATTACTCACAGAACTTGCAATTGCACGAGGAAACGGAACTTACAGAAAAGTTGTTCAGCAGTACAAAAAGCCAGCATTACTAATTCTGGACGAATGGTTACTTTATCCGCTGAAGGAAACGGAAGCAAGAGACTTGCTTGAAATTGCAGAAGCAAGATACAAAAAAGCTTCAACGATCTTTTGTTCGCAGTTCGATATTCCGGGATGGCGTGAAAAGATTGGTGATCCAATACTTGCTGATGCAATATGCGACAGAATCGTACACGATTCATATTCCATTCTGATTGAATGCAAGGAATCTATGCGTAAGCGTAAAGGAGTAGCTGATATTTAAAGCACCTTCGGTGCATCAGGCTTTGCCCGTACCCAAGGTTTAACGCTTTAAGGTTTTCCAAGGAGAGTGTTTTATGTGCAGAACAAAAGAAAAAGAGTGACACACCCAATGCATCACTCTCCTTGCCAAACCCCATATACGGCGCTCGGGTCGCTCCTCAGCGTAGCCTTATCCTCCGATATGGTTAAAAGCAGTTTAATTATACCATTCTTGTTAAAGAAAGTCAATGTACAGTCACTCCGTCGACACTGTTCAGTTTTAAGCGACGAGGGTGTTCAATCTAAAACGGCCAGGGTGTTCAACTCGACCGCCATATTCATGCGTCGAAAAACATTGTAAAACGTTGGACACAAAGATGTCGAAATTGGGATATTGTTTTGAGCTATCTCAAGGTCATGTTTGAAGACAGAACGGCATAAATTTGCCCTGAAAATAGTATGTCCAAAAACTTGAACAGCATTCACAAAAAGCTCGTGCATACAGTCCAAGTTATCGGACGAGTAGTAATTAAGGGCAAATGAATCAGCCTGATTTTAGGTTAAAATCCAACAATTGATATTCATATTTTGCTTGAAAGGAAATTCTATTTACACAAAATTCGCCGGGGTGCCTAAATTGCTTCAATCTCCATATCACAACTAAGCTTATTCCTTTCGCTTTCAAACAGCCAAGATTTTCTGATTTCCATTTTTAGTTTCTCCACAATTTTTCTAATTTATCAAAAGCAATACTTGCTTCAACTTCGTTGCTTTCTTCACATATTATCGGTATGTCAAGGTTATGTTTTTTCATTTTTTCAAATATAAGCTTGTAATTCAGCATACCCTCCGCAGGCTTCACCATACGGAACACTCCGTTTTCCACAGTAAAATCCTTTGCGTGGAGAACACATATCTTGTCCGAAAGAAGATTAAACATATCCTCTATCATTTCATCCTGTTTTTCATAGTTCGCAACATTCAGATAATTTACAGGGTCAAAAATCACTTTTACATTTGGTGAATTCAGGTCATCCACAAGTCTTTTCATCTTCTTTGGAGTATTTATAACAAAGCAGTGAACACCTTCAATCCCTACATTGACCCTCTGTTCTTCTGCAAAGCTTATTATTTCACGCATTGTTTCAAGAACGCGCTGATACGCCTCCTCTGAATCTGTCATCCCGTCTTTATAGACACCTGTTTCAGTGCCTATTGCAATGGGTTTTAATAACGTTGCAAACTTGATCTTTTCTTTAAACTTTTCAATGTCGTTTGCAATCTCGGTATCATCAGGATTTGAAGGGTTTATGTAACTACCAAGAATGGCAACTTGGGTATCACTCAACTGCTTTTTTATTTCCCTTGCATATTCTTCAGTAAAATCACCTTTTTTGAACCCGCTTATACTCTTCTCAAGAACCAACTGTAAATACTCTATGTCATGTTCTTTTGCACACAAAGAAATGTTTTCAATTCCCGTTGCCCTTATATCATGGCCTCTGATTCCTTTTTTCATATACAACTCTCTCCTCCAATATTTTTCAAATATATTCTCATTTACCTGAGCTTATTGTCTGTTTCAAAACTCTATACAAAAATTTTTATAAAAATAATGAACTAGTAATATCTATAATACAATTAAAATGTAATGTTGAACTATCTAAAATGGTGGTTTCAAGAGTTTCCAAAGAGTTATCTATTGCACCAAAATCATTTTACTTTTTTCCCAAAGCTACATTTTTAGACTACCCAAAGGATTGTATTCCAACAATTCATAATCATGTATATTCTTGAAATCTTTTACAAAATTCCTAATTTTACTTATGTTTTCAAAACTATCCGTAATATCTGGTATAAGCGGAGTGCGAACAGCAAAAGAGACATTAAGGTTATCTAATTTATTAAAGTTTTCCTTTATGATAACATTTAAAACACCAGTATATTGCCTGTGTTTTCCATCATCCCATATTTTAAGTTCTGCAATTACAAAGTCCAATTATTTCAATATTTCCTCATTATTAAAGTCTTTATAAAATAATACGCAATAAATAATACACTATAAAAAAACAATGTGACTATATCACGTGGCAGTGTGAATCCTTACCACTTTGGCAAGGATTCACTTTTCATTTCAACTTATACTCCATTCGCAATGCTTTATATTTTCCTTCTCCCAATGTGTGATATTGCAATTGCTCAATTTTTAATGGTCTTAATTGTTTTGCAAAAGTTATAATCTTCTCAATTTCATCGTCATTTACATTAGGAATAACAGGAATCCTGATCCAAATATTTGCCTCTCTTTGAGATAGCATCATTAGATTTTTTAAAATTTGTTCATTTCCGCTTCCAATATATTTTTTGTGTTTTTCGTTATCGAGGGTCTTTATATCATATAAAAACAAATCAGTGTAAGGTAGTACTTTTTCAAAATTTAACCACGGTACACATCCTGCAGTATCCACCGCCGTATGTATCCCATTTTCTTTACACATTTTTAAAATTATCGCAAGCTCATCAGGATAAAGCATACATTCGCCACCGGAAAACGTAACCCCGCCGCCAGAGTTTTCGTAATACTGTTTATCCTTTAACACTTCATCAAGTATTTTTTCTTCATCAATCTCAAATCCACTTTGTTTCAAAGCAAATCCCGGACAAATTGTTTCGCACTCACCGCAAAAAACACATTTATTGTCCTCAACCGTTCCAAAGTTTATTGCATCATATTTACAAATATTAGTACATTTCCCACATTTAATACACTTTTCTTCATAGAAAAACATATGTTTTTCTCCACTTTGACTTTCAGGATTATGACACCATTGACATCTTAAGTTACACCCTCTAAAAAAAACAACTGTCCTAATCCCCGGTCCATCTACAAAGGAGTTTTTTTGAATATCGAATAGTTTATATTGCATTACATCAACCTTCTTATCTGCCACCTGCCAAATCAGTTTATCAGTAAATTACAACAAATTTAGCCCCGTAATAAACTCACATACTTCCTTTTCTTGTTCGATTGATTATATCATTTTGAATATCTTCCCCCAGTGTAACAAAAATCCCAGAATAACCTGAAACTCGCACTTTCATACTGTTATACTTTTCAGGCATTTTTTTTGCTTCCAAAAGTTCTTCTGCCGATACATAGTTAAGCTGAATATGCATTCCACCCATTTTAAAGTATGTTTCAATCTGATCAACCATTTTTTCGAAATATTCATCCTTTCGAATCAGCATCTCATCGACCATAAGATTTAAAAGATACGGGCCACAAAGTATTCCAGACGGTTGCATCTTTGCTACAGATGAAAGTAGTGCTCCGATCCCCTCTCTATCCTTGCCTCTTGATTGACCTACACCAACCATAAATTCTTCACCATCAAACCGTGCATCAGGTGTAGCTTTTGTTTCTTTACCAAACCAAGCATAATGTGCATTATAGCCTGCCAATGTTCCAAACAAAATATGTTCACCATTTGCCAGTCGTTTGTTGTGTGTAAATTTATATAAACTGTCTGTAAATCGAGCCGCCATACCATCTGATAAATCAATGTTATTCCCAAAGAATTTACCAGTTTTGTATATTTTTAATCTTAAATCAGGATCCTTTTCCCAATTAGATTCCAACACATCTATAAGGTATTCCATAGAAATTTGTTTTTCATCATAAACAAACTGTTTAATTATGGAAAGTGAATCTATAACACAGGTAAGACCCATTAAGTTTGCACCGCCAAGTTTTATTTCGCAGCCTCCCCTTGTAGGAGATGTTGCATTTTCAATACAACCATTCAAAAAAGGTGCGCTTGCAATATTAATATCTTTAGCACGCATAGCATTAAATTTATTTGCAATATCTATTACTTCATCTATATCTGCTTTAAGGTTTTCTTCATATAATGCATAAAACTCATCAAAATTTTTGCACTTAATCGCCCTATCAGAGCAACTATAAAGTGTATTTGTCATCGACCTTGCAATATTAACTGTATTTCCACCCATCCATATAGAGCCTTGAAATGCGGGTTCATTACATCCTACCATTGTATAATTTACTGCTTTTTCGTAAGGTAAATTCAAGTTTTTCATAAATCCTTCAATTCGTGGCTCATCATTTACAAAAGCAATCCTTTTGAATTTATCATTTCTTTCGCAATCAAGCATATAACGCAAAATCTCATGTGGAGTTTTCTTTGTCCATCTGAGACTGATTTGCGGACAATGCATATGCATTTCCATAATAGATTCAACAATAAGTTTTGTTAAATCAGTAAACCCGTCCTCACCATTTGGCAGGTATCCACCTAATGCAAAATGACACTCTGCACCACGTGTTCTGTACACTCGATCAACTCTCGTATGACTCTGCAATCTCAAAAACAGGCATTGAAGCATTTCTTTTGCTTCTTCTCGATTCATCTTTCCTGCATTTATATCTCGTTCATAGTATTTATACAAAAATCTGTCAATGGTACCAACGCTATCAGGTAAAAATTCAAAACACAGGTAAATTGTCTGCATCGCCTCATAAAAACTCTCCGCAGGATTTTCAGGGACTTTGTAAAGTGTCTGATATGCACGAACAAGTTCTTCTTTTCTTTTTTCATTTCTTTCGCGTTTCGCTTTTTCAAGGCAAGCATCACCGCATTTATGTGCCCATTTAATAACAGTATGACAAAATTCCTCCAGAGCTTCAAGATAGTCTATTTTTTCTTTGTTGTTTCTATGAAACAGTTTTGATGTAGTTATATCATCTAAAAGACCTCTTATACCTCTTTTAATAACTTTTTCATAATCTGGTGTGGAATGTTGCCATTCAAAGGTAATAAGATTATTATAAGGTTTGCAATAAAATTCTTTTACTGCCATAGAAATATTTTTATGTCCCGTACGATGAAACAGATCACTTTCGACACTACCATCAAATCTGAAATGCCCAAAAAGCACCTGCCAATCCTCTATCATAACAGGTTGTTCTAAAATATACTTTTCAAGTCTCTTTGAAATCCGTTTTGAATCAGACAAAGCAAGGTCAAACGGATCATACTCCACCTTTTGAGCCTCCGGATAAATATCTGTTGAATTTATAATGCGTTCTATTTTTTCAATTCTTTCAGTCATAATAATAACTCCTATACATTATTTTCACTTTTACAATATTCCATTTAGAACTAAAAGTAAATGCACAAAACAACTTTTTTGTACTTTTTGAAACAAAATATTGACATAAAATAGAATATAAAGTATACTATATACATTATTGGAGGATTGGTTGCGATGTTTAATGATAAAATACTAATTACAAATATTGTTTCCATCATCAATTTTTCAAGCACACAGGGTCAATCACACGATTATTCCGGAACATTGAGTTGCAATGAGCTGATTTTTAAGCTTGACGGATCAGTTCGCATAAAATATGGTGATATGCTGGTAGATGAAAAAGAAAACAGTATTCGCTTTCTCCCCAAAACCGATATTTACACTATATACAATACTACAACACTTGAAACAGGTAGCTGTATTGATATATTTTTTGAAACACAAGAACCTGTTAAGGTAAAGCCTTTTTTTATAAACGCTCAGAAAAACAAAGAATTATCAAAGCTTTTCCGAAAAGCAGAAAGCATCTGGCGTTCAAAACCCAATGGATACATTTATTCCTGCATCGGTCTACTGTATGAAATTATCGGAGCTTTGCAAAATGAAAACCTTTATATAAATAAATTACAATATGATAAAATAAAACCTGGAGTTGATTACATTAACCAAAATTTCATTAAAAGCTTTCCCCTCGATATTGCGTCCGAGAAATGCAATATAAGCTATACATATTTCAAACGAATATTTATACAAAGTCACGGTATGTCTCCAAAAGCATATATTCTTCAGATGCGTATCAATTATGCATGCGATCTTTTGAAAACAAGACGATATTCCATCGGTGAAACAGCCGAACTTTCAGGTTTTTCAAACGTCTATTATTTTAGTCGAATTTTTAAAAACATAGTCGGCATAACACCGACTGAATATAAAAATAACTATTTTTAAATATAAATAACTAAAATATATTACAATGGCGGTTTCAAACAACCGCCATTGTAATTTTTATAATTTGATCTTTCTCAACTATCTACAACCATTCTTTGTCCTATATCTTATATCAACATTACACAAAACGGTTAAATCTACATATTGTCCTGTAATTTCAAATATTCCGCAAAAGCAGATAGAATAACTCCTGTTCCATGATCATCATTATCAATTGTTCCAAGCTGTAAATAATACTTTTTTTCCATGGAACAGCTTGAACCCATACAAACATCTGTAACATTTCCGTCGTTGTAAATCTTGTGCCGGATCAATCCTAAATAAGCATTCTCTATCGCATGCATAAAATCTTTTTTATTCAAAAGTCCCATATTTACCCCTCGGCATAAGCCAAGTAAAAACATTGCTGTACACGATGTCTCTGAATACGAATCACCATCATTCAAAACTTGATGCCATAATCCATCATCATCCTGAAACTTTAATAAAGCATACGCGAAATCAACAAATATTTTTTTCAATTGTTCTTTACCATTTATTCTATCAGGTATACATAACAACGCATCCGAAAGTGAATTAAAAAACCAACCATTCCCTCTACCCCACGGAATATTATTTGCCGTAGCTTTATCCAGAAAATAAATATGTGAATAAATGCCATCCTCCTTGATATAAAGACGCTTATGATAACCCAAAAACTGATTTACAGATTCATTAAAGTAGCTGTCATCGTTTTTAATTAATCCCATTCGAACCAAAAAAGGATTAATCATATATGTATCATCTGCCCACATTGTTTCTGGTCGTCTGAATGTTTTATCATCAAATCTGGGGATTTTTTTTATAGCCTCGTTTTCAAGTAATTCCATACAATACCTTGTTTTTGTGCTTGGGCTTATTCGGTAAAGTTCAGCAAAACTCATACACATAGACCCAATATTATCAAAATCCACACTGCGTATATTACACAAGAAGTTGGCAGAACCAAAAAGTTCCTGTTCATATTTACAATAATTATAGTAGGATGCCATTGTATTGATGCTATCACAAAAATATTGTTTTAGATTGTTGTCCTTTAATGCTTTTGAAGCATCAAGAAGTCCAAATTGTCCAACCATAAGAGCATAAAACCATTGTGAAAAAAAACAAGTATCCATATACGCTCTTATATACAGGTTATCACCGCATAAACGCCAAAAAATTTTATTCCAGTTGTCATCAATATACGGTTCAATAAAACTAATATTATACTCTGGTCCAAACTTCATATCAAACATTTCTTTTGTTCCAAAAGAACCCAGCAACAAAAACTCATCGTCTGCATTTCTTTTAGATTTCAAGAAGGGTATACCAATATTATCATAAGATTTATAACTAAATCCCCACTTCTCTTCTCTAAGCGATTTTATTAAAACACAGTCTCCCTTTTTAAAATCTATCGTGCCATTAAAATCAATTTCATTATTATTCAAAAAAACTTTAATTGCAGAAAATGGTTTTATCTCTATGCTTCCATCATTTTTTGCATAAGTAAGAGCATAAGCTATATCTCCATTGTTTTCCGAATATAAATCGCTGAAATTAATTACGTTTTTAGCAACAGGTTTTTGAGGAAAAACATATTGTCCATCAAATACCTCGCCCTGTTTCAAAAGTCTCGAAATGGCTACGCCATCTTCTCCCTCAAAACAATCTAACGGATTGGTTGCTCTGGAATGAAAAATGTAATCCTTT
This sequence comes from Clostridia bacterium, assembly GCA_045645805.1. Classification (GTDB taxonomy): domain Bacteria; phylum Bacillota; class Clostridia; order Monoglobales; family Monoglobaceae; genus SIG440. Next base: position 3,412 of record JAZRJL010000077.1, on the reverse strand, counting down.
GCCCACCATTTATATTTGTGGACAGATACCATAAAAGAAACAAAAAAGGAATTTCCGTCACATTTTGCTTTGAATAACAATTCGTTATTTCCTTTTTTAACATTTACTTTTACTGAACCACTATTATCTTCACGGTTTATTTCAGCTGAATCACTATCATAAACTTTTATACCATCAATATAAAGTTCCGTATCCCCCCATATATGTATTAAAACCTCATACGGCAACACACACTGCAAATAAGTTTTAATATATGCAATATTACCCTTTTGAGCTTCTGGATATAAATTTTTTAAATCAACATACATCCGCCCTTTACAATCATCCATATAGTAAATATCGTTTTTATAATAAGGATAATATTCTATCTTACCTCTCGGACGTAAATTAATCATTCTTTCTGACACTATCTTTATACATTTTTCAACATCATTCGTAACAGAGTAAAGAGACTCCTCAGATTTCATTTATATCCTTCCTTTCAATGAAATTAAAACACTAGGTCCTTAAATAACATATTATTGTTTTTAAATATAACTATTTACCATTTATTTATTTCATTCATCCCACCATGATGATATTCCTGTCAATGCAACCACATATCAACTGTTTTTTGCACCTCATCCTCTGATGAAATTGCAATAAGATAACAGTCCTTGCCGCCTCCTTTAATTTTAACTTTCCCCTCATCATCAAATCCAATATTACAGTTTTCACTTTTGGTAAAAAACGGATTTTCTTGATTCACGGCACAATAAACCGTTATTGGGTCCCAACTGCTTCTTAAACCGTCTGAACAACGGGGATATCTGGAATAAGAAAACCTGACTGGGTTTTCATTTGGCTCAGATTTCAAGTATACGCCTGTCAACACATTAACGCCAAGCTCAAATCCGCAATATATTATAGGTTTGGGAAAGTTTTCAGAAACATACTGTGCACTTTTTATATCCAGCTTTATATTCCATTCAGAATAAGATAAATCCTGAAAATCCCCACCCATAACATACATATTCTTAACGCTGTTTTTAACCAACTCAACACCATTCAATGAACTTATTTCATCCGGATCTGATTTAAGAAGCTCGGCAATATTATTAAGCATTCCTATAACTACCATTGTAACATCGTTATTTTCCGCAAGGGTTCTTCTCATTACTTTTACGGCACCTTCAAAGCTGGGCATCGAATGATTTTTTAAATATTCTTGCATAAGCGGTTGAGTATATATTTTACAATCCTCTTCCTCTAAAAACACACCTTTATCATATCTTCCAATGGGAATCTCTTCTCTTTTATACCACTCATTTATTGCTTTAACTGCCACTGCTCCGCTTATTTCAGAACCACAATGAGTTACCGAAAGTATTTCAGCTTTTCCTTTATCTGCAAGATTATGTAAAACAGCCAAAGCACCTGTATCATCACAATCACTACCAAGATCAGTGTCTAACATAATTCTAATCTTATCCATATTTTCCACTTGTATGATATATTTAGTCCTGAATATATCAATACTCTCCTTTCTTTTTAACCTTTATGATATAATCAATATTAAACACCGTGGACTTTTCATCTTTTCTTATTAAAGAATGACCAATATGTCCCCATTACTATTGGTCGCTATACGAATAAGTAAATTTCCTTCCAAAAAATTGGGGCAGAATTATCTGCCCCATATCACTATTCCAGATTAATATGTCAAATTATCAAGATAATTCTTCTGGAAATCAGATGCAGCATCAGCAATAAGTTTTGCACAATCAGCATCCTTGTTTGCAAAAACTTCCTGAATACAACCATCCAATAGAGAATACAATTCCTGAGCACATACAGGTTCTTCTAACTGCAATTCTGCCGGACAATTTGCTACATAGTCATTATAAAGTTTAACAAAGTTGGGATTAGTATTCGTATATTTATCAATCATTTTATGTTGATATGCAAGTGTTTCTGCTTTGGAATTCCAAATACTCAAACTTTTAATACCTACAAGCTGACCAAGTCCTGCCTCTCTTGCAACGGTTTTTTCTGCCGACTCTTTGTATTGTTCAGTCAAAACATGATTGGTTGTTATGAGATGCCAACGCAATATTGCATCAATTTGATCTTTTGTAGAATTATTAGAAGCATAGTTTATTGTACCACCTAACAATGTAACATTACGTTTTGGACCTGCCGGTAACGCCATCATACCAAACTGTGAAGGAGTCATTCCATACTTAACCACCTCTCTGGGACACTCTCCAGTAGTAATCATCATTCCAGCATTGCCGGTTGCAAATACTTTATAGTATTCTGTACCGTCAATGAGCGTATTACTTGGCACTACATCATATTTCCATTTTAAATCCTTAATGTACTCTAATGCCTTAACGGCCTCTGGTGTGTTAAATGTAGCCTGCCATTTACCATCTTTATCTTGTTCCATAAAATCAACACCAAAGCTCCATGCTATCGGAGTAAATATCCATCCACCAAAGTTATTTGCCGATGGAAAAACAAAACCAGCCTTGCCTGTTGTATCTTTTATTTTTTTTGCAAATTCTACAAGTTCATACCAATCCTTAGGCTGTTTAGGAGTTCCATCCGCCTCTAGCAATCCCGCAGCCTCCATAAGTTCTGCATTAAAAGCAAGCCCTAACGCATATGCTTTGTATGGAATTGCATAAACTTTTCCGTCTTTGCTTATAAGATCAAGAATAAGCGGGTTAAGTTTATCTAAAAATCCATATTTTTCCATTGCATCCGTAACATCAGCTGAATAACCAGAATCTATTATCTGTGAAACCTCTGTTAAATTAGTGATGTAATAATTAGGAAGTTGTCCACCTGCTGCTTTTGCGTAAAATGATTTCAAATCAAAAGTCCATACATCGCCTTCAACAACAACATCAGGATTTTCCGCTTCAAATTTTTCCTTCGTTTTTATTCTATTGTCAAGATCGGGGCCCGCTTTAGCCGGCCAAGCACCAATAGATATAATCGTTCTTCCCTGTTCATCCTTGTCGTTAACTTTTTTTCCGCATCCGACAAACGATAATGCAACCATAATCATAACTAAGCTCAAACACATTAATTTGATACATAAATTCTTTTTCATTTTCTTCACCTCTACAATTATTTAATTCTTACTCTGCCTGTGGCAAGTAATATTCTAAGCTGTCCGCAAATGGTTTAATATTTTCTGTATTCCATATGAAAATTTTAAGCTTATCTCCGGTTGTTTCCTGATTCTCTATTAAATATTCCTTATCGAAAGTTCCCTGTGATATAGTTTTCTTGTCCATACCACATGTGTCGAATCTTACCCCTTCACCGTTTTCATAAAAACCTGCTATCATTGATACTTCTGTTTCGTTTCCAGTGTTGTAGCCTTTTGCAACAAGTTTTAAATTATTGAAGTCTGTAC